>JBEKXO010000234.1:0-7227 GCA_049511995.1 Terriglobales bacterium
CCGGCGAGTTGAATGAAGGAATCCTGGCCGGGGAGCGTGTCGCTGCTTTCGGGGGCGACGATGGCGTTGGTGATTCCGTTGACGCGGGCCACAGGGATGAGAGCGGATTCGGCGTGGAAGGCTTCTGCAGTGTGCATGTGGGGCATGATCTCGTCGCTTGGCTCGACCAGATCGTTGGTCATAGCTTCGGCTTCGATTTCAGTGAGCCCGAGATGAGTTTCGGAGTCGATCAGACCGGGGTAGATGGTCATTCCGGTGGCGTCGATGATTTGAGCTTCGGCGGGTACGTTGACTGAACTGGCGGCACCTACGGCGGTGATTTTTCCGCCCTGCATTACTACGACGCCGTTTTCGATTACTCCGTGGGTGATGGTTAGGAGCTTGCCGCCTTTTAGGGCTATAGGGTGGTCTTGGGCAAGTGCTGGAGTCGAGATCGCCGCACAAATCAAGAGCAACATTAAGGTCAACGGCGGCGGACACGAGTGTCCACTCCACAGGCCCTTTCTGAATGCTGAATGCTGAGTGCTGAGTGCTGACGCCTGCATTATTCCCCCTCCTTGTAGTGTGTGGTTCCGAGCCCCGGTTGATTGCGATCGAAGTAAACTTCGCCGTCGATTAGAACTTTTTCTGGCACGCCGTAGGTGGAGAGTGGATAGCCGTCCCAAATGACCAGGTCGGCGTCTTTGCCCACATCGATCGAGCCTACGCGGTCGTCGACGCCTATGATCCAGGCGCCATTCAGCGTGATCATCTTCAGCGCTTCTTCTTCAGTGGCTCCGCCGTAGCGCATGATCTTGGCGGCATCCTGATTGAGCCGGCGAGTGTAATCCTCGGAGTCGCTCTTGATGGCCACGCGCACGCCTTTGCGCATGGAGATGACGGCGTTCCATGGAATGGCGTCCCAAGCCTCCTGCTTAAAGCCCCACCAGTCGGCCCAAGTGGCGATGCCGACATTATTGGCGGCGAGTTGGTCGGCAACTTTGTAGGCTTCCACCGCATGATGAAACGCGCGGAGGTTGTAGCCGAACTCCTTGGCCATGGCGATCTCAGTGAGCATTTCGTCGGCGCGGTAGCAATGGATCTGCACCATGAGTTTGCCGCGCAGTACGTCGGCAAGCGCGTCGAGTTTGAGGTCGCGCTTGGGAGGCGTGGGGTCTTTATCGCCGCGTTTTACTTTCTCGTTGTAGGCATCCCACTCCCGGATGTATTCCTGCGCCTCGACGAGAGCTTGCCGCTGCACCTCGAAATTGCCCATGCGAGTTGAGGGGAGTTGATCGCGGCTGCCGTAAACGCGCTTGGGATTTTCTCCGCTGGCGAATTTGATGGAGCGGGGCGCGTTGGGGAAGAGCAGTTCGTCGCGGGTGGCTCCGAACTTGTGCTTGATGACGACGGCCTGCCCGCCGATCATGTTGGCCGAGCCGTGAAGCAGGAGCGACGTGGTCACGCCACCGGCGAGGGCGCGATAGATGGCCTTGTCCTGGTAATCGAAGGCGTCCTTCATCATCATGTGCGGCGTGATGGGGCTGGTAGCTTCGTTGACATCATCGTCGAGTGCGATGTGCGAGTGCGAGTCGACGATGCCGGGCGTGATGTATTTGCCTCCAGCATCGATGACAGTGGCGTCGGCAGGCGCGTTCACGGTGGCGCCCACGGCGGCGATTTTGCCATCCTTGATGTAGATCGATCCGTTTTGGATGTTGCCGTGAGTGACGGTCATCACGGTGGCGTTCTTGATTAGGACGTTGTGCGGGGCGGGGTTCGCGTTTTGGGCTTGGGCCGAGAGTGCGAATGCGGCTAGTAGGAGGAGTGGTAGGCAGGCGCTGCCGAGCGGTCTGATTTTTTTCAGCAGAAGGCGCATGAACGGAACTCCGAAAAAGAATGTGGATGGTGGAGCACTGGGATTGTAGGGGGAGTGGGGGGAGAGGGTCAAATTTGGAAGAGCGATGTTCTCTTGGGCGGAAGTTTTCGTGCGCGAATTAGAATCCCGAGTAGCTCCAAGAGCGCTTTGTTGTGGGCCGAATAAGTCTATTTCACAAAGGTAACATTTATGTTACCATTACGACAGGTCGAAATTCTCGAGTATCTCGAAAGAGACGGGCGCAGCCCGTACTCTCAGTGGTTTGACGATTTGAGTGCGCCAGCTGCGGCCAAGGTCGCGGTGGCGATTACCAGGCTGGCGCAAGGTAACTTCTCGAACGTGAAGGGCGTTGGGAGCGGGGTTTACGAGTACAGAGTTAATTTCGGACCGGGATTGCGGATTTATTTTGGACGAGACGGAGAACGCTTGGTAATCCTTCTCGCGGGCGGCACCAAGAAAAGGCAGCAGAAGGATATCGAGGACGCCCGAGCGAGATGGATTGACTACAAGAAAAGAAAGATTCGAGAGTAGATCAAGTATGCCCTTAACACGTAGTTTTCGGGAGACGATTCAGGCGCGTGTCCGGCGGGACGCGGCGTTCCGCAAAGAGCTGTTGCGCGAGAGCGTCGAGTGCTTTGTGTTGGGAGATGTCGAAACTGGCAAGGCAGTGTTGCGCGATTACATTAACGCGACCATCGGTTTTGCCGAGCTTGCGGAGGTTACGGAACATTCGGCAAAGAGCCTAATGCGGATGCTAAGCCCTTCGGGCAATCCGCAGGCGCGCAATCTATTCGAGATTGTTGAATATCTTCAGCGGAAGGAGCGAGTCCGGTTCAAAGTTGCGGCGGCCGCTAGGTAGAGCGGCGCAATCTTCATTCCAACTTTTCGCGGGCGGGGGCGCCCGCGCCACATCACATCACACTACCAATGAAACTCTAGAGCGGGATATTGCCGTGCTTCTTAGGCGGGTTCTTATCCCGCTTTGTCTCCAACATCTCTAGCGCCTGGATCAATTTCTTACGCGTCTCTCTTGGTTGGATGACTGCGTCCACAAACCCTCGATCAGCGGCGACGTAAGGGTTCGCCAGCCTGTCGCGGAATTCCTCGATTTTTTGCTGGCGGACTTCTTCGCGGTTCTCGGCTTGGTCTAGTTCGCGTTTGTAGACGATGTCGACGGCGCCTTCCGGGCCCATCACCGCGATTTCGGCGCTGGGCCAGGCGTAGTTTACGTCGGTGCGGATGTGCTTGGAGGCCATAACGCAATAGGCTCCTCCGTAGGCTTTGCGAGTGATGACGGTCACCTTCGGCACAGTCGCTTCGGCGAAGGCGTAGAGGAGCTTGGCGCCGTGGCGGATGATGCCTCCGTATTCTTGCTGCGTGCCAGGCAAAAATCCCGGCACATCTTCGAAGGTGACCAGCGGAATGTTGAAGCAATCGCAGAACCGCACGAAGCGCGCGCCTTTTACGCTGGCGTTGATGTCTAGCGTTCCGGCCAGCATAGCGGGCTGGTTGGCTACGATGCCTGCGGGCTTGCCGTTGAAGCGGGCGAATCCGACGACGATGTTCTTCGCGTAGTGCTCGTGGATTTCGAAAAAATATCCATCGTCGACGACAGTGTGGATCACGTCTTTCATGTCATAGGGCATGTTCGATTGATCGGGGATGAGCGTGTCGAGCTTCTCATCCAGCCGATCGACTGGGTCGGTGCAAGCCTTGCGCGTCGGGTCTTCGAGGTTGTTAGACGGAATGAAACTCAGCAGCTCGCGCACCATCGATAGGCATTCGGCGTCGTCGCGGCACATGAAGTGGGCTACGCCGGAGGTTTCGTTGTGCGTGTGGGCTCCGCCAAGCTGATCTTTGGTGACCTCTTCGTGGGTGACGGTCTTGATCACGTCGGGGCCGGTGATGAACATGTAGGAGGTTTGATCGACCATCAGAATGAAATCGGTGATGGCGGGAGAGTAGACGGCTCCGCCAGCGCAGGGGCCCATGATGGCGGAGATTTGCGGGACGACTCCGCTGTAGAGAGTGTTGCGGAGGAAGATGTCGGCGTAGCCGGCCAGCGACATGACTCCTTCTTGAATGCGGGCGCCGCCGGAGTCGTTGAGGCCGATGACGGGCGCGCCCATCTTGGCGGCGAGGTCCATGATTTTGACGATTTTTTGCGCGTTGGCTTCGGAGAGGGAGCCTCCGAAGACAGTGAAGTCTTGCGCGAAAACGTAGACGAGGCGGCCTTCGACGCGGCCGTAGCCGGTGATGAAGCCGTCGCCGAAGTATTTTTGCTGCTCCATGCCGAAATCGTGGCAGCGGTGGGTGACGAGCTTGTCAGTCTCTTCGAAGGTGCCTTCGTCGAGCAGGAATTCGACGCGTTCGCGGGCGGACATCTTGCCTTCTTTGTGCTGGCGCTCGCGGCGCTGAGCGCCTCCGCCTTCCAGCGCCATCTGGTCGCGTTTTTTTAGTTCGGCAATTTTTTCTTCGAGTTTCATGGGGGACATTATAGGCGCGAGCGGGAGGCGGCGTGTGATTGGCGGCACAGGGGGAGGATGGGGTCTCGTCGCGCTATTCGTCGTTCGCTCCTCGCTTAGAACCCGGACCGCGACCTGCGAACGGCGAACAGCGTGCTCTACGAGCGGACGGTGGCGGCGTCGAAGAGATTTAGGAATTCTATTTTCTTTTCGGGAGGCAGGAACGAGGCTTCAAACGAGTTGCGGGCCAGTTCGCGGAGATGTTCGTCGGTGAAGGCGAAGGTTTGTTGTGCGAGCGCGTATTCGTTGACGAGCGTGGTGTGGAACATGGCGGGGTCGTCGCTGTTCAGGGTTAGCATTAGGCCCTGGTCGAAATAGCGGCGGACGGGATGTTGGGCGAGGTCGGCGCATACGCCGGTGCGGAGATTGCTCGTGAGGCAGATTTCTATAGGGATTTGGCGCTCGGATAATTCTTCGATCAATTCGGGATCTTGCGCGGCAGTCAGGCCGTGGCCGATGCGTTCGGCTTTTAGGTTGAGCGCTCCCCAGATGGAGTCGGGGCCGGCGCTTTCTCCGGCATGGGCGGTGAGATGGAGGCCGTGCTCGGCGGCGCGCGCGTAGACGGCGGCGAACCATTCGGGCGGGCCGGCGCGCTCGTCGCCTCCGATGCCGAAGGCAATTACGTTGCGGTCGCGAAGCTGGATGGCGAGGTCGAGGACGGGCTGGGCTTTTTCTGCTCCGAATTGGCGGATGGCGTCGAAGATCCAGAGGAGCGAGATGCCGAAGTCTTTTTCGCCGCGCTGGCGGCCGCGTTCTAGGCCTTCGAAGATGGCGGGGAAATCCTGTTTGCGCCAGAGGCAGACGCCGACGGAGACGATGACCTCGGCGTGAAGGATGTTCTGCGCTTTGAGGCGCTCCATCAGGCGGTAGGCGATGAGTTCGTAGTCTTCGGGAGTGCCCAGGTGTCCGGTGACATCTTTGAATGCGGAGAGGAATCCGGCGAAGTCTTTGTAGTTGTAGAGTTGCTCGACTTCGGCGAGCGTTGCGCCTGGCATGCCGTGGCGCTGGCGGAGTTCTAGGAGGGTGGAAGGCTCGATCGAGCCTTCTAGATGGAGATGCAGCTCGGCCTTTGGAAGCGAGCGGATGAAGCTTGAAATTTCCGAAGGCATGAGGTGATTTTAGAACAATCTCGCGACGTGAGGGTCGGACGCCAGTCGTGGCCGGCTTCAACGCTCGCCCTTATAATCACTTTTATGAACGTACTCGACTTCAAAGAGAGTTTGATCATGACGTTGGAGAGAGTGCCCAAGGATGCCGATGTGGTTCTCGGGTCAGCAATCATCATCCCCGTTATCCGAAACGGAAGCGCGGTTGGGGAGATTAGGATTCTCGAGACCGAGACGGGGTATTTCGCGCGTAAGCCAGGATAGCGCTAGGCTCAGTTTGGCGATGCATTTTCCATGTGCGCTGTGTTGTCGTTTAGATGATCGAACTTGCATTGAGAGCAAAAGAACCTGTAGCAGTTCTCGCACGGCTGCGGTGAGTGCTCGCTGCAAAACAGTCTTCCGCATTGCGAACATGCTATCCGACCTTCGCGGTGGCACGGCGTTAGGCCGTCGATAATGGTGACCTCCGGCTCCAAAACTCTCCCGATTGCGCACTTCATATGCCCTTCCTTATCTTTTCCCGGTTTCGTCTTCCTCTGTGAATTTGTCTGCCAGGCCGTGACGCCCAAGAAAGTGAAACAGCCGCATCTGAATTTCAGACTCGTACACGAGGGTCAGCGATGACAAAGCAGACAGCTCGCCCGTCCTGTTTTTATTAAGGACTGGATAAGCTTGGGCACAATCACTGAGGTACGAGATCCTATTGGTAATCTCGTGAACCGTGAGCGATTTGGTCCCTTCCTGACCCTGCTCCGGCGTGGGAATCGGCCATCCCGGTATTTGAGAAGTCCACAAGTTGAGATCGGCCGTGCACGACTGAAGCGCAGGGGCGTGGGCGATTTCTTGCGGGACGGCGAACGTCGCAAGGGCGAACACGGATACGATGAGAGGTTTTGTGTTCACAAGTTACTCCATACGAAAATTGTCCCGCCGTTTAGCCGTCTGCGATTTTCTTCTCTTTGCAGAACTCGCTGTGGTGTCGGCTGTAGAAGATGTAGATCATCAGGCCGAGCGCCAGCCAGATTACGAAGCGCAGCCAGGTAATCAGAGTCAGGCCGAGCATCAGGCCTCCGCACAACACGACTGAGATTAGCGGGAACCAGGGGACGAAGGGGACGCGGAAGGCGCGCTTGCGGTTGGGCTGATTGCGGCGCAGGAGGATGACTCCTAGAGAAACTAGGACAAAGGCGAAGAGGGTGCCGATGTTGGCTAGGTCGGCGGCGTCTCCGATATCGACCAGGCCGGCGGGGATGCCTACGGCGAAGCAGGCGATCCAGGTGGACCAGTAGGGCGTTTTATATTTTGGATGGACGGCGGAGAATAATTTTGGCAGGAGGCCGTCTCGCGACATGGCGTACCAGATGCGGGCCTGGCCGTATTGAAAAACTAGCAGCGACGAGATCATGCCGGTGAGCGCGCCGATCACGATCACCGAGCGGAAGAACGGATGCACGCCCAGATATTTCATGGCGTAGGCGACGGGAGCGTCGGCGGCTTCTCCGGAGACGAAGGTCGTGTACTTCATCATGCCGAGCAGCACGAGCGCGACTCCGACGTAGAGCAGGGTGCAGACTATCAGTGACATGATGATGCCGAAGGGCAAGTCTTTTTGCGGGTTGCGCGATTCTTCGGCGGCGGTGGAGACGGAATCGAAGCCGATGTAGGTGAAGAAGACGATGGCGCCTCCGGTGACGATGCCAGCGAAGCCGGAGGGCGCAAACGGCGTCCAGTTGGCGGG
>JBEKXO010000235.1:0-7191 GCA_049511995.1 Terriglobales bacterium
AGCGAGCCAATTCTCTGCCTGCGTGGTCGGAATGTGAGTCCAGGAAAAAGGTTCCTCCGCCACCGCCTGATCCGCTCCATCCACGCGCATCGTGTTGTGCGCGCCCGTGCCGCGAAACACATTGCGGTCCGACGAATCTTTCGAGATATAAACCCCGCTGCCCGCATCTACCAGCCAGCGTTGCCCACCCATCGTGAGCCGCAGGCTGAGCGCGTCGGCATGACCGTGTCCCGAACGTCCCTCGCCATGCGGACCGGCATCCACCACCATCGCCTGCAGACATGGTTCTGAATCGGCGACCACGTAAAGGCCTCCGTCGGGAAACGCCTTCGAACGTGCGGTCGTACCTATCGCTGCGTGCGCCAGCTGGTCGACAGCACGCTGGCCAAACAACCAGATCGCCTCTTCCGTTAGCCGTGCCCCGGCCAACTGTTTCGTGTACGTCAGCGCCCCGAGCCCCAGCGGATCCGTCATGTGCTCCGTTCGATTTCTCCGCGGATTCCACAACCGCCCGCCATCGTCATCTCCAAAGCCCTCCGCCGGACCGGCCTGTGCCAACGCCTCCACCACATCGAGCATTCGCCCCAACACTGCGTCATACGCAGGCGGAATTTCCATGCTGTTGCGAGCCGCCAGCAGCCGCGCGTAGAGAAAAAAATCAAGCGCGTAAACGTGGTAGTAGAGCGATTGCTCGAAATAAACTCCGTCCGGACGCACCTGCCGTCCCGCCTCTTTCCGCACAATCCGCCATCCTGATTCCTTCCAGCGATCCGCTCGCGGCATCTGCGGATATAGGGTTCCGAGAAAGAACAACGCCAGCGCTTCTCCCAGCAAATGTGTGTTGGGAGAAAAATGAGTAGATAGATAGCGCTCGATATAACGCCCATGAAAGGCGAGAGCCGGCCACATTTCCGAACGAAATTTCGCTCCCGCGTCCGTGTCTGCCAGCAACTGGTCGACCCAGATCCACGACAAGCTGCGAAAAGCGACTTCCAGCGTGCTTCCCCAGTTGATGCCCAGCGGATACGGATTCGCCTCGATCCAACTGTGCCATTGCGTCAATAATTCGCGAGTGTATTTGTCATCGCCAGTCAGCAACCACGCCTTGGCAAGCGTCACTAAGTGTTGATGTCGGTTCAACTCCCATATGACCTTGTGATCGCCGACCACGGCGAAATCCAGGAAAGGGATCTTGAACCATGGCGCAATGGGCGCACGCTTCCCGTGCACTGAATCGAGATGCCAGTCAATTCCATTTTCCCTGTTCGCTTGAACGTTCACGGGATCAAGATTGAAACGGAGATTGTCGTAGCCCAGCAAACGAAAACGATGTCGGCAAATCTCGTCCGCCTCACGAAGAATATCGGCCGTTTCGTTGGGTAGATATCTGCGCAGTAACTCTGCGCGCGCCGAAGCTTTGCCGCCCGCTGCTTCACTCCCGGATGTTTCGCCCGCAGGAAAAAAGAAATGTCCTGACCCCGCCGCCTCATCGCCATTGAACGGTATCGACCCCGCGCGCACCCCCAACTGGTGCAGTAACAGGTCGCGCCGCTTCGCAAAGCTCTGCCCCAGGCGTACCCGTACCTCTTCCCAGTCCATTCGCGAAATGCGCGCCAACATATTCTGCCGTGCAGCGGCCATCGGGTCTCTTTATCTTACATGCCAGAAAAAGGGCCGCTCTCACCCCACCGGTTACTGTCGTTATGCCGTTCCGCTCCCAACTCGAAACCGCCGCTGATCGCCACGTTTAGGATGGGATTCATCGGCAATTTGGCCCAGAGATTTCCACCCAGAATGGAAAGAATTGTCCACTTTTCCCTTGTCGCCGCGGGTTTCCGACGGTATGTCAAGAATACTTCGCCATGATTATGAAAATAATGAGGATGTTGCCTGTTCTTGAGGCATGAATCTAGCCACGTGGCCAAGCATTTGCTACCGTGAAAGCGGCGATTGATATAGTGCATAACGAGATACTTTTGGGCTTTGCCGGATGCCGCGGGTCATTTTCGCTACTTCGGCGTCCTGCGAAGGCAGCTACAGGTGAAGGAGAATTCTCTTGAGTTCGTCCGTCAGCATTTTTGGTTTGGGATATGTCGGCTCGGTATCGGCCGCGTGCTTCGCCTCCATGGGCCACAAAGTGATCGGTGTCGATGTGAGCCGTGCCAAGGTGGAGATGATGGGATCGGGCCGCACTCCGATCATCGAAACGCAGATGTCGGAACTGGTCGCCGAAGCTCACCGCAACGGATTGCTGCATGCCACCACCTGCGCGAACGAGGCCGTGCTGAATTCCGACGTATCGTTTGTTTGCGTCGGCACTCCCAGCCTGAAAAATGGCAAGCTCGACCTCAGCCATATCGAGCACGTGGCGAAAGAAATCGGTGCTGCCATCCGCCAGAAAAAAACGCCGCACGTTTTTGTTCTGCGGAGCACCGTGCTGGCCGGCACCACCGAGAATGTTGTTCTTCCCATCCTCGAAAAAGAAAGCGGAAAAAAATGCGGCGAAGATTTCACTGTTTGCTATAACCCGGAGTTCATGCGCGAAGGCAGCGCGGTCGCCGACTTTCTCAATCCGCCCTACACGATTCTCGGCGCCAGCGACACCAATCACCTTGCGCCTCTGCGCGAACTTTACAAGCAAACTCCGGGCACTCTTTATGAGACGACAATCCCGGTCGCCGAGATGGTCAAGTATTTTTCCAACTGCTATCACGCGGTGAAAGTCGGATTCGCCAACGAGATGGGCACCATCTGCAAGCATCTCGGCGTCGACGCGCACGCGGTCACCAGGATTTTCACCTCTGACACCAAGCTCAATATTTCTCCTGCATACTTGTCTCCCGGCTTCGCCTTCGGCGGTTCGTGTCTTCCCAAGGATCTGCGCGCCATTACCTACAAAGCGAAAGAACTCGATCTCAAGCTGCCGTTGCTCGAGTCCCTGATGCCGAGCAATGCCGAGCACATCGATCGCGCTGTCGAAATGGTTTTGAGCACCGGGAAAAAGAAAATTGCGCAACTTGGACTGAGCTTCAAAGCCGGCACCGACGATTTGCGCGAAAGCCCGCAGGTGCAGCTGATCAAGCGCCTGCTCGGCGAGGGCCTTGAAGTCAAAGTCTGGGATGAAGACGTCTCTCTAGGCCGTCTGGCTGGCGCCAATCGTCAGTACATCGAAGAAGTTATCCCGCATATCGGCTCCGTACTCTCGGCCGATCTCGAAGCCGTCTTGCGCAACGCCGAGGTCATAATTCTCGGCAACAAGTCTGCCAGCAAAGATCAACTCGCGAAGCACCTTCGGCCCGAGCACATCGTGATCGACCTCATTCACCTCGATAAGACGCGCCGCCCCGAAGGCGCCAGATCTTACGAAGGTATTTGCTGGTAGCCTTACCCGCTAGGGGAGTGCAATACACAGAGCACTTGTGTGATCGAAGCGGAAACCGGGAAGGTAAGCTGATCAATCTCCGCACCAGAGACACTCCGACCACGCGACCTGCGACTCGGCAATCATCACTGACATCTTAGGGAAGCTTCGCTACATTGGCCGCCTGCGGCCCTTTCTGTCCCTGCACAATCTCAAACTCCACCTTGTCACCCTCTTGCAGGCTTTTGTAGCCCTCGGTGGTGATGGAACTGTAGTGAATAAATACATCTGGTCCATCGTCTCGCCCGAGGAAACCGTATCCCTTGGCATTGTTGAACCACTTGACGGTTCCTTTCAAACGTTCCACGTTCGGCCCCCTCTTTCTTGCGGATTGGCCCAAAAAGGCGCGTTTCCGGACCGCCGCAAAAAATTGTGTAGGCATTGTGCTGCTCACCGGAAGGACTGTCAAGGATTAGCGTCACAAAGCCCTGTATGCCATGGAAGGCAAAGATAGGCCATTTCGTAGCGACGGGAATTGGATGAAAAACCGCGACCTGGACTTACCGCGCTGGACGCCCCATTTGCGCCAGCCAGAGTATGCCGCAGATCGTCTTGGCATCGCGTATGAGACCACGCATCGCCATATTTCGTGCTTCTGTCAGGGCGAAAAATCTGGTGGCTATGCGCTCGTCCGCTTCGGGTTGGGCAACTCCGGCGCGCAGGTCCTGCGCCAGATAAATCGTCATTGTCTCATCAAGAAAACCAGGGCTTACATAGAAATGCAGAATCCTCTTCCATCTGCGCGCCGAGTACCCAGTCTCTTCCAGCAGTTCGCGCTTGGCCGCGGTGAGCGCCGTCTCTCCATCGTCGATGCGCCCTGCCGGCAGCTCCCACATCATCGAATGCGCGGCATGCCGATATTGCCGCTCCAGCAAAATGCGCGGTTCGTTGCGCTTGTCTGTTTTTTCCGAGTTAATGCGCGACTTAGTATCGTTGGTCCCTTCATCTACAGCGAGCACAACAATCGATCCCGAATGCCGCACCACATCACGACGAGCGCGCACTCCACCCGGCTCCTCGACCTCGTCCGTTGTGACGCTGAAGACCGGACCCTGATAGCGGATGCGCGAAGAGATTACGCGCGCCAGTGCTGACTTTGTCGCGACCGCCTTTGTTGCTGACTTCATGGAGGAAGATTTCGCCATAACCACAATATTAAGGTATGCTGCGCCGGTGAGCGGTGACCGGCAGCGAATGCCTAGAGATCTAAAGACTCAAAAAGCGACGAAGCAGAAGCCAAGCATAGCCATCGTCGGAGCCGGCAGCCTGGCAACATTTCTGGCCGTGGCGCTCCGCGAGGCCGGCTTCAACATCACAGAGATCATCACGCGCGATTCGAAGCCGTCGCTGCGCAAAGCGCGCCTGCTCGCCGCAAAGGTGGGAGCACTCGCGTCCACCGTCCGCTCCGCCCGCCTCGACGCTATTCTGCTGTGGTTCTGCGTCCCCGACCGTGAGATTCGGCGTGCCGCTTCAACCCTGGCCGATTATCTCCAGGCGCGGGCCCATTCCACTCCCAGAGTGGGAGTCCGTTTCGCCCTGCACTCCAGCGGTGCGCTCTCCAGCCGAGAACTCGATCCGCTGCGCGCAGCTGGCATCGCGATCGCGTCGGCGCATCCGCTGATGACCTTCGTTGCCGGAGTCAAGCCTTCTTTATCAGAAGTGCCCTTCGCGATCGAAGGCGACGCCGCGGCCACGCGAGTCGCGCGGCAGCTCGTGCGCGCCCTGGGGGGCGAAAGTTTTCCACTGTCCGTAGCTCGCAAAGCTGCCTATCACGCCTGGGCAACCATGACATCGCCATTGCTGGTTGCCTTTCTGGTCGCGCTCGAAGAAGCCGCAAGCATAGCCGGACTCACGCGCGAAGACGCGCGCCGCAAGAGTCTGCCCATCATCATGCAGACATTGGCGAACTACTCGCGCCTCGGCCCTGCGAAATCCTTCAGTGGTCCCTTGATTCGCGGCGACGCCGCAACCGTCGCAAAACATCTGGCCGTGCTGAAAAAACATCCTGCAGCCGGCGAAGTCTACAGAGCTCTGGCGCAAGTGGCCCTGCGCAGATTGCCCGTAAAAAACCGCGCCGAGCTGCAGCATTTGCTGCACGATGGAACTTCGTAAAGCTGGCGGAAGAAGTCCTGGCCTTTGCTTTGGGTGGCGCAGCGGTTCACCGCTGCGATTGCGAGTATTTGAAACACGGCTTCCCAGGCTGCGGAAAAACTCGATGCACGACGGCTTTGGGAAGGGCACGAGTTCCAGTCGTGCCGCTAGGTCGCTGACAATGTGTTCGCGCTTCAGCGCCTGAGGTCTGCTCTGGTCTGCTCTAATGCTTGCCCTTGCGCGTGGAAAACAGATGCCCCAACTTCTCTTGCTTCGTCTTCAAGTATTCCTCGGTGAATTCCGTAGGCGCGACTTCGCAAGGCACGCGCTCCGTAACCTGAATCCCCGCCCGTTCCAGTGCCGCCACTTTGTCGGGATTATTCGAAAGCAGCCGCACTCGCCGTATGTCCAAAGCTTTCAAAATCTCAACCGGCATCAGGAACTCCCGCTGATCGGGCTTGAATCCCAACCGCTCGTTCGCTTCCACCGTGTCCAGCCCGCTATCCTGCAGCGCGTAGGCCTGCAGCTTCGCCATCAGCCCAATGCCGCGCCCCTCCTGCTGTTCATAGATGAGCACGCCCGCTCCTTCGTGAGCAATCATCGACAGCGCCATCTCCAACTGCTGCCGGCAATCGCAGCGCAGCGAACCGAATACATCGCCAGTCAGGCATTGCGAGTGAATACGCACCAGCGGCGACCCAGAGTGCACTTCGCCCATCACCAGCGCCACCGCTTCTTCGGTCTTAGCGCCATCGCCCGTCGCCGAAGCCCGGGTCGTAAATCCATGAATCAGGAATTGTCCCCAGCGAGTGGGGAAGTCCGCCGACGCAACTTGTTTTACTTTCAGGGAACTCACTAATAAATTATAGTCTGTCGAGTTCGAGGACCCGCGTTGGGATGGTTTTGGTTTGCTTTTCCTGCGACCTGTCACCTGAAACCTGTCACCTGCCTCTGCGTATAGGCGAAATCCAACGGCGCTGCTAAAATTAAACTCGCCGCCACAAGGGGCTATAGCTCAGCTGGGAGAGCGCATCGTTCGCAACGATGAGGTCGTCGGTTCGAGCCCGACTAGCTCCACCATATTTTCAATCACTTGCGGAGGGATGGAGTCCGGAGCATCCCGTTTTGTGTCGTGGTTCGTGTCGTAACTCCTCGTTTCACTCCCCGAATTTGCCCGTGAACGGAACTGGGCATACCGTGGGCATGACATCGGATCTTCTCAAACAGTTGCAGGCTGATGGCGTTGAGATCGAACAATTGGAACTCCACCGCTTATTGGGTGCGTGGGGGTTTTCGCAGAAAAGCATCAGGCTTGGGTTGGTCCCCCGTCGCGCTTGGGAACTGGAGGAGTCGGGGCTGGTAGAAATCGAAAAAGAGAACAGGCCGAGTTTTGAAAGTAAGCGTAACCCCATGTCCCCCTCGTGAAATGTGACTACAGTGACTACTTGGGGGAAATGAAAGAACCGGTCGCAAGGAACGGTGGCTTAGTGGTAGGCTGTCCCCGATTCGGGGAGGGAATCGCAAGATGGATAGAAAGCTGTGGCTGTTGGCTGTATGTGTGGTGGGATTGATACTCGTTGCGTTCGGACAGAAGCCCGCACCGAAACTCGACTCGGTTGCACTGTCACGCTATCAGTTGGTTCCGGCTACAGTTTGGGAAAGTGGTGAGCCCACAGCCA
>JBEKXO010000236.1:0-7187 GCA_049511995.1 Terriglobales bacterium
CCTTTCGCTAGCGAGTTGGCGCGGAGGAGCATCATGGCGCGCGTCTCCGCGATGGCCAGCGCTTCGCCTACGCCTACGGTGTGCGAGCGCACGAGGTTGACTTGAAGTTCGCGGACCTGATCGCCGACGATGTGCACGTCGCTTAGCTTGCCTACGCCGGTGGTGATTGCGTAGGAAATTTTGTTTCCGGCTACGAGCGTGTCTACTACCGCGCGCGCACGATTGACGGCCTCGCGCGCGTCGGGTGCGAGCAGTACCGGCCGTTTGTCGACGGCGACTTCGCGCACTTCTTCCAGACTCAGGTCGTTGCCGTTAATGTGGAGAGCGTTCACAGGTAGTTCTCAGTTCCCGGTTCTCAGTTCTCAGTTTCCTGATTTCAAGTTTCTCACTTGCCTTGCAAAACCACTTTGAAGGGATAGAGGGTTGCCGTCATCACACCCTTCTTTACTACCGGATCGTCGTTCATGATCTGGCGGGCGGCGTCTTCCGATTCGGCGCGAAATACGGCTAGGCCCATCGCATTGTCATCGGTAGTCATTGTGCGGCCTACGAGGATGATGGTGCCTTGCGCGTGGAGGCTTTGGAGATAGGCGAAGTGTTCCGCCACTACGGCCTGTTCTGCCGCGGTGGGGCCGGTGCGGAGCATGTCTCCGCGGATTAGTTGAAGTTTGTAGAGGTACTCCTGCATCGACGCCTCCTTATCTATTCTTCTTTCCTAGCCGCCCGGAAGATTTGCATATACTTTTCCGGCAGCGGGCGCGGTTTCATCTTGGCATTGGCCACGATGTGCGTGGTCTCGCCTTCGGCCAGCAGCGCGCCATTCGCAGCGTTTCGCAGTTCGTAGGAAAAACGGATTACTTTTTCTCTCACGTGTTTCAGGCGCGTGCGCACGATGACCTCGTCATCATAGTGTACGGGCGCCTTGTAGCGGCATTGCGCATCCACTACGGCGATGAAGCAATCGTCTTCGCGCTCCATATCTTTATAGCTAAAGCCGAGCTGGCGTAAGAGTTCGACTCGCCCGATTTCGAACCAGATGAAATGATTGGCATGATAGACGACACCCATCTGATCGGTTTCGGCGTAGCGCACACGGATGCGAGTTTCGTTTACCGACGCTTTTTCACTTATATTGACGGACATCGATGTATGCGACTTGCTCATCGATTCGCTCATCGGCCCGTCCAATTTGGTTTGCGCTTCTCCATGAAGGATTCGATGCCTTCGCGGAAATCGGCGGATTCTCGAATGCCGGCGTTTTCGCGAATGGCGCTGTCGATCTGCGAATCGAGTTCGGCGCAGGCATGAGCGGTCAGCAAGCGCTTAGTGTGCAAGAGGGAGAGCGGACTCAACTCTGCTAGCTGCGCGGCTAGTTCGCGGGCGCGGTCGAGCAGGGTTTCCAGAGGAACGATTTCATTGATCAGTCCCATCTTCAGCGCGTCGGATGCGTCGAAGATGCGGCCGGTGAGCAGAAGGTCGCGGGCAGTTTTCTCGCCTACCTGGCGCAGTAGAAAAGTGGCGACGATGGCGGGCACGAATCCGATGCGGACTTCGGTGTAGCCGAACTTGGCTTCGGGCACGGCGAGCGTGAAGTCGCACAGCAGGGCGAGGCCGGTGCCTCCGGCGATGGCGGCGCCGTTGACTGCTGCGATGGTAACTTTTGGAAATTCGTAGAGGGAACGAAAGAGGCGCGCCATGATTTGCGAGTCTTCAATGTTTTGCTCGGTGGTGCGGCCGATGAGGGACTTTAGATTTTCCAGATCCATGCCGGAGCAGAAGGCCTTCCCTGCTCCGGTGATGATGAGGATACGAGCGGAGGAGTTGTTTACTTCATCGAGGGCGCGGATCAGATCCTCGATGAGTTCGTAGCTTATGGCGTTGCGCTTGTCGGGGCGATTTAGGGTGATGGTGGCGACGGCGGAGTCGAAAGTGACGTTGAGCGTTTTGTAGGTCATGCGTAAACCTGGAACGGGAGTTCTTGAAGCACTTATTAGTCGATTTACAATTATTACTTTGTCATCCTGAGCAAAGCAAAGGATCTGCTTTCCGTCGAACCACTCTTCGCTCAGATCTTCCCACGTCGGATTTTCTGCTTCGATCAGCGCGATCTTCTTGCGGCGCAGCCATCCTTTGATGGATTTTTCTCGCGCTATGGCGTTATTCGCATACTTGAACGTTTCATAGTAAACGAGACGGTGAATTTTGTAATCGTGGGTGAAGCCGGGGTTCGCGTCGTTCTTGTGCTCCCAGGTGCGGCGGTAGATGTTGTCGGTGATGCCGGTGTAGAGGACGCGCGACTTGCTGGCGAGGATGTAGACGTAGAAATGGCGCATGGGAAAGCAGATGCTTCGCTTCGCTCAGCATGCCAAAGTGACGGAGGGATTAATGTGCGATCGATCACACGCCGTTTGTGCGGTTGCGGTAGAATTCGGACGGTTTGGTGCGTGCCGGCGGAAAGCAGGTCCTTCGCTTCGCTCAGGATGACAAAAGTTTGAGTAGGCATAAAAGTTCTCGATGCGTCTGCAATTCTCGATGCCGTGAAGATAGCGGTAGCGTCCGACGAACAGCAGGTCCTTCGCTTCGCTCAGGATGACAAAATTTTGAGTAGGCATAAAAGTTCTCGATGCGTCTGCAATTCTCGATGCCGTGAAGATAGCGGTAGCGTCCGACGAACAGCAGGTCCTTCGCTTCGCTCAGGATGACAGGTCTTTTTGGAGGAGATATGAAAGTTCTCGACGCGTCTGCAATTGTCGATGCCCCGAAGATAGCGGTAGCGCCCGACGAACAGCAGGTCCTTCGCTTCGCTCAGGATGACAAATCTTTTTGAGTAGATTGGGTGGGGTTATTGGGTGGTTTGCGTTTTGTAGCGCGTGGCGAACTCGGCGGTGGCGCGTACTAGGGCATCCAAGGATTTTAGGGGCGGCAATTGCGCGCCTTGCTTGCGGAGGGTTTCGATTACTGTTTCGGTTGCTATGTTTCCTACCAGTGCGTCTTGAGCGAAGGGGCAGCCGCCCAGGCCGCCTATGGCGGAGTCGAAGCGGCGGCAACCGGCTTCGTAGACGGCGAGGATTTTCGCAGCGGCTTCTTCGGGGCGGCTGTGGAGGTGGACTCCTATTTCCAGGTAGTCATACTTCGCCATGACTGCGGAAACTACTTTGCGGATTTTTTCCGGCGGGGCTACGCCTACTGTGTCGGCGAGGGAGATCGTGCTGATTTCCTGAATCTCCAGCAGGCCTACGGCTTCAACTACTTCTTCGACGGTCCAGGGGTCGCCGTAGGAATTGCCGAAGGCCATGGAGATGTAGACGACGGTGTCGAGTCCGGCTTCGTCGGCTTTCTTTTCTATCTGCTCTAATTCTTCGATTGCGTCTTCGAGCGTCTGGTGTTGATTGTTTTCGAGGAATGTTGGCGAGATCGAGTAGGGGAAACCGAGAGTGCGCACGGCTTCGGTTGCTATGGCGCGCTGCGCGCCTTTTTCGTTGACTACTATGCCGATTATTTCTACGTCATCGGGCGGGTCTAGTTCTTTGAGAACTTCTTCGGAGTCGGCCATTTGCGGGACGGCGTTTGCGGAGACGAAGCTGACGGCGTCGATGTGTTTGAAGCCGGCGGAGATCAGGGCCTGGAGATAGTTTACTTTCAGATCGGGCGGAATTTGGCCTTTTAGGCCTTGCCAGGCATCGCGGGGGCACTCGATGAGTTTGACTTCTTCCTGAGGCATGTTCACCACGGAGACACGGAGACACGGAGAAAACCGAATAACTTCATAAAACCTTTCGTACGTTGCCACCTTGTCAACATTGCTGCGTTGAAATCGATGATTCTTCCTAGAAAAAAAGCATGTTCACCACGGAGACACGGAGGCACGGAGAAAACCGAACACCTTCATAAAACCTTTCTTACTATGCCACCTTGTCACAATTGCTGTGTTGAAATCGATGATTCTCCCTAAAAAAGAGGCGTATTCACCACGGAGACACGGAGACACGGAGAAAACCGAACACCTTCATAAAACCTTTCTTACTATGCCACCTTGTCACAATTGCTGTGTTGAAATCGATGATTCTCCCTAAAAAAGAGGCGTGTTCACCACGGAGACACGGAGAAAACCGAAAAGCTTCATAAAACCTTTCTTACTATGCCTCCTCTTACCAGCGTCGCTACGTTGAAATTGATAATCAGACCGACGCGCTTGCCCGTTAGCTTCAGATATGCCAGCAATTGAGCGTCGTGGACTGGTAGGAGGTGCTCCACGCATTTCAGTTCGAGGATGATCTCATTTTCAACAACTAGATCCAACCGATATCCGCAATCCAGCTTGACGCCCTTGTATTCAACCGGCAATGGCACCTGGCGTTGGAATGCTAGCCTTCGCAGGTTGAACTCGCGACAGAGGCACTCTTCATAGGCCGATTCCAGAAGACCAGGGCCAAGCGCACGATGCACTTCGATAGCCGCTCCGATGACATTTTCGGTGAGCTCTTCATGAAGAAGTTTGCTCGGTGCCTCCGTGACTCCGTGGTGGATCATGTTTGTAAGACTCCCACTTTAAACTCGGCCACTTCTGGATTCAGCGATGCTGCTTCTAGCGCTTGGGTGATCGCCTGGCGCGTTTCCATGGGGTCGATGATTTTGTCGATCCAGAGGCGGGCGGCGCCGTATCTTGGATCGGTTTGCTCTTCGTAGGTTTTTTTGGTTGAGTCTAAGAGCTCTTTTCTTTCTTCGTCGCTTAGCTTTTTGCCGCTGCGTTCTAATTGCTTCACTTTGATTTCTACTAACGTGCCGGCGGCGGCGTCTCCGCTCATTACTGCGTATTTGGCGGTGGGCCAGGCGAAGACGAAGCGCGGGTCGAAGGCTTTGCCGCACATGGCGTAGTGTCCGGCGCCGAAGGAACCGCCTACGATGACCGCAATTTTCGGGACTACGGAATTCGATACGGCGTTCACCATTTTCGCTCCGGCTTTGATGATGCCGCTCCACTCGGCATCGCGGCCTACCATGAAGCCGTTGACATCGTGGAAAAAAACCAGCGGGATTAAATTCTGGTTGCAATCCATGATGAACCGGGCGGCTTTTTCGGCGGACTCGGTGTAGATGACGCCGCCGAATTCTACGCGCTTGTGGCCTTCGTGGTCGGTCTGTTGCGCGTGGAGTTTTTGATTAGCGACGATGCCAACGGCGAAGCCTCCTATGCGGGCGTAGCCGCAGACCAGCGTCTTGCCGTACTCGGGTTTGTATTCGTCGAAGCGGCTCTCGTCGATGATGCGCGCAAGAATTTCTTTCATGTCGTAGGGTCGCGCGGGCGAGGCGTCGTAGGCTCCGTAGATCTCTTCGGCTGGAAAGGCAGGATCGGCGGGCTGTTTGCGGTCCCAGAGGGATTGGCGGCGGTATCCCCATTTTTCTATGAGCGAGCGAATGCGGGCGATGCAGGCTTCGTCGGTGGACTCGCGGAAGTCGATGGTGCCGCTGATGGCGGAGTGCATGGCGGCTCCGCCTAGCTCTTCGGCGGAAATTTTCTGGCCGATGGCGGCTTGCACGAGCGCGGGTCCGGCGAGAAAAAGGCCGCTGCCATCGGTCATGAGGACGTTGTCGCACATCACGGGGAGGTAGCCGCCTCCGGCGACGCACATGCCCATGATGGCGGCGATTTGCGCGATGCCCATGGCGGACATGACGGCGTTGTTGCGGAAGACGCGGCCAAAATCGTCGGTGTCGGGAAAGACGTCTTCTTGCAGAGGGAGGAAGACTCCGGCGGAATCGACGAGGTAGATGGTGGGGATGCGGTTTTCGATGGCGATATTTTGCGCGCGAATGACTTTTTTCGCGGTCATGGGAAAAAAGGCGCCGGCTTTGACGGTGGCGTCGTTGACGATGAGCATGACCATGCGGGTGTGGACGCGGGCCAGTCCGGTGATGACGCCGGCGGCGGGCGCGCCTCCCCAATCTTCATACATTTTGTGGGCGGCGTAGAGGCCGAGTTCGAAGAAGGAGCCGGGGTCGGCTAGGAGGTTGATGCGCTCGCGGGCGGTCAGGCGCTTTTTGGCGTGCTGGCTTTCGATGGCTTTGGGGCCGCCGCCTTCGCGGATTTTTTCTTCTTCGTTGCGGATGTGGGCGACGAGGTCGGCGAGGGCGCGCATGTTGGATTCGTAGCGGAGAGAGCTGGGATCGAGCTTGGTGGGGAGCACGTTGTTGATGGTGAGGGCGGTGGATACGGAGCGTTCGCGCATGAGGGATGAGTTCGTGGTCGCAGAAAACTACTATACCAGCGGGGCCGAGACGGGAGTTGGAGAACCCTTGGAGGGCGGCGATTCGCAAAACCTTTAACCACAAAGGTCACTAAGGTACACGAAGGAGAACCTTGACGATTTGCTGTCTTCGCGGAATGGGGCGGGATCGCCTCCGCTACAATCTTGGAATGTTGCGGAGGGTTGCGGGGTGGGCGGATTGGCGGATCGCGCTTGGGATGAGCGTTGGGATGCGTGTTTTTTTTGCGGTGGTGGCGGCAGCGTTTTTTCCGTTTCTGCATCCTGATCCGGCGTTGATTCGGAGCAATGCGCTTACGGAGTCTTTGCCGGCGGCGCATGGAGTGAGCTATGCGCTACTGGGAGTTTGGGAGCGCTTCGACACGTTGTGGTACTTGCACATTGCTGAGCATGGATATGACCGGGCGATGGCGGTGATTTTTTATCCGCTGTATCCGGCGGCGATTCGGCTGGTGAGTGTGGCGATGCCGGGGATGGCGGCGGCGCTCCTGGTCTCGACGGTGGCGGCGTTTTTTGCTTTTTGGGGGATGTTGCGGTTGGCGGAAGCGGATTTGACCGCGTCGTGGCGGATGTGGCCGTTGCTGACGATTGCGGTCTGGCCTGGGAGCTTTGTGTTGGTGGCGGGTTATGCGGAATCGTTGGCGCTGGCTTTGATCGTTTGGGCGGTGATTTTTGCGCGCGGGGAACGATGGGAGCTGGCGACGCTCTGCGGGATTCTGGGGGGGCTTGGTCGGCCTTCGGGCGTGCTGGTGGCGGTTCCGCTGTTTGTGTTGGCTTGGCGCAGCCGACGTGGGCGGGCGCTGGTGGTGCTTCTCGCGCCGGTGGGCGCGATGGGGTATTGGGGATGGCTGCGATGGTCGGGACGGATGTCGGTGGTGGAGGCTTATAGGGTGTATCAGGGAGCGACGTTTGCTCCGCCGTGGG
>JBEKXO010000237.1:0-7121 GCA_049511995.1 Terriglobales bacterium
TTGATGGGCAGTGGAAGATCTTGTCCGTTACCTGGACGAGCTATGATCGCAGCTGACAGCCAACAGCGCTCCAGAGAACAAGGCGAGCTTATGCCTGGTGATTGCTCCGGACCGCTGCGGAAGGAAAAGCGGATGGTGATTTCTGCGCCGTCCGCCAAAGGGAAGGGGAATTGCGTACCTCTGATCTGTCGCCTTTTCCGACGAGGGCGCTATGAGAACCCTAATCGTGGGTATTGGAGCGCTGGGTGGACTGATTGCTGCCCGACTGCGGGCGGCCGGATCGCCCGTTTGGCTGGCGACCCGGAACGCCGAATCGGCAGCGAGGCTGAGGGCATCCGGGCTACGGGTGACTGGTGTGGGAGGCGCAGTGTCGGTCGAGACCGTGGAGGTCGCCCCCTTAGACGAGTATCTTACCGGCAGCAGGTTTGATCTGATCGTTCTGGCTACCAAGGCTCACGACGCCATCGAGGTGGCGTCAAAGTTGTCTGGGCTGCTCGAACCAGGTGGCACCCTGCTGCCGATCCAGAACGGCGGTGTGCCCCAGATGCTCGGGGACCGGCTCGGGGAATGCGTGCTGGGAGGTCTGTCCAATCTTGGCGCGACCATGACTGAACCGGGTATTTACGAGCAGCGCAACGCGGGTCATCTACTGATCGGTGAACTTGCTGGTGGCGAAAGCGAGCGGGCGGAGCGAGTTCGTCAATGGCTTGGCCGCGCGGTGGAGCTAAGGGTCACGCCAAATCTTCGCGGGGCTGTCTGGTCGAAGCTCCTGCTGAACTGCTCGGTTACCACCCTCGGGGCAGTCGCGGGAGGGACGATGCGCGAGTACATAACCTCGTCAGAGGGTCGCGAGGTCTTCGAGCAAGCCTATGACGAGGCCCTGTCGGTGGCCCTGGCAAGCGGCGCACGACCGGAACGGATGATCGTCGAGCCAATTCCGCCAGCCCGGTCTGGGCGCAGCGTCCCGAGCGAAGAGTACGATGCCTGGCTTGATCAGATACTCAAAGGCTACGGTGATGTCAGACCCTCAATGTTGCAGGATATCGAGCGAGGGCACATTACCGAGATCGACTTCATCAACGGATACGTCGTAAGCATCGCTCCGCAATTCAGCGTTCACACTCCAGTAAACGCCGCGATCGTGGAGACGGTCCATGCGATCACGCGCGGGCAGTTGGCTCCGGACCCGTCGCTGCTGGAACTAATCCTGCAAGCGAGCCAATAAGCAATCGGGTGATCTCTGCGTCGGCACTCTCAGAAAATTATTTGTCATCGTCTGCACCGCGCGCCATTCACACCTTGTCCCACGAGTGGAGGGCAAAGGTCATGAGCGCAACAATCGGCGATGTCGCTTCGCTACTTAACTCCGCAGCAGGTTTCGGCTGCGGAGTTCATCTCAAAGAAAGGAATGAAAAGTGTCAACCATCTACTGGACGAGTACCCAGACTTTACATTTGCGATAATCTATGCCACCATATGTCGTTAGTTAGCTAACTGACATATTAATGGTCGGTTTAAGCGGACTGGGCGAGAACAGGGATCGCGTCTGGCGTAACACGGACGATGCCTGAAGCTGGAGTCTAGAGCGCGGTTAAATTCGCTTACATAGTAAGGAGTGGGGAGCCAATGCCTGTTCTTCAGTACGTCCATCTCGATGTTTTTACGGATCAGCCATTCACGGGCATCCAGTTGGCTGTGTTCCTCGATGCCTCAGGAATTGACGAACAGCGGATGCAGCGGATCGCGAATGAAATGGCTTTCCCCGAAACCACATTCGTATTTCCTCCTGAGGCTGCCGGGACCGACGCGCGCGTCCGCATTTTCACGCCATCCCAGGAGCTACCGATGGCTGGAAGTCCGGCGGTCGGAACGACTTTTGCGCTCGCGGGAGCGGGACGACTGCGTGCGGGCGCCGATAAGACGGTGTTCGGCCTCGGTATCGGACCAACGACCGTGGGGCTCGAATGGGGTCAGAACGGCTTGCGCTTTGCCTGGATGAAGCAATCGATTCCGACATTCGGGCCCATCGTCACCGACACCGTTGCGGTTGCCGCAGCGCTAGGTATCCAGCCGCGCGACCTTGCGGGCGGAAACCTGCCGGTGCAAGTCGCGTCGTCCGGACTCCCGTTTCTGTACGTTGCGCTAAACTCGCGCGCGGCGGTCGACGCGGCATCCCTTGATCGTGCGAAGCTGTGCGCGTTACTCCGCACGGTGAACCTCGAAGAGCACCCTGTTTTCGTATTCTCGCCCCAGCCGGCCAATGATGATGCCACGGTGTACAGTCGAATGTTCGCACCCGTCTTAGGCATCCCGGAGGATCCGGCCACCGGCAGCGCAAGTGGACCGCTGGGCGCATACCTGCTCCAGCATAACGCCGTGTCATCTGACACGGCCTCGCGGCTCGTGAGCCTCCAAGGCGTCCGGATGGGTCGCCCGAGTCGTATTCACATTGCGCTCTCGATCCGCGCAGGAGTTCTCGAAGAGGTTCGGGTCGGCGGTGAAGCGGTGGTTGTCGGCGATGGAACGGTTCGCCTTTAGCCGGCTCCGCCAGGCCTGGGTGCCGAGCTGATCCGCGTTTCCTCAGAAGGACGGTGCGATCCGGCTGGCTTCGGCTCAATGCGACGGTAGCTACAATATTCTGTGGATACCGGGCTCAAACTTAGTTCTGTCGTATTTGGGGGGGAAGCGTGGAAGCTTTTGAGAAGAGAGTGCGGGATAGTTTTGGCCGGCAGCTTTTCATGGCCACACTCGGGGCGGAGATGATTTTGGTTGACCGGGGAGGGGTTGAAATTCGATTTCCGTTCAGTCCCAGGTTGACACAGCAAAATGGATTCGTTCACGCGGGCGCGGTCACAAGCATTATGGATTCGGCCTGTGGCTATGCGGCACTGAGCGTGGCCCCCGGGCAGGCTGAGGTTCTCTCCGTGGAATTCAAGATCAACTTTCTGGCACCGGCAGTAGGTGAATCATTCATCGCTCGCGCGTCTGTAAAGCGCGCTGGCAAGACACTCGCTGTGTGCGCGGCCGACGCTTTTGCCGTCAAGGCGGGTGAAGAAAAGCTCATCGCGACCATGCTGGCAACCATCATGAATATGGATTCCAAGCCGGCTGAGGCTGGTTCCGGAGACTAGAGGCCATCTCAAGTGCGCGGTGTCCCGGGTCAAGCGACATCCGCGTCGAAGGAACTCAGTGCACTCCCTCGGATGGTGCCATCACAATAATGTAAGCGTCCGGCTGGCCCGCCCTGATCACCTTGGGCATGTTCCGCGCACTTGGCGGGAAACCGATATCCTTGTCGGTGACATAAGGCGCATAGAACATCAGATGCGGCGGAATATGAACCAATTTGTTCGCGGGAACCAAAAGGTAACCCAGGTCTGAAAGCATGTAAACGATTCCGGGCTTGCGCGGAGCCTGGAACTTCCCAGTCCGGTAACCCTCATCGAGATCAGCCTTGATTTGGTCCTCATTCTTCCCCTGCGCGCGTTGCGCCTCTACGAAGAGCCGGGTCAGGAGCGTCGTTGCGCTTCCTTCAGCGTCAAAACAGGTGGGTTCCAGATTGACCGGCGCTTGCCGATCTACAAAGCAAGAGAAGCCATTGCTTCCGTCTCGGACTTTTACGTAGCCCGTGGTGTCAAGAACATAGACAGTAGCCTTGCTGGAAACCTCGGGTGGGGCCGCGCTCTCGGCCAGTTTGATTTTCTCTTCGCGCGAAAGGGAAAAATCGTACGCTGGCTTGATGGTATTCGTCTGGGCGACCGCGGCCAGATTGCTCATCGCGAGAATCGCAGTTCCCAGCAAGATTTGAAGCAGCTCTTTTCGATAGAAAGACCTCTTCATCTGAAATCTCCTTTTTGGCTCAAGAACGGCACTGACCATACACCCGTCCTGCTTTCGCCGATAAATGTGGAGCAATTTTCATACGGGCCGCTCTCCAACGGCTCTGAGTGCGCATCCCGATTAGACGCGGCTCATTCGGAGGAGGTAGCGATACATTTATATATTTAATTAGTATCTTCGCTAACTGTCGAATGGCCGGATAGCGTCCTAACTCTAAGGGGGATGGTCCATGCTGACTGATGACAGGCGGCTATTGGCAGCCCCGAAAATGGCACTTCAAACACTGAGGGTGGTATGATGATTAGGGAGTGTACTAATCGTATAAATGATATCGACTGTCGCAATCCGAGCTCTCGCGAACGAGCGCAGACTACAAATTCTCGAGTGGCTTAAGAACCCAACCAAACATTTCCCTCCGCAAATCGACGGCGATTTAGTGAAGGACGGGGTCTGCGGCTGTTCGATCGCACGCAAGCTTCGTGTGAGTCAACCAACCACGAGTGAGCATATGAAAATCCTGTGCCAAGCCGGACTGACCCGTCCCAAGAGAATCAAGAAGTGGACTTTTTACAAGCGCGACGAGGCCAGAATCAAGCAAATCAAGAAAGCAATTCTAGCGAAAGTATAGGGCCACGGCAGGAGAGCACCAGGTCGTGGATGTGAAGGGACTTGCGACAGTGTTTCTTCACGTCATCCGCCCAAAGCGGTGTTTCAGGCCGGATGTCCTCGCTCAATTCAGATCTGTTCGGTCCTTGTCCAGGGCGATAGCGTCGATTTCCAGCTCCGCAACTAGTTCTATTTCCACACAGGACCCAAAGGGAATCTGCGCGACCCCAAAGGCGCTGCGAACGTGCTTCCCTGTATCTCCAAATACCTCTCCGAAAAGCTCAGAAGCACCATTTGCCACTAGGTGCTGTTCGGTGAATGTTGGAGCACTGTTCACAAGCACCATCAGCTTCACGATGCGCTTGATCTTGTTTAGGTCACCCGCCCCGGCGTGAAGTGTGCCCATCAAATCGATGGCCACGGCACGTGCGGCGTTTTTCCCTTGCTCGGTCGTGAGATTCGCACCCAACTGGCCGACCCAGGGCTTGCCATCGTTCTTGGCGATATGACCGGAGAGAAAAAGCAAATTGCCGGTGCGGAGGAAGGGTATAAAAGCTGCCACCGGCCGCGTGGGTTTTGGAAGGGTGATCTTGAGAGCGCTGAGCTTGTCGTATGCGGACATTGTCATCTCCTCAGAGTCAGATTGTGCGGCACCAGTCGCATCGTTATTTGAGCGACTTACTCGCCTGTCATACCAGGATAGGGTGCACAATATATTTGACAATTAGCAACATGGCGAATTATATTTCCTATGTCACTTAGCCAATAGACGAAATGTATAGTTACACAGATCCCAGCGGCTTGTACAGCATTAAAAGCGACACCCGGGAACCGTGTCGCGCCAGCCCGGAGGTCTACTGGGGTTATTCCTCCTGATCGGAGCGAACATGGCCACAACTCAACCTGTAACCGACGGGAAGAACGAGTGGTTCGACATTGAAGATGCGGCGTACTTGAACACTGCAGCATTCGGACCGATGCCCCGCGTTTCCCTGCGCGCGGTGCAAGCCTCTCTCGAAGCCAAGACGTTTCCGCATCGCGTAGGCGATTCCGCTTTCTTTGAAGTGCCCAACCGCCTTCGCGCTTCAATCGCCAGACTCATCGGCAGCAAGCCGGAAGAGGTAGCGCTAACGACCGGCGCAAGCACTGGCCTCGCGGCCGTGGCGCATGGCCTGACCTGGAAGCCGGGCGACGAGATCATCACCGCCAAGGGAGAGTTCCCGGTCCAGTACGCCACCTGGAAGCCAATGGAAGAACGCGAGGGCGTGAGACTGAAAATCGTGGCGGCGCGAGACCGTTTTATTACGGCGGACGATCTGATTGCCGCGATGACGCCGAGAACGCGCATTATCTCCGTAAGTCATGTGCGCTTTGACGACGGCTCGCTGCTGGATGCCGCTCGTCTCGCTGCGGCCTGTCGCGCGCAAGGAGCGATTCTTGTGCTTGATGTGAGCCAGTCTTGCGGGGCCGTACCGATGGATGTAAACGAACTTGGCCCTGACTTTCTGGTGTGCGCCGGATATAAATGGCTCCTCGGCCCCTGGGGCACAGGATTTTTTTGGGCCAAAACGGAACGACAGGATCCCTTACGCCCAGGGCCGTTTAATTGGATGGCCCAGGGCGCAGGCAGTTTTTCTGCGTTGAATTTTGTCGATCCCACACCATCCCGCAGTGCGGACCGTTGGGACGCGGCGGAAGCGTCCACCTATTTCAATTTCAACCTGGTGGCCATGGACGCCTCGGTGGACTTTGTCTTGCGCCTCGGACCTGGGTTTGTGCGCGAACACAATCGGAAATTGATCGAACTCTTGTTCGAGCGCCTTCCCAAAGACTGCTCTCCGGCCAGTCCGCTAGACTCCGCGCGGCGCGGGCCGTCTGGTTGCTTCACCGCCCCCACCTTGGAGAAAACTGCCGAGCTTTATAACAGGTTGCGAAAGGAGAATGTTGTGGTGAGCATGCGCGAGGGGAGGATTCGCGTCTCGCCTCATTTGTTCAACTCCGAGCGGGACATCGACCGCCTGATCGGTGTGGTAACCGCCTGAATCGGGCGCGGGTAGCACTCAATTTCCGGTTAGCTCGTCACTCGGGGAATCTTTCCGCAAAAACACTCTCTCCTTGACTATCTAGGTGAGTTTTGTTAAACCTCTCCTAGACAAACAAGGAGAGGTCGTGGGCAAACCAATTGATTTGCTGCAAGGCACGCTGGACATGCTTATTCTCAAAGCCGTCTCGCTCGGCCCATTGCATGGTTACGGAGTTCTGCTGCGCATTCAACAGATCTCTGGCGAACAGCTGGAGATCCAGCAGGGCTCGTTATATCCAGCGCTCTATCGGCTGGAACATCAGGGTTGGATCGCCAGCGAGTGGGGGGAATCGGACAACAAACGCAAGGCGAAGTTTTACAGCCTGACTGCAGCCGGGCGGCGCCAACTCCATTCGGAAACCGAAAAGTGGAACCGCATGGCATCGTTGATCGCCAGTATTCTGCGCACCACCTCGGAGCAGATATGAATCTCCTAACTCGATTCCGCTCTTGGTTGAAGTGGATGGTCAAGGGACAACGTCTTGAAAGTGAAATGGAAACGGAAGTGCGTTTCCACATTGAGAGCCGCGCAGCGGACCTGGTTCGCAAAGGCCTTTCCCAGCCAGAAGCCATGCGACAGGCGAGGATTGAG
>JBEKXO010000238.1:0-7098 GCA_049511995.1 Terriglobales bacterium
AGCGTGCTCCAGCGACTCGACCTCGCGGCGCTCTTCGACTGAGAGTTCGCGCCAGGCTTCATTCTTTTTTCCCTTCGCGAGCGCCGTCAAAATCGTGTCGGCTTCGCGGCGCGCTTCGATTACCTGGCGCTGGCGAAAATCTTCTTCCGCGTAATCGTAGGATTCGAGCAGCATGGTCTCGACTTGCTCGTCGGTGAGGCCGTAGGTTGGCTTAACGTCGATTTCGGCCTCTTTGCCGCTGCGCTGCTCGCGCGCCGAGACGCGCAGAATGCCGTTGGCGTCGATGAGGAATTTCACTTCGATGCGCGGCATGCCGGCGACCATCGGAGGAATCCCCTTGAGATCGAAGCGCGCCAGCGACCGGCAATCGCGCGCCAGTTCGCGTTCGCCTTGCAGCACGTGGATCGCGACGTTGGTCTGGCCGTCGACTTGTGTCGTGTAATACTGCGTAGCCGAAGCGGGCACGGTCGAGTTGCGCAGGATGATTTTGTCGGTCACTCCGCCCGCTACCTCGATTCCTAGCGAGAGCGGAGTTACATCGAGCAGCAGCATGTCTTGCGTGATTTCGGAGCCGCCGCCGAGAATGTTGGCCTGCACTGCTGCTCCGAGTGCCACAACTTCGTCGGGGTTGAGATCCGTGTGCGGGACGCGTCCAAAGAGATCCTGTACCAGACGGCGAACTTTCGGAATGCGTGTCGATCCACCGACTAGCACGACCTCATCGATTTGTTCCGGCTTAAGGCCAGCGTCTTTGAGCGCCTGCTTGCAGGGGCCGACGGTGCGGTCGATGATCGGCTGGATCATCTGTTCGAACATCGCAACGGAGATTTCGCGCTGATATTTTTTTCCATCGGGGAGATCGACGTCGAGCTTGGCTGTGGGTTGCGACGAAAGCGCGATCTTCGCTTCAATGACGGCTTTGCGGATGCGGGCTACGGCTTCGCTGTTGTGGCGTGCGTCCTTGCGCAGGTCTAGCCCCAGATCGCCGCGAATGTCGTCGACGGCGATGGCGATCAGCAGATTGTCGATATCGTCCCCGCCAAGGTGCGTGTCACCGTTGGTTGCGATCACTTCGAAAATTCCGTCGTGCAGTTTGAGAATCGAAACGTCGAAGGTGCCGCCGCCCAGATCGTAGACTGCGACGATTCCGTTTTTCTTTTTGTCGAGGCCGTAGGCGAGCGAGGCCGCGGTCGGTTCGTTGACCAGCCGCAAGACGTTCAAGCCGGCGATGCGGCCGGCATCTTTCGTCGCCTGGCGCTGCGCGTCGTTGAAATAGGCGGGAACGGTGATGACGGCCTGGGTTACGGGCGCTCCGAAGAAGCGCTCGGCGTTGCGCTTCAGTTGGCGCAGAATGAGCGCCGAAATTTCCGGCGGAGTGTAGGTGCGGCCGCCGATCCTGATGCGGAGAACTTCGCCCTGGTTAAGATCGTCGGCTAACTGGAAGGGAAATAGTTTGAGCTCGTCCTGCACGTCTTCGAGCCCGCGGCCCATCAGTCGCTTGATGGAATAGACGGCGCGCTCGGGCGTTTCGATCAGATAGCGGCGGGCGGCGTTGCCGACAACGACCTGATTTCTTTCGTCGAGTGCCACGACGGACGGCACAAGATTGAGCCCATCTTCGCCGGGGATGACGACAGGCGAATCCCCCTGCATGTATGCCACCAGCGAGTTCGTGGTGCCGAGATCGATGCCGACGATGTAGTCAGTTGCCATTGGGAGATTGCAGAGGTCAGAGGTCAGATTGCAGAGTGAAAACCTTGCGCGGCTTGGTTTTGGTTTTTACCTCTGCAATCTGACCTCTAACCTCTGACCTAATTTTCCATTGCCTCGTTCACGTCCCGCAGCAGGTTGCGGATGTAATTTCTGCGATTCAGCACATCCAGCATTTTGTCGAGCGCCTCTCGCCCCGTGGATTCGTCTTCCGATTCGTCCCACTTTTTCCATTCGGCTTTGAGCTCGTTCAAGAGGGCATCGTGCTTTTCTTCCAGCGAAAGCTTGGCCTTGCCGATCTCTTCCAGCAAGGCGGGATCGTCCTCGCCCATCTTTTTCTGCATCCGCAATTCTTCGAGATGCATGTTGAGTTCGAAGACTTCTTCGAGAAGGTCGGGCGGCACCACCTGCTTCTTCAGCTCTCCGCTGGCGCGAGCCTTTTCGGTCGCCTGCTTCGATTGCTCTTCCAGTTCGATGCCCTCCAGCCGCAACAAATACTCGGTGCGTTTGATGGGATCTTTCAGGGTGCGGTACGCGTCGTTGAGCATCGAACTCTGTTCTAGGCTCCAAGTACGTTCTTGATCATCGGCTTGTCCGAACAAGTCAGGATGCAACCGGCGACTCAGCGCGTAGAATTCCTTTTCAAGCGTTGCCGTGTCGAGATTGAGCTTGCGGGCAAATCCAAAAAAAGTGAAATAGTCCACCGGCTTTGGCGGCTGGACTTTGCCGCACGAACTACAAAAGTGCACGGCGCGCATGGTGCCGCACGACCAGCAACTCGGAGTTGCCTCTTCAGGTGATTGGCTAGGCATAATCAGCGACGATTTGGATTCCACATTTGCCATAACAAAACTTAGGGCGAGCGCTTAGCCCGCCCTCACCACACCCTCTGAGTTCCAGCAGATTCTCTCGCGGGCGAGGGCGCCCGCTCCACACGATCTCTAGCTACGAGAAAGAACTGCCGCAGCCGCAAGACTTGGTCGAGTTTGGATTCACGAACACGAAGCCCTGTTGCATCAGGGTTTCCTGGTAATCGAGAGTCAACCCGTTCAGATAGATGAACGATTTCGGATCGACGAAAACTCGCACATCTCCGTACTGAAACACGCGATCGCGTTCGCGCGGCTGCGTGTCGAACCGGATGTTATAGCTCAGGCCGGAGCAGCCTCCGCCTTGCACGCCCAGGCGAAGTCCGCCCTGCTCCGGCGAAACGTTTTCCTTCACCATGGCCGAGCGAATCTTGTTGAGCGCATTGTCGGTCACCTGGATGCCCTTGGCCGGAGCCTTGGACGCAGGTGGTTCAACGGTTTTGAGCGTGTCTTCCATAAGTTCGCTTCGAGCTGCGGGCTACGAGCCGCGCGCGAGCAAAATCCCGAGCCGCGTTCGCTTGCTCGAAGCTCGCTGCCCATAGCTCGCAGCGGTTTTACTGCGCCGCTTGCACTTCGGCCGGGCGCACGGATTCCTGCTTCTTCTTCCAGTCACCGATGGCCGCGCGGATCGCGTCCTCGGCCAGCACGGAGCAGTGAATCTTCACGGGCGGCAAGGCCAGTTCCTTCACGATCTCGGTGTTTTTGATCGCGAGCGCCTCATCGATCGTTTTTCCCTTGACCCATTCGGTCGCGAGCGAAGACGATGCAATCGCCGATCCGCAGCCGAAGGTCTTAAACTTGGCGTCCTCGATGATATTGGTCTGCGGATTCACCTTGATCTGCAGCTTCATCACGTCGCCACACTCGGGAGCGCCGACCAGGCCGGTGCCGACATCGGCGTCCTTTTTGTCCATAGAGCCGACGTTGCGCGGATTGTTGTAGTGATCGATTACCTTATCGCTGTATGACATCTTTCACCCCTTCAGGTTTCAATGTTTCAAGGTTTCAAAAAACAACTTACTCCACTGAGTCGAGGGTTCCAACTTTGATCAAGGCACCTTGAAACCTTGAAGCTTTGAAACCCTGAAACCTTTGCTTCTAATGCGTGCTTCTAGTGCGCTTCCGCAGCCCACTTCACACTCTTCAAATCCACACCCTCTTTCGCCATCTCGTAGAGCGGCGAAAGTTCGCGCAGACGGCTCACGGTTTCGACTACGCGGTCGGCTACGTAATCGACCTCTGCTTCGGTGTTGAACCGTCCGATGCCGAAACGAATCGAGCTATGCGCCAGATCGTCGCCGGTGCCGAGAGCCTTCAATACATAAGATGGTTCAAGCGTCGCGGAGGTGCATGCCGATCCGCTGGAAACGGCGATATCGTTGATGCCCATCAGCAGCGATTCGCCCTCTACGTAGGCGAAGCTGATATTTAGGTTGCCGGGCAGGCGATGCTCCGTCGAACCGTTGATGTAGACCTCGTCGAGGCGGCTCATGATGCTGTGTTTGAGTCGGTCGCGCAAGCCCGCCAGCTTGACGGATTCCTGCGGCATCTCTTCCTGAGCAATAGCGCACGCCTTGCCGAGGCCGACGATGCCCGGAACATTCAGCGTCCCGGAGCGCATGCCGCGCTCGTGCCCGCCACCGTCAATCTGAGCCACCAACTGCACCCGCGGATTCTTGCGCCGCACATAGAGAGCGCCCGCGCCCTTCGGCCCGTAGAGCTTGTGTCCGGTGATGGACGCCACATCGATGTTCATCTTGTTCACGTCGATCGGTACTTTGCCGATCGCCTGCACCGCGTCGCTGTGGAAGACGACGCCGCGTTCGCGACACAGTTTGCCGATTTCCGCGAGCGGTTGCAGGATGCCGATTTCATTGTTAGCCGCCATGATCGTGACCAGAATCGTCTTGTCGTCCATGGCCCGCTTCAGGTCGTCGAGGTCGATCAGCCCATCTTTCTGCACCGGCAAATAGGTCACCCGGAAGCCGAGTTTCTCCAGATGCTTGCAGGTGTCGAGCACAGCCTTGTGTTCGGTAACCTCGGTGATGATGTGATTGCCCTTCTCGCGATACATCTCGGCCACACCTTTGATCGCGAGGTTGTCGCTTTCCGTGGCCCCCGAAGTGAAGACGATCTCTTTCGCCGATGCGCCGATCAGCTTGGCGATGCGCTCGCGCGACAGCTCAACCGCTTCTTCAGCCACCCATCCGAAGGGATGGTTGCGGCTGGCCGCGTTGCCGAACTTCTCCATGAAGTAGGGAAGCATTTCTTCGAGGACACGCGGGTCCATTGGGGTGGTCGCGTGATTGTCCATATAAATCGGCAGCTTGATCCCGTTGGGATTCGCGTGCTGCCCGTTGCTTCTGTCCTGGCTGGCTAGGGTCGCCGTTTTTACATCCGTGCTCATGATCAATTTCTCCTCAAAAAGTGCTGCGCTACGAAATCGTTACCAGTTCCACCGGCTTCTTTGTGTCTGCCTTGTCGGCATGCTCGTGGACGTGGAGAACTTCCGGCTCTTCTTTCATCTGCGAAATTTTGATGTTTCTCAGAACCTGCTCGATGCTTTCATTCACCTTGCGCAGCGGCTCGCGAATCGTGCAGCGATCGCTTTGCCCGCATTCGCCGCGGACGGTCACGCAGGAAGTAATGAACAACGGCCCGTCGATCGCCTTAATTACCTCGAATGCCGAAATCGTCTTCGGATCGCGGGTCAGCGTGTAGCCGCCGTTCATGCCATGCTGCGACCGAATCAAACCGACCTTCGCCAGGCGCTGCAGGATCTTGGCTAAGGCTTCTTGCGGAATGCCATAGGCCTCGGCGACATCCTTGGCGCTGCATGCGCCGCGGTCCGCGTGCTCCGCCAAGTGCTTCATGGCCATGAGGCCGTAGTCCGCTTTTTTGGTCAGCTTCAGCATGCGGCAAATACCGACCAATATAGTCGTATAAAACTCCGACTGTTTCGGTCGTATTTCGATTTTAGCCCCAGCGGCCGATTCGCGCAAGGTTGGTCAGGGATTGGCAGAATTTGATGATCGAATGGTAAGTTTCTGCAGGTAAACGACTTGGCGCGAACTTAACTCTGACCTACGGCCGTAGGGCCCGGACCTTTCAATACCAGCCCGCAGACTTCGTCGGCGAAGCTCTCTTCGAGCTTGACGTGGCGAATTAGAAAGCGCATCAAAATTGGGCCGTAAAGCGTGTCGAGAATGCGGTCGAAGTTGCTGTCAGGGGGGAGTTCTCCGCGATCGACGCCACGCTGCAGAGTTTGATAGGCCTGTCTTCGTCTCGGCCAGAGAAATCGGTCGCGGTAAGCCTCGAGCAGTTCGGGATCGGATTGCCCTCCGGCGAGCAATGCGGCCACGACCTTGCCACGCTGGGAACGGAAGACGCGGATCAAATTTCGCATCTGCAATCGGATGTCCGTGTACACGGAGCCGGTATTGGGGAACTGGAGTTCCTGCTCCGCGCTGGCCGAGAAGGCATCGGCTACGAGAGCAGCTTTGGTCGGCCACCAGCGATAGACAGTTGTCTTGCCTACGTTGGCGTCGGCGGCGATCGCCTCGATGGAGAGGTCGGGGAAGCCGCCTTCCTGCTTGAGCAACTTCAGGGTGCTGCGCAGAATCGACTGCCGCGATTCTTCGCTGCGCGGGCGCCCGGGCGCCCTTTTTGGGACGATTCCATTGCTGCCGTTTCGTCCATTACTTCCGTTCCGCGTCCCGCCGGACCGAATGTGATTTTGAGCCATGAGTGAAGTCTATTATAATTTAAATCCGATACGTACTGTTTTGAATCTTAATTCGATACTTAAGAAAGATCCGTGGAGTTGCGGGCTCGCCACAGTCGTATCAGTGTCTGCTTTCACGTTTCAACAAGCAGTTTGCTAGTCTGATTTTGGCAGTCTTATGTGGATAGTCGCGTTAGCTCTTCGCCGCCCTTATACCTTCGTGGTGATGGCACTGCTCATCATCATTCTGACGCCGGTCACCATCCTGCGTACGCCGGTCGACATTTTTCCTGACATCAACATTCCCGTGGTCAGCGTGGTCTGGAGCTTCGACGGAATGTCGCCGAGTGAGATGGCGGATCGGATTGTAAGCAATTCTGAGCGCGGCTTCACGGTCACGGTCAACGACATTGAGCATCAGGAATCGTTATCGGTCCCGGGAAAGGCCGTGATCAAGATTTTCTTCCGGCCCAACGTCAACCTCTCCATGGCGATGACGCAAGTGACGGCGATGTGCCAGACCGTGCTGCGCGGATTGCCGCCGGGAACCACGCCTCCGCTGGTTATCACCTACACCGCATCCACGACGCCGATCGTGCAACTTGGCTTAAGCAGCAAGACGCTTCCGGAACAGCAGTTATTCGATCTTGGCAATAATTTTCTGCGCACGCAGTTAGCCACGGTACAGGGCGCGGGCACACCGTATCCTTACGGCGGCAAGCCCCGGCAAATCCAGGTCGACCTCGATCCGGCGAAATTGCAGACCTATGGTTTGTCACCCTCCGATATTGTCAA
>JBEKXO010000239.1:0-7064 GCA_049511995.1 Terriglobales bacterium
AGCGGTATCCGGCGCAGTTTTCGGTGCGCCATGCACTCGGCGGGAAGCGTGTAATGCTGATCGGCGTGACCGGATTTATCGGCAAGGTCTGGCTGGCAAATATGCTCATGGATCTGCCGGAAATCGGAAAACTTTATCTGCTCATTCGGCGGCAGAAGTCGAGTCCGGCGCAGAAACGATTCGAAAAGATCATCGAAGGCTCGCCAGTTTTTGATCCATTATTTGAAAAATATGGCGAGCGGCTGGGCGCGTTGCTCGCGGACAAAATTGAGGTGGTGGAAGGCGATGTTTCGCAACCTGGGCTGGGGCTCGATTCAGAAATTGCCTCGCGACTGCGTCAAGATTTGGATCTCGTTATTAATAGCTCTGGGCTGACGGATTTTAACCCAGACCTGCGCGACGCACTGGCTGTGAATGTCGATTCCACCCGTCACTTGATTGAATTTATCCGCGGGTCGGATCACGCGGCGTTGTTGCATTTGTCGACGTGCTATGTGGCGGGGCAGCGCGATGGGCGCGTCGGCGAGCGACTGCGCGTCAATTACACGCCGGCCGGCATAACGGATTTCGATGCCGAAAAAGAGTGGCATCGGCTGCACGAATTGGTCAAAGCGGCGGAGGCGCGAGCGGAAGGGCCGGAAGTCGCCGAAGAATTAAGGAAGCAGGCGTTAGAGAAAGAGCATGCGGCGAAAGGCCTGAGCGGCCAGGCGCTGGAGAATCAGGTCCGCAAGAATCGCGTTCGCTGGCTGAAGAACTATCTGACGGAAGAGGCGACGCGGCGAGCGAAAGAGTTGGGCTGGCCGAATACTTACACATTCACCAAGAGCCTGGCGGAATCGCTGATCGCGAAACACGGCGCGGGACTGCCGATTGCGATCGTTCGCCCTGCGATCGTCGAGACTTCGGTGGCAAAACCGTTTCGGGGATGGAACGAGGGCATCAACACGTCGGCCTCGCTCTCGTATCTGTTAGGCACGGCGTTCCGGCAGTTGCCTTCGAATGAGCGCAAGCGGCTCGACATTATTCCGGTGGATGCAGTTTGCGCGGGGATGACGCTGATTGGCGCGGCGCTGGTCGAGCGGCGGCACGATCCGCTGTATCAGTTGGCGACTTCGGTCACGAATCCCTGCGACATGGGACGCTCGATTGAGTTGACTTCGCTCGGGCATCGTAAGCATTATCGCGCACAAGAGGGCCTCGAATACTGGCTGCGGCTGCGGATGGATGCGATTCCGGTTTCGAAGGAGCGGTATCAGCGCATGTCGGCTCCGGCGCAGAAAATGATCATCAAATCGATTCAGCGAGTGATGTCTCCGCTGCCATCGGCGATGACGAAGCCTTTGGCGAAAACGGAGCGCAACCTGGAGCGCGTGGAAAAATTAGTGGGACTGTTCGAGCCGTTTATCCTGCACAACGAACATGATTTTGTTGCGGACAATGTGGAGAAATTGTCGCAGGCGCTATCGCCCGAAGAGCGAGAAGTTTTCGGTTACGACACGGCGGGGCTGGATTGGTTTGAGTATTGGATCGACATACACATTCCAGCGCTACGGCGATGGACTTATCCGTTGATTGAAGGGCGTCCGCTGGAGGCGCGCGCGCCGCGATTGTTGCAGATGCCGACCCGGCCGACAGCGACAAGAGCTGATACAGCCGCACCAATCAAGAGCGAAAATGGCGATGCCATCAAGACGGGGACAAACGGAGCAACGTGGCGATATTCCTGACCGGCGGTACCGGCTACATCGGCGCGCATGTCGCCGCGAATCTGCTGGAACAATACGACGCGACTTTAAATCTGCTGGTGCGCGGGCGCGATCCACGGGATGCGGAGTTGCGCCTTTGGCGGGCGTTGCAGCTGCATTTGCCGTTTCCGAAGTTCTACGAATACCTTCAGGCAAAAATACGGATTTTTCGCGGCGATCTTACCTCGCCGCGATTTGGTCTTGCGCCGGATGATTACGACCGGCTCGTGCATACGACCGATTCGGTGATTCACTGCGCGGCATCGTTGAATCGCAAGTCGGAAAAAAGTTGCTTGAATGTCAATCTCCGTGGAACGCTCGAAGTGGTGCAATTGGCGCGGCAATCGCAGTACTATCACGGCCTGCGGCGGTTTTCGAATGTGAGCACCGTCGCGGTGGCGGGGAAGCGTAGCGACGAAATTGTTGTCGAAGATCGATCGATTGAGTGGGAGCGCTCGGATTACGATCCCTACGCGCGTACGAAAAAATTCTGCGAGCACATGGTGCGCGAGTTGCTCCCGGATGTACCGCTGACGATTTTTCGCCCGAGCATCGTGCTTGGAGACAGTCGCTATCCGCAGACCACGCAATTCGATATGGTGCGGTCGTTCGTATTTCTCGCGGGATTGCCGGTGCTGCCATTTCGTCCGCAGGACAAAATCGATATCGTGAACGTGGATTTTGTCGCCGACGCGATTTCTACCCTGCACATGAAAGCGAATCCCGCGCACGACATTTATCATCTTTCTTCAGGAGGGTCATCGCAGACGTTTCGCGAGTTGACTCGCGCGCTGGCGACCGAGCAGAACAAGCGTCCGCCGCTATTTTTGCCCATCCTGGAAAAACCATTCGGCTCGACCGTCGACCTTCTGGCGAATCGCAAAGGGCCGGTGGGGCATGGAGCGGCGTTGATGAAAGTTTTTCTCCCGTATTTAACGTGGAATACGGTGTTCGATAACACACGGGTCACGACGGAAATGGGCCGCAAGCCGGCGCGGTTTTCGCAATACAGTTTTCCGCTACTACGGTTCAGCCGCGAACACAATTTTGCTTATCCCTATCAAGCGTGGCCGGAGAGCACGAAGGCCGGAGGATCGGCCGCATGATGGATTTCGTGCTGGAAGCCTGGGTGTCGGGCATTATCGAAGGCAAGAAAATTCAGTGGATGATGGGCAAGGGCGAGCCCTGGCAACCCGGAGAAAAACTGAAGCTGCTCTTTGCCGGCTACAATGGCACGCGCAATACCGGTTCCGATGTGCGCGTCGAAGAAATGCTGCGTCAGATTCGGCGGATTCTTGGCCCAGAGAACGTTGACCTCAGCATGATGACATTTAATTTTGACCGCTCGCGCGGATATTTTGAAGGCACGTCGCAGGTGCGGCTGCCGGACATTTTTCCGCCGTTCCTGGCGAATGAAGTTCCAAAACATCATGGCGTAGTGGCGTGCGAAGGCTCGATGTTCAAATCGAAATTTGCCAATGCGCTGGCCACCATGATGATTGGGTCGCTCGGCATCGCTGCGGCCGAGAACAAACTGTCGATCGGCTACGGCGCCGAGGCGGGACACATGGATCCGCTAGTCGCGAAAATGTGCGGGCGCTATTGCAAGAATTCGCTGGTGATCACGCGCAATGACGAGTCGCGGAAAATTCTGCGCGACCTCGGAGTGCCGACGGAATTGGGCACCGATACGGCGTGGACCTTTGAGCCGCTGGGCGCAGAATACGGTCAGAAAGCGTTGCGCGACATTGGTTGGGATGGCAAGACGCCAGTACTCGTAGTCTGTCCGATCAATCCTTTTGAGTGGCCGGTGAAAGCGTCGGTGACGAAAGCCGCGCTGCACAGCCTGACTGGCGCATACAAGCAGAGTCATTATCGTGGACCCTATTTTCACAATTCGGGACCCGAGGCAGATCGCGCCTACGAATATTACTTGAATTCGATTGCCAATGCGGTGGCGGCGTTTCGCCAGAAGAAAAGTGTATTTGTGATTATGGCGGCGACCGAGCGCATGGATGCGCGTCCTTGCCGGCGCATCTCCGAGAAACTCGGCGGCGTTCCCGTGCTGACGTCGGACGACTACAACATGTATCAACTGGTCAGCATCCTGCGCGCTTGCCGCATGATGGTGTCATCGCGTTATCACGGAATCGTGACCTCGATGCCCGCCCTTGTCGCGTCGGCGGGGATCACAATGGATGAGCGCATTCGCAATCTGATGAATGAACGTCGTCATCCCGAGCTGCTGATGAATGTCGACGACCCCGATCTTGAAGCGCGGACGCTGGCGGCGCTCGAAATTCTTGATCGTGAGGGTGAGCGGATTGCCGACGGAGTCGCGCGTACGGTGGTGCGAAATTTGAAACTCATGGCGCGGATGGGCGTCTATTTCGAGGAAGAAGTGCAGCGGCGCTATCCGGAGTTTCCCACGCGGCGCGGCGAATGGAGCTGGGAGGACTACCTGCCACCGATGAGCGACGGATTGAAACAACTGGCGGCGGCGTACGCGTAAGCCTGGGGTAGCTTTCGAGTAACAGCAATCCCAACGAAACGACTCATGTCTTTTCTCGAAGATATTTTTGCGAGCCTGGAGCGGAACGGCGACGCGGTTGTGCTCCAGGAATTGCGCGACGGGCAGGCAGTTTCGCTTACCGGACGGCAGGTGCTTTCCAATGTGCAGGTGGCGCGCGCTTATATTCGGCGATTGCGTCTGAAAAAAGGCGATCGCTGCGCGCTGCTGGCCCACAACTCGATGCAGTGGGCGGCGATGGATTTGGCCATCATGGCAGAGGGATTAACGGCCGTGCCGCTATACGCGCGGCAGGCGCCGTCCGAACTGGTTGCCATGATGAAAGATTGCTGGCCGTCGGTGATTGCTTGCGGTGAGCAGTCGCTAGCCGATTCGATTGTGGAAGCATGGCCGGAGGCTCCGCCGCATTTCTGCTTCGAAAATGTTTTTACGCCAGCGCGTGGGCCGGTGGAAAATCTTTCGCTCGCGGTTAAGGACGAAGATGTTGTGGCCGTCATCTACACCTCGGGCACGTCGGGCGAGGCGAAGGGCGTGATGCTGAACGCGAGCAACGTCGGATATATGCTCGGCTGCACGTCGGGGCGGCTCGATCAGTTAATGAAGAAACGCCCGGGGCAGGATGCGGTATTCCATTACTTGCCGCTTTGCTTTGCCGGTTCGTGGATCATGATGCTGACCTGTCTTTTGCGCGGAAGCAGGCTTACGCTGAACACCGATCTCACGAAGATTGCCGGTGACATGCGGCTGGCAGCGCCCGATTATTTTCTCAATGTTCCCGCGCTTCTCGAACGCATGCGGAAAGCCGTTGACGAGCAGCTTTGGAAGACAGGCGGATTTCCGCTGAAGGTCTACACCCGGGCGAAGGGTGCGTGGGTGCGGCGGCAGGAGGGCAAAGCTCGTGGTGGGGATGGGGTTTGGCTGGGCCTCGCGAATCGGCTCGTATTCCCGACCATCCGAAAAAAGATGATTGGGCACAATCTGCGCGCTCTCATCTGCGGTTCGGCGCCATTGAATGTCGAGACGCAGCTGTTTTTTTTGATGCTGGGCATTCCTGTGCTGCAAGTCTACGGACTCACGGAAACGACGGCGATTTGTACCATGGATGATCCGGATGGAGAGGTCATACCGGGGCGAGTCGGGCCGGCGATTTCAGGGGTGGAGATGAAGATCGCGGAGAACGAGGAAATCCTGGTGCGCGGACCGAATATTTTCCCCGGATACTGGGAACGGCCGGAAGAGTCGGCGAAGGTGCTGCGGGATGGCTGGTTTCATACCGGTGATCAAGGTGAAGTCGACGCGAGCGGGAACTGGAAGGTCGTCGGCCGCATCAAGAACCTGATTATTCTTGGGTCGGGGCATAACATTGCGCCAGAGCCGATTGAAGATAGGATTCTTCGTGAACTGCCGGACGCGATTCAAGTCGTGCTCGTCGGTAACGGGCGCGGATATCTTGGCGCGCTGGTTACAGGCAAAGTAGATAGCGAAAAAATACAGTCGGCGCTCGACCGCGTGAATCCAACGCTTCCGCATTACCGGCAAGTGCGAGCTTTTCATCCGGTGGAAGAGGCATTCACGATTGAAAGCGGCCTGCTGACGGCGAACGGTAAGCTCAAGCGCGATTTGATTGCCGAACGCTTCCGCGAGGAAATCGACGCGATGTATCAGAGATCGAAGAGTTCGGTGACGACAGCGGTATGACGGATTTCAAGGGGCAAACGCTTTCGTGGCAGATTCTGAATGGGGCGATAGAGCTGGCCCTGCATCGCGAGGCTTGCAACGAAATTGGATCTGCGACGCTGGAGGAGTTGGAGAAATTTGCAGCCGCTTTGCCAGCGCTGATTCGCGGTGCACACGCGCTGATAATCCATTCGACATTGAAGGCTGGGTTTTCGGCGGGCGCCGATTTGCGCGAACTGTTTCAGCGTTCGCAGGAAATGGATAAGGACGCGGCCTTGCGCGGAGTGCGGTCGTTCTTGGAGCGCATTCACGCGGTCATGAACGCGCTCGATGCTTTGCCGTTGACGACGATTGCAGCGGTGCATGGAGTAACATTTGGCGGCGGGTTCGAGCTGGCGCTGGTGTGCGACATTATTATTGCGGATCGGATGGCGCGATTCTGCTTTCCTGAGTTGAGGCTGGGTCTCATTCCGGGCTTCGGCGGAATCCCGCGGCTGAAGCGGGATTTGGGCAACGCCGTTGTCCGCGATCTGCTGCTGACCGGGCGCAGCTTCAATGTAATGAAGGCGCAGCAGATTGGATTGGTCAGTCAGATTGCGGCGGAGGGCGAGGCGCTGCGCATAGCCCGCGCCACCGCCAGCCAGATCGGAAAATTTGATAAACCGACTGCGGCTGCGACTAAACAGTTTGTGAAGCCGATTCCTTACGAAGAGCTGAAACGGGAGATCGATATTTTCTGCGACCTTTATTCTCGTCCGGCAGTCGAGGAAGGACTGCGCAAGTTTGTCGAGAATGAAGGAGTGCAGCCGTACTTACCGTAATCTAATTGGCGTTTGTAATTTGCAATTTGAAGGATGCACTCATGGCAGCGCCGACGATCGACCACACCCTCGACGAAATCTTAAATCTCGCAGCTTCGCATTTTAAGGTGCCGCGCGAAAAGCTTACGCCGGACGATGATTTTTTTAAGACGCTCGGCATCGACAGCCTGCAAGCGCTCGATTTGCTGACGCGCCTGGAACAGCACTTCCGCATCGAGTTGCCGGATTACGAACTGCAAGGCGTGTCGGATTTCCGCACGCTCGCGAATCGGATCCAGGCGCGGCTGTAAG
>JBEKXO010000240.1:0-7044 GCA_049511995.1 Terriglobales bacterium
ACTTTCGAAGGCATCAACTATGAAGCTGCGGTCTGGCTGAATGGCCAATCGCTCGGCGCGATCAAGGGAGCATTCATCCGGGGCACATTTGACGTGACTTATGTGTTGAAAGCCGACCAGCCGAATGTGCTGGCGGTGCGCGTTTCGCCTCCGCCTCATCCGGGCATTCCGCAGGAACAATCGATTAAGGGAGGTCCGGGAGAAAACGGCGGCATCATGTGCCTTGACGGCCCAACTTTCGTCGCGACCGAAGGCTGGGATTGGATTCCGGCGATTCGCGATCGCGATACGGGCATCTGGCAACCTGTGGTGCTGAAGGCAACAAGCGTCCTCAGGATCGGAGATACGCACGTGGTTACTAGCTTGCCGCTGCCAGATACTAGCCGCGCGGAGATTGAAATTACCGTGCCGCTCGAGAACCTTGCAGCCACGCCCGTCCGCGGTACGTTGAAAGCATCGTTTGGAGACATCTCAATAGCTAAACAAGTTACTGTCGAGCCGGGTAAGAGCCTGGTGATGTTGACGCCCAGTGAGTTCCCACAACTAATAGTACAAAATCCTCGCTTATGGTGGCCGAACGGATACGGTAAGCCGGAATTGTATAAGTTACAGCTGAGCTTATTAGTAGAAGGTAGTGAGTCGGACGAGAAGCAGATATGGTTCGGTATTCGGGAAGTCACTTATGAGTTGAGCTTGCTCGATAGCACAGGTCATTTGCGGCGCCTTGAATATTCACCGACCACGGCACGGCAAAAAGGTGACCAGGTTGTGGATATACGCCATGAGGGGATTCGCGAAATACCTGCCGCCGATCCCTATCCGGCAGATTTTCCTCCCGAAGAGAAAGATGATTGGAAATCGTGGGTGGCGTCGCTCGCGCCTGGCGGCGACCGATCTGCTGCGGTTCGAATGCTCGATGACACGAAAGCATCGCCGTATCTTGTGATTAAAGTTAACGGGGTGCGAATCGCTTGCCGGGGAGGGAACTGGGGCATGGATGATTCGCGCAAGCGAGTCTCGCGCGAGCGACTGGAGCCATATTTCCGCCTTCATCGCGATGCCAATTTAAACATTATCCGCAATTGGGTAGGTCAGAATACGGAAGAAACATTTTACGAACTGGCCGATGAATATGGGCTTATGGTGTGGAATGACTTCTGGGAATCGACGCAAAACTATAACATCGAAGCTGAGAATCCCGACTTATTCCTGAAGAATGCGCGAGATACTATCCTGCGTTTTAGAAATCATCCATCGGTTGTAATGTGGTGCGGACGCAATGAAGGTGTACCTCAGCCAATTATTAATGAAGGGTTGGCGGAGTTAGTGCGATCGTTAGATGGTACGCGTTACTATTCACCCAGTTCGAATGCGATCAATCTCCAAAATAGCGGACCTTACAGGTACATGGATCCTACTCTCTATTACACGACCTTGAATCACGGGTTCTCGGTGGAGACTGGTACGCCATCGTTTTCCACATTGGAGTCTTTTCGCGCGTGGATTCCCAAGGAAGATCAGTGGCCGATCAGCGACACGTGGGCGTATCACGATTGGCATCAAATCGGAAATGGAGATATGGCGCCATTCATGGCCGAGATGCAGACGGAGTTCGGTGCTCCGACGAGTCTTGAAGATTTCGAGCGCAAGGCGCAGATGCTTGACTTTGTGGATCACCGTGCGATTTTCGAGGGAATGAATGCGCACTTATGGTCTCCGAATAGCGGGCGGATGCTGTGGATGACGCAGCCAGCGTGGCCGAGTAATGTTTGGCAGATTCTAAACTCGGATTACGATACTCCGTCTTCCTTTTACGGCGTCAAGAAGGCTTGCGAGCCGGTGCATGTGCAACTTGATTTGTCGAACTACAACGTGGCGGTGGTTAATACGACGAATGACCTGCGGGCCGCGCTTTCGATTAGTGCGAGCGTATATTCGCTCGATAATAAGCTGCTGCTGCACCGTGAAGAGAAAAAAGATGCTGCCGCCGATGCGGTCACAGATGGCTTCAAACTGGAGCTCGCGCCGCTCCTGACGCCGGATGCGGTTGTGTTGGTTAAATTGGAGCTGCGAAATGGGACTGGAGAGTTAGTGTCGGAGAACTTCTACTGGCTCGGCTCAGAGAGCGCGTCCTATCGCCGTTTGAACAGGCTCCTGGCTGCTTCGATGGTCGTCACAGCCAAGTCGATTCGCGCGAGCGACAGCGATGACAAGGCTGAGGTGCGAGTGGAACTTCGCAACACCGGCACGGTTGCCTCACTGGAGAACAAGCTTACGCTGGTTAACTCCGATGGCTCCCGCATCCTGCCGGCTTACTATAGCGATAACTATGTATCTTTGTTACCGGGTGAGAGTCGCGAGATAGCCATTGAATATCCTTTGAAGGCAAGCAAAACAGCCGCGCAGTTATCGCTCAGAGGCTGGAACACTACGAAGCAGACGATTCCCGTGCAGTAAGTAGTGACAGTGGGCAAGCTGTGCGAAAGGGGGTGGTCTCGATGCGGGTACATTTAGCAATTCGCGCTGTTCTCGTCACGGTTGTGCTATGGGGAGTTGTACTCGCCGATGCAAACGGCGAGGACGCCGTAAAACGCTGGGTCACGACCTGGACTACTTCGAATGCGGCCAGCGAAGAGCCGGTGTCATTCTCTAATCAAACCATCCGCGAAATTGTTCACACCACGATAGGAGGCAACACAGTACGGCTCCGACTATCAAATACATTCGGAACGCGCGCTGTTCGATTCGACGCGGTTTTTATTGGTCTGCAAAAAAACGCCTCGCAAGCTGACGGGGCGGCTTTAGTCCCAGGGTCGAATCATCAAGTGATGTTTGCCGGCAGGCCCGTTATGGCAATTCCAGAAGGGGCAGAAGCCTTGAGCGATCCGTTTTCTTTTTCGGTTGAGCCGCAACAGAATCTCGCGATCAGCTTGTTTGTCACGGGCGAGACTGGCCCAGCTACGGTTCACGGATCGGCGTTTCAAACCAACTACGTCTCAGGCACGGGCAATTTTGCCGCCGACGAAAGTGGAAAAAGCTTTGCTGAAAACACCGGTTCAAAAACGATTGGATCGTGGTACTTCCTGGGCGCAGTGGAAGTGCTTTCCTCCGGTATGAAGAGTGCCGTCGTTGCTTTAGGCGACTCGATCACCGATGGCGCGTCAACTCGCGCCGACAAAAACGAGCGCTGGACGGACGTTCTGGCCCGGCGTCTGCTGGCGAATCACGTCGACCTGGCTGTGCTGAATGCCGGTATCGGCGGCAATCGAGTGCTCACCACTTCTCCGTGCTGGGGACAGAACGCACTCGCGAGATTGGGGCGCGATGTCTTGGCTCAGGCGGGAATAGCGGCGGTGATTTTATTCGAGGGCACAAACGATATCGGGCAGCCAGACGCGGTCGGCAATACCAACCCTTGTCTCAGCCACACGCAGGTTACAGCGGATGCAATCATCGCGGGCTATCAACAGATCATTGCACGGACGCATGCTCGCGGCCTCAAGATTTTCGGCGCGACTATTCTTCCTTATCAGGGGACGGGCAACTGGACCGCATCGGGTGAGGCGAAGCGCGTGGCGGTGAATCGGTGGATTCGAACTGCGGGAGCTTTTGACGGTGTCATCGATTTCGACGCTGCCCTGCGCGACCCCGCGAGCCCCAGCCGCTTGGCTCCCCAATATGACAGTGGCGATCATTTGCATCCCGGGCCAGCCGGGCATGAAGCGATGGGAAATGCGGTCGATTTGGAGTTGTTTCGATAAAGCGCTCGCGCACGGCACGCTTGTTCGGCGCGAGTCTCTACTGGGACGATGGATTGTTCTCATCGCGGCATCGTTTTATTCTGACGTTCATTGTAAGATGTGATGCCAAACGTTAAATTCCGCCAGGCAGTTGCAGCGCAACTAAGCAGATAAGACTGAGGTGAAAGGGCCAATGGCGCCAAGCATCGGGACAGGGACTCCAACCAAAGCAGCAGAAACAGCGCCGTCCACTTCTTATCGTGGGCCCCTGATCATTCTAACTACGCTTTTCTTTATGTGGGGGTCGTTGACGTCCTTGAACGACGTGCTGATTCCCTACGTGCAGCACGTCTTCAAGATCAGGCTGGCCGCGAGCATGTTGATCCAGACGGCTTTTTTTTCCGCCTACTTTGTCTTTTCAATCCCTTCAGCCAAAATCATCGACTGGATCGGATACAAGAAGGCGATCGTTGTGGGTTTGATGACGATGGTTGTCGCTTGCCTTGGATTCTACCCGGCAGCCAGAATTCCCTCATTTCCATTCTTCTTGTTCGCGCTTATTGTGCTGGCGACCGGAATTACGATTCTTCAGGTTGCCGCGAATCCTTACGTCGCGGTGCTGGGGAAACCGCAGACCGCTTCGAGTCGCCTGGTTCTCACGCAGGCGTTCAATTCTCTGGGAACAGCCGTATTTCCATGGGTCGGGGCGACGATCATTCTCGGATCCTCTGCCGCCGTGGCGCAGACCGCGTCGCAAGAGGCGGATGCTATCGTAAAGCTCTATGTCTACTTTTTTGCCGCGGCGCTATTTCTTCTGGCTATCGGCATTGGCATGTCGAATCTTCCCAAGATCGAGTCCGCGGAGCATCACATTGGCGAAAAGGTCAACGACTCGGTCTGGAAGCATCCAAACCTCGTCTTCGCGGCAATTGGAATTTTCATGTATGTTGGCGGCGAAGTGGCGATCGGAAGCTCGATTGCCAATTATCTGGCGTTGCCAAACATCGGCGGCTTCGCTGCGGATATTGCCGATCCAGCCACGCGTTACCACGCGGCATTGGGTGAGGCAGCGAAATACATATCGGTGTATTGGCTGGGCGCGATGATCGGCAGATTTATCGGTTCGGCGATTTTGCAAAAGGTAAAAGCAGGGACGCTGCTGGCATTGTTCTCCGTCATGGCCGTTCTGCTGGTTGCCATCTCGGTTCTAAGCGGCGGGCATTTCGCGATGTGGTCGATACTGGCAGTGGGGTTGTTCAACTCGATTATGTTTCCGTGCATTTTCACGCTCGGCATCGCGGAGCTCGGACCGCTGACGGGAGACGGATCGGGCATGCTAAATATGGCCATCGTTGGCGGCGCGATTATTCCATGGCTGGTCGGCAAGGCGGCGGATGTCATCAACCGGGCTTATTATCCCTCCATGACGCAGGGCGAAACGAGCTGGGGGCAAGGCATTCACTATGCGCTAGCGGGCGCCATGATTTGCTATCTTTATATTTTGTTCTTCGCCGTAAGCGGATCGAAGCCGAATAGCGAGCGCGAAGCGAAAACCTAGCCTCTCTTTAACATCGGCCTATTAGATTTCACTCGAATCCCCGTAAACATCTAGTAATACGTTATGCACTGTATCGCCAACTGGACATATCTTTCATAAAATGTCAAAGTCTGTAGCCATCGAAAATCGAGAGGAGATATCCTTGAATCGACGATTTGGAATAACCACAGTGGCAGCCGCAGTGATAGGGGCGCTTCTGTTATTCACAGCAGCACCTCTGGTGCATGCCGACGACAAAGATAAGTGCCGTCATGCGATCGAAAAAGCGGAAGCAAGATTAGATCGCGCAGTCCGGGACAAGGGCGAACACAGCCACGAAGCCGACGCACGCCGGCGGGATTTGAATGCCGAACGTGAGCGTTGCTGGAATACCTACCATTCCTGGTGGAACGGGAAAGAAAATCGCTGGGAGACTGAACATAACTGGGAAGGCGGTCACCCCGACAATCACTGAGTGATCGAGCAGCAAGCTATAACCTTAGGGTCAGAGTACGCCCCGGGCTCGATGAGACCGGGGCCTGTTCGTTTGTCATTAATCTCCTGGCACCGCATTTTCTGAAATCGATTTATTGTGCGTGCGTGGTCGCTTTTTCAAGGTCGTCTGCGGCTTTATCAATCGCAGCGGCGACATTTTCCAGCACTTGTCCCACCATCGGAATCTGTGCGTCCGCTTCTTTCCACTTTTCCTGATCCATATACTCGCGAACGGCGGCGATTGGCTTCGCGCCATAACCGGTGTAGGCGCCAGGAGCATAGATCTGATGCCTGAACCATGGCCGCTCCGGCAATCCTTTCTCCGTCAGAAATGCTCGCTGAATCTGCATCAGGCCGGCGTTTAGAGCCGTAGCCGTCTGAGCAGGCACATCGCTTCCTCCCGCCTGCCATTTGGAAAATGCTGACTGATACCGTTCCGCACTCCTCTTGACTGCCTCGACTCCATTTTTTAGCGGAGCGAAGTTCATGAACGGAGGGACTGGCTTCACGGGCGGAGGCACAGATGTCTTGCGAGGATCGCTGGTCGCCGAGAATACGCCTTCTTTTAATTCGAGATTGCGTTCGGTGATTTCGTCCTGCTTGTCTTTGAGCAGCTTCTCCAGTTCCTTTACGTATCGCGAAATGGTGTCGGCCTCGGCGTTGTACTCGTAGGGGATCACGTCAGCATCCGCCAGCCGCATGACCGCGGTGCCTCCTGTTTGCGCCAGCGCGCGGCCGTAAGAAAAATCGGTATCGATAAACTTTGTGTACCAGGCGAAGTCGTCATAGACAGAGTGATAGGCATTCGCATCATTCTCGCCGCCGAAACCGATGTTGAGGGCCGAGATACCGGCGTGATCCATAAACGCTGTATAGTCCGAACCGTCGCCAAGGGCGTTGATGCGCACATCAATGCTTTTTCTGATCTCGCCGCGGTCGTCAGCATTGGGTGCACGGGCGATTCGCTGCAGGTGCGCCCGTTGCTGAACTGAGATGTGTTTTTCGGGGTCTTGAATGTCGGAGGCGACGTCATTAATAAAGTGTTGCAAATCATGAGTTCCGCCGGCAAAGAGGAAGCCGCGGCCATTGCTATCGGAGTTGATGTAGGCGACCGCGCGCTTTTCCAAGTCATCCTGATGGGTTTCGACCCACTCGGTCGAGCCGAGCAGGCCCGGCTCTTCGCCGTCCCACGCGCAGAGAATGATGGTGCGCTTCGGATTCCATCCTTGTTTATGCAGCTCGCCGAGCATGCGACCTTCTTCTAAAACGGCG
>JBEKXO010000241.1:0-7023 GCA_049511995.1 Terriglobales bacterium
CTGGAGCATGTGCGCGAGACAATTCCGTTTCCACGCATGTTGCATAGACTGTATCCGTAAAGCTTTTTACCGCCGAGACGCGGAGAACGCCGAGCAATGCGAGAAAATGACTCGCTGGATGAGATTTCGCACCGGATCATCGGTGCAGCCATTGAGGTCCATCGACATCTCGGACCAGGATTGCTGGAATCCGCTTATCAATCGTGTCTGGCTTTTGAACTGAAACAGCTTGGCTTGAAGCTGGAGGAGCAGAAGCCGTTGCCAGTTGTGTATAAGAACGCGAAGCTCGATTGTGACTATCGACTTGATTTCGTAGTGGAAGATGAAATCATCATCGAAATCAAAGCAATCGAGAAGCTTCTCCCCATTCATGATGCACAACTCCTCTCATATTTGAGGCTGACCAAGAAAAGAGTCGGTCTCCTGATGAACTTCCACGTCCCGGTTTTGAAAAATGGACTAAAACGCATCGTCAACGAATTCCCAGACGCGGAGTGGGAGAACAGACAAGAGCGCCAACCCGAATAAGTAGTTTTTCTCGGCGCTCTCGGCGCTCTCGGCGTCTCGGCGGTGAACAGGAAAATATGGCTCAACGAAATACTACTTACAGCCGCATCACTCCGCGGCAGATTCGCGTTATTGGCGTGCCGCTTGACCTGGGGCAATCGCGGCGCGGAGTCGATATGGGACCTTCGGCGGTTCGCGTTGCTGGACTCGAAGCGCGCCTCGAAGCCATTGGGCATGTTGTCGAAGATGCGGGCAATATTGCGGTCGCCATTCCTGAACAGAAAAAAGAAGGTGCGGCCAATTCCAAATACCTCAAGGAAATCACCGCGACTTGCACCAAGAGCGCCGAGCTGGTCCTCAAGACACTTGAAGCGGGCAAAGTTCCTCTGATTCTTGGCGGCGATCATTCCGTCGCTGCTGGCACGGTTTCGGGCGTGGCCGAATTTTACCGGCGCAAGAACCAGAAAATCGGCCTGCTCTGGATCGACGCTCATACCGACATGAACACGCCTGACTCTTCTCCTAGCGGCAACGTTCATGGCATGCCGCTGGCTTCGATCATGGGTCTTCCGCCGATGGAGCTGGGGAAGATATTTGACTTCTCGCCGAAGGTGCAGCCGGAGAATTGCGTGCTGATCGGGATTCGCGACGTTGACAATTTTGAAAAAGAAAACATACGCAAATCCGGCGTCCAGGTTTTTACCATGCGCGATATTGACGAACGCGGCATGCGCAGCGTGATGGAAGAAGCGCTGAGCCTCGCGGGAAACGGCACCGCCGGCTATCACGTTTCGCTCGACATGGATTGGATCGATCCCGAAGACGCGCCCGGAGTTGGCACTCCAGTGTGGGGCGGCGCGACTTATCGCGAAGCGCATCTCGCCATGGAAATCATCGCCGATCACGGACACATGCTGAGCTTTGAGATTGTGGAAGTGAATCCGGTGATTGATGAGCACAACCAGACTGCTGACTTGGCGGTTGAGTTAGCGCTGTCGGCGTTTGGGAAGAAGATTCTTTAGCCGTAGTAAATAACTTGAAGGCTTGTCATCCTGAGCGAAGCGAAGGACCTGCTGTCTGTCGCGTCGGCAAGAAAGCAGGTCCTTCGCTTCGCTCAGGATGACAATTTCATTTCAACTACAACTACATTAAACGTCCGGCGAATGCTCGTTCACTGCACGTCCGAAACCTTCCCGTTGAGAAACGTTACTTTGATGTCTTTGTAGACGTAGATCTGCTTGGTGCCCAGGTTGATGATTTTATCGGGAGAGCCGATCGCGGCTTTTACCTGATCGATGGTTTGGCCTTTTTCTATCTGGACTGGATCGGGTGGGGGTGCTTGCTGTTGGGCTTGGCCTCCTCCGCCGCCTCCCTGATTGTTGCCTTGATCATTTCCATTTCCACCTTGCTGGCCGCCTTGGTTGTTGCCCTGATCGTTCGAGGCGCTATCATCGAACGCCAGCAGTCCGGAGATGGTGTCTTCTACCTGCGAGGGATTGGTGTTCGCCAGCGTGCCATGGGGAAACTGGAAGACGACGTCGGCCTTGAAGAACGTCTTCGGATCGACGTTGTTGCAGGAATCGCAATCGACGATTCCGATGATGACCTGGTCTTTTGCCAAGTTGACGGTGAGCCTGGCGGGATAGACTTTTACGTTCGTCTGAAAAAATTGGGTTGTGGGCGCGGGCCTGCCTAATTTTCCGAGACCGAAGCCCACGAGCTTTTGCCCCGCTGGATTCGGGGAGTGGACCGCTCCGTTTTCGTATTTGGTGGCGAAGATGCTCTGGTCGGAATAGGGAACGCCGAGGATTCCGCCCTTTTTGACGACCAGGACGGTGCCCTGTTCGACGACGGCGGCTCCGCTCGAGTCTGCGCCCATCTTCACCAGCGTGTATTGCGCTTTGAGCTGGTCTTCGAGTGAAACGGTGGGGGCAGCGCCCTGCGCGAGGACGACCGACGGCGTAACTGCTACCACAACTAAAACCACAACCAAGATGCCAACGTGAATGATCTGCCGCATTGCAACCTTCCTCCTGTGAGGTGTGTTCTGCGAGAAGGGGGAAACTCCGTCTCTGTCAGGTAAGGGAAAATCAGGGCACCGGTCGATTCCAAGAAAACCAGTTTAAGAAAAATCGGCGATGCCCCGATACGTGATCGTTGTTCGTCGTGATTGCTACTGTGGCTGCTTGGCTTCGGCCTCGGCGGCGTCGGCGTCTTTTGCCTGCTGTTGCAGGTCGCTGCTGACGCTGGTGTCGGGCTGTGGCGCTGGGACTTCACCCGGTTGAGTTTTGGTGTCGGGAGCGGCCGGCAATCCGTTCTTGCCCTGCTTGTCGGCGAGCTCCTTTAAGCCGGCATCCATCTGGATGCGCAGTTGATTGTGCATCTCCTGCAAATCGTCGGCGGAGACGGAGACAGTAGCGCCGATCGCGCACTCATCTTTCTTGCTGCTCTTGACGGTGGCGTCGACCATGTTGTCGTCGTCCGGCTTGTCGGTGACGCGGTTAATGACGTCGCCGGGCGTCAGCGCGCATTCGGTGCCATCGGAGGTTGTGAGATCCTCGTCGCTCGAGACGACGAAGATGCGAATCTTCGGATCGAGCGCTGGTGGAACCTGATCGCCGGTTGCCGCTGGGGCATTCGAACCCGCCGCTGCCGCCGTCTTCTCCTGCGCGATCTCATACTTCATCTCGTCGGAGAGAGCCTGCTTTACGTCAGGACTGAGTTGAGTGGTTGAGGCGGGTGCGCCTCCGCCCAACATGTAGGCGCCGTAAGCGACTTGGAGGTTGGCGGCAACGAGAGGATCGGTCGACCACAGCGAGGCGATCTCGTCGGACGACGCGTCGATTGTCGGCGAGAGAAGTTGACCTTGGTCGCCGCCACCTTCGGCGGCTGCGGCTTGGGCGGCGTAGGCGGCTTGCAGGTTGGCGGCGATCAGATAGTCGGTGAGCCAGAATGCGGCACCCGCATAAACCGGATAGGGCGCGAAGTAAGGACCGTAGAAGCCAAACCAAGGCGATCCGCCCCATCCCCATCCATAAGCGACTGGAGCGGCCCACGGATTGTAGGCCCAGCCGTAATATCCGGCGCCCCAATAGTAGGGCGGAGCGTAGCCGTAATAGTTACGACCGCCCCATCCATATCCGCGATAGCCGTAAGCGTAGTAATGTCCGCCGCGGTAGTAGGTGCGCTGGTAGTAGGAGTGGCCGCCGCGGTTGAAGTAGGCGCGCTGGCTGTATCCGCCGTAACGGCCGTGACTCACAATGGTGCGTCCGTTGTGCACGCTGCTGATGCTGCGACCGCCGTGCACGCCATGATTGATGGTCATGCCACTCTTGGTGTGAATTGAGCGAACCGATCCATCCTTGCGCGCGGAAACGCTAGCGCCGCTCCTGGTGGTACGGGTTGTCGAACCGGCGGGTTGATGGTGGGCGGCTGCTCCGGCTCCGCCACGATTGCCCGCGCTGGCGTTGCCGCCGCGATTGGCGTTGCCGGCGGTACCACCGCGATTGCCCGCATTGCTGGCGCCTCGATTGCCCTGGTTGCTTGCGCCGGCGCGATTGCCACTATTGCCGGTGGCGCCGCGATTCTGGGCCGTTCCTCCGGCTTTGCCGGCGCTCGCTCCGCCGGGCCCACGATTCTGGGCGCCCGAGGTTGAGGCGTGACTCGCGCTGCCCCCGGGCCCACGATTTTGCGCGCCCGAAGTACCGGCGTGGCTCGCGCTGCCGCTTGAGCCACGGTTCGGCGCCGCTCCGGCATGGCTTTGCGGAGCGGAATGCGCCGCGGGGGCGGAATGTTGTGCCGGCGCAGCATGCGCTGCCGGGGCGGAATGCTGCGCTGGTGCCGCAGCTTTTGGAGGTGCGCCGTGGCCTGCAGCTGTGGCGACGGCAGCTGCCGTGAAGAAAACCAGAGATACGGACCACTTGGGCAGGATGTTCTTTCTTCCAATGCTCGAATTCATAGACGACTCCTGTGAGATAGGAAGCTCAGTCGTTATTCATCCCCGTGCCAGGAAGAAATGCGCCTGGGTAGCCGAATCTCATCTTCCATACGGCAACCCCGCGTTCTGCATCAATCCCGCTGAGTAGTTTTTCGACGGAGCTTCTGGGTCCGAGTGCCATGGGGGAAGGGCCGGGCACCGGCCTTCGAAACACCGCCAATTTCACACCCGTTTCTTGGTGGTGTCAAGGTGCGGCGACAAAATTTACAGTTGTCATCTCCGGCAAATTGCAGTGCGTTGCGGGGCGCGCTCTTTGATTCGGTGCTTTCGCGGGTTCCGGTTTGAACCACATCGCCGATGTTTCCTTGTATGGTCACCGCCAAGGGTAACTACGGTAATTGGGGAGTGCTCGGTTGTTCGTCGATGAAGCTAACGGGCGACGATGCATACCCACGGGCACATTCGTATGGCGCTTCGCTTTGCGATCGTGGCTTTGTCGGCTTTGGCCTGTTTCTTTTCTGGAAGTGCGTTGGCCGAAGAAAAGAGCGACGATGCCAGCGTGCTCACCTACCGCAGTAACGTCTCTGAAGTGAGGGTTACATTCTTCGTCACCGACAATGATGAGAGCGATCATCCGCTCGAAACTTTGTCGAAGGCCGACTTCGCCGTAGTCGATAGCGAGCGGATCATTCGATCTTTTCGCAGCTTTGGGCACTCTGATGAAACTTCGCTCGACGTTGTCGCTCTGGTCGACCTGAGCGAATCGGTGGCACCGCGCTTTCGAACCGCGATGAATCAGGTGCTGCGACTGGTGGCGCGGGAGCAATCGATTGGGGATGACAATATCTCCGTTCTCTCATTTGGCGGGAATCGCGGAGGAATTCTCAGGGGCAGCGGGGATACTCGAGCAAGCGATACAGCGCCAGCAATACTCTGCGCTGACGGGTGCCGCAGTCCGGATGCTATGGTGAGTTTGTCATCGGCGCAGGCCGGCGGGGCGACACCGCTTTATGACGCGCTGATCTTCGCATCCGACTTCATCGCCCAGCGCCGCCGCGACAGCGTGCGACCGGTGGTGATTCTCTTCTCGGATGGCGCGGACACGATCAGCCTGCATTCTCGTGGCGAGGCGCTGGCGGCGGTGTGCGAAGCGGGAGCACTGATTTATTCGGTGGATCTGGGGACGTCGAAGCCTCAGGAATTGCGGCGGGATTCTTATTTCATATCGGGCGGCGTTTTCTTGCGGCAGGTTTCGGAGGCTTCTGGCGGACGCTATTTTTCTTTCCCGCAGGGAGGGTCTCAACTCGACGCCGGCGCCACGGTGTTGAACGCCGCGCTCGACGATCTGCGTGCGTCTTTCGTCGTAACCTATGACTTGCCCAGCCGCGAGGCTGGATTTCATTCTCTGCGCATTTTGCCAACTCACAACCGTAAATTGACGTTCCATAGCCGGAATGGCTACGACTACGAACCGAGCCGATAATTCAGATCACTCGTTGGGACCGCTGATAGGGAGAATTATGGAACCTAAAATGTTGCTCGCGCTTGTGCTGACAGGTATCTCGATTGCTTCCGCGGCGCCCATCGGGATCTATCAACACGGAACCGTGGTGCGCATGCGCATGGGCGATTGCGTGCTCATGCATGGAGGTTTCATGGCCGCCTTCGGACCGCCGCAGGCCGCGCAGGCGGAGGGGCCGTGCCCGGAATACACGCTGGTGACTGACAAGGTCGTGTTTGTCATCGTGGGCAAGTCGTCGAATCAACTGGTGCCGCTGGCGGAGATCATCGATTTCCGTTTTCAGAAAAAAGAATTGGCGGTGCGAGTGGATGATGCCCGCCATGAATCGAAGTTCGCCATTAGGGAAATGACGCTGCGCTCGGAATGGGACCTGTTGCAGAAGCACATCGAGCAGGAACTCAATGAACCGCCACGCCAACCGGTGGACGCGTTGATGACGTTGCGCAGCCGGGAATGACCGCTTAAATTTTTATCATCCCGAACGAAGTGAGGGATCTGCAGCTTGCGGCAAACTGCAGATCCCTCAATCCGTTCGGGATGACAATTCGATAAGAGAAAGCTCCCACCTCAACGCAGCGCCGTGAACCCAGGGCATCAATGTGGTCTTCTCGGCGACCTCGGCGTCTCGGCGGTTATCCAGCCAGAACCACGGCTGCGATTGACGGAAAACTCGGTGAGCGCCAGACTGAAATGTTATGGCGAAGCTTCGGGTGGGCATCCTCTTTGGCGGACGGAGTGGTGAGCACGAGGTGTCGTTGCTTTCTGCCGCGTCGGTGGTTAATGCTATTGATAAGACGAAATATGAAGTGGTCCCTATCGGCATTACCAAGGATGGGCGCTGGCTGACCGCGGAACACGCTGAGAAATTGCTGAAAGGTGAGGCGCAAAGAGCAGCGAGCGAGGGCGCGCGCTCTCCACAAGCGGCGGCGCTGCGGGCGGGCGATCCGGAGGCTACTCCGGGAGCGGCGGTGCTGGCTGCGGGCGAGTCGGTGGTTGTCCCTCCGGAGCCTATGCGGCGCGACACTGGGCTCGCGCCATTCCAGACCGATCTGAAAGC
>JBEKXO010000242.1:0-7022 GCA_049511995.1 Terriglobales bacterium
TCCGACCACGCAGGCAGAGAATTGGCTCGCTGGAAAAAGCTTCACTTACTTTGTAGGCAGCCATAATGGATATTCGCGGCTGCCGGACCCGGTAGTGCACCAGCGGCACGTTTTGCAAATTGGGGACGGTGCGTGGCTGGTGCGCGATGTTGCACTTGGTCAGGCGGAACATGAACTCGAGATACGATGGCACTTCGCGCCCGATCTTATGGCTACGAAAACCAGTTTAGGACGCGTGGACATATCGAGAGTTAGCGTGCAGCCAGGCGATGTGGCAAGCGACGATTCAAGCGGAACTCGGCTCACGCTGATTGCTCCAGAAGAAACGGCGTGGGCAACGGAAGTTAGCAGAACTTTGCTGTCGCCCGCCTATGGCGCATTTCAGCCGGCGCCTTTGGTGCGCAACCATGCCCGAGTCAGGCTGCCGGCGGAGACGGCGACGGCTCTGCTGACCCAGGCAGGTGACCAGAACTCCGAGGCAAGCAAGCGGGCAAACGAACCGCGGCTGACTCGCATGGCGCACGCGGCGTTACAAGTCTACGAACTGGATTATGATGGCGAGAGCCACGGCTTCTTTTTCGCGTTGGGCGATCGGGCGTGGAGTTTTGGTCCGTGGTCTTCGGACGCGCGGGTGCTGTACTGCCGAATCGACAAAGAAAAACTTGCTCATCTGGTGGTCATCGGCGGTACGCAGGTGGCGTGGCAGGAACAGCCACTTCTGAAGGCCGCTGGGACAATGAAATTTTTCGAGTGGCGTCAAGAAGACGGAGTGCTGAATTCGGACGCGGAAAATGTTTCGGTGACGCCGGTGTTCGAGAGGCTGACGGGTTCGCATTTATCGTCGCCAGATTTCATTCACAGTTCGTTTAACTAAGTTACGTCAGACGGCGCGGGAAGGCCTCAATGTGCGGGATCGCTGGCATTCTTGAATTCGGAGGCGAGGCGAGGGTGAACGCTGGCGCGCTGCGCGAGATGTGCCGCGTCATCAGCCATCGCGGACCGGACGATGAAGGTTTTTACACCGACGGCGCCCTGGGAATCGGGATGCGGCGGCTCAGCATCGTCGACGTGGCGGGCGGGCATCAGCCGATTTCGAACGAAGATGGCACGCTGTGGATCGTATTCAATGGCGAGATCTATAACCATCTCGCTTTGCGCGAGCAACTGATCGCGCGTGGCCATCGTTACAGCACGCACAGCGACACCGAGACCGTCATTCATCTTTTCGAAGAGTATGGCGTGGATTGCGTGCAGCATCTGCGCGGCATGTTTGCGTTCGCCATCTGGAATCGAAATACGCGAACCCTCTTTATTGCTCGTGACCGGTTGGGAATCAAACCTCTTTATTACAAACTGACTGCCGAGCGGCTGCTGTTTGGCTCGGAAATCAAAGCGGTGCTGGCGCATGGTGGGATTCGCCCGGAATTCAATCGTGCGGCGCTACCGGAATATCTGGCGTTCGGATATTTATCGGGCGAGGAAAGTTTCTACGCTGGAATCCGCAAGCTGCTCCCGGGCCATGCGATGAAGATTGGTCCGGACGGCAAGGCGGAGATCAAGCAGTATTGGGATTTGGATGCATCGACGCCCCACGAATCGCACGATGCAAGCTATTACGTGCAGAGCTATCGCGAATTGCTAGAAGGGGCGGTCGAGAGCCATCTGATGAGCGACGTGCCGCTGGGAGTATTTCTGAGCGGCGGAGTGGATTCGAGCGCGGTGGCCGCGTTGATGACGAAACTGCGGCGCGAGCCAGTCGAGACTTTTTCGGTGGGCTATGCCGAGCAGGCGCAAAGCGAACTGCCCTTCGCGCGCACGGTAGCGGATCATATTCGCTCTCGGCATCACGAAGTAATTGTCGGCGAGGATGATTTTTTTGGGGCGTTGCCGCATTTGATCTGGCATGAAGATGAGCCTATTTCCTGGCCGTCGAGCGTGTCGCTTTACTTTGTGGCCAAGCTGGCACGCGAGAGAGTGACCGTGGTGCTGACCGGGGAGGGCGCGGATGAAACTCTGGCGGGATATGCGCGTTATGCCTTCACTTTGAAAAATGCGGAGCTAGACCGCGTGTATCGCAGCGTGGTTCCGAGTTTTCTGCGCCGCGGGTTGCGCAACTCGGTTGCGACCTCTTCCCTGCTGGGAGCGACAGCGCGCCGCAAACTGGAACATACATTTCTTGCCAAGGATGGGAATTCGTGGGCTTCTTTTTACTTTGATAATTTCTTTTCCGCCTTTGGCGGGGCGGAGCAGAGTGAGTTATTAACCGCCGAATTCGCGCGGGAAGCCGCGCCCAGCAGCGCGTATAAGAATGTTCTGGATTACTGGAACCATTCCTCGGGCGAAATGCTGCAGCGGTTGCTTTACACCGATATTAAGACTTACCTGGTCGAACTGCTCATGAAGCAGGACAACATGAGCATGGCCGCGTCGATAGAAAGCCGCGTACCATTTCTCGATCATGTGCTGGTGGAATTTGCTACGCGAATTCCGCGCGAAGTACAGATTCAAGGTTTAGCGGGTAAGCGCATCTTGAAAAAAGCGGTGGAAGATTTGTTGCCGCACTCGATTCTCTACCGGCAGAAGATGGGCTTTCCGACGCCGTGGAGCGGGTGGCTGGCAGGGCCGCGGCTGGAGGCGATTCGTGCAATGTTGATGGAACCGCGCAGCTTGGATCGCGGATATTTCCGGCGCGAGGCGGTCGAGAAGTTATTCGACGATCATCGGGCGCAACATCGCGATAATGCTGATCGTATCTGGCGTTTGCTCAATCTTGAGTGGTGGCACCGCGTTTGCCTGGAAGGGGAAACGCATGCTGAGGTTGGCGAGCCAGCGATGAAAATGGCTTCCTCGCTGTAGATGGGGTTGAGAAAAAGCAGGTCCTTCGCTTCGCTCAGGATGACAAACTTTTGGTTATTTAATTACCCCTTGCCGATAACGCGGGTCCCTGGGCAAGGACGGCCTCGTACTCAGAATAAGCGCCTTTGAAGTCGGTGATTTCGTGGCTGCCTTCGAAGTGCCAGATGCGGGTTGCCACTTCATCGATCAAATCCTCGTCGTGTGTGACCAGCAACACCGTTCCCTGGTAGCGCTGCAACGAAATGTTTAGCGCGTTGATCGATTCGAGGTCGAGATGGTTGGTGGGTTCGTCGAGAACGAGCAGGTTTGGCTTCTGCAGCATTAGCTTGCAGAAAAGCAAGCGGGCCGCTTCGCCGCCCGAGAGTACGTCGGTGCGCTTCTCGGCGTCATCGCGCGGGAAAAGCATCTGGCCCAAGATGCCGCGGATTTCTTCGGTCGAGGCGGATGGATCCCACTGGTGGAGCCACTCCAGAACCTTGATGCCGGGTTCGATCAGCGCCCTGTGATCCTGGGCGAAATATCCCACCGCGGCCTCGTGACCCCATATCACTTTTCCAGCGTCGAGAAATGGCCCGTCGTAGCCGCTGGTCTTTCGCAACTCCGATTCGGAAATTGTCGGAGAATTGGCGAGCAGCGCGTTGACCAGCGTGGTTTTGCCGGAGCCGTTGCGGCCCATGAGCGCGATTTTTTCTCCGCGAAGCACGCTTGCGGTGAAGCCAGAAATTACTTTCGCGTCGCCGTAGGACTTATTGACGCCTTCAATTTCTAAAATGTGTTTACCGGAAGGCCGCTTCTGTTCGAACTTCAAATAAGGACGCTGAATGTTTGACTTCGCGAGTTCCGTAACTTGCAGGCGTTCGACTTCCTTGCGCCTTGACTGTACTTGACTGGAGCGGGTCCCGGCGGCGAAGCGGGCGATGAATTCATTTAGCTGAGCAATCTTCTTTTCGCGCTGCGCATTTTGCCCTTCGATTTGCGAGCGTACCTGCGTCTTCGCGATCACCATGTCGTCATAGGTGCCGGTATACGTGATAATCGTCTCGTAATCGATGTCGGCGATGTGAGTGCAAATGCCGTTGAGGAAATGGCGATCGTGCGAAATCACGATCAGCACGCCTTCATATTGGTTGAGAAAATTCTTCAGCCAGTGAATCGAGTCGAGATCAAGGTGGTTGGTGGGCTCGTCGAGGAGCAGGGCTTGCGGATGCCCGAAAAGAGCCTGCGCGAGGAGCACGCGCATCTTTTGTCCACCAGGCATCTCCGACATTTTGCGCTCGTGCATTTCGTCGGGAATATCGAGACCCTGGAGCAGAATCGCGGCATCGGTTTCGGCGGTATAGCCATCTTCCTCGCCAACGATGCCTTCGAGTTCGCCGAGCTTCATGCCGTCGGCGTCTGTCATTTCGTGTTTCGCGTAAATGATTTCGCGCTCTTCGAGGGCGGCCCACAGACGGCGGTTGCCCATGATTACGGCGTCGATAACGCGATATTTATCGAAGGCAAATTGATCCTGGCTCAGGACGCCAAGCTTTCGGGGACGGACGACAGTTCCCTTCTGCGGCTCCTGCTCGCCGGTGAGGAGTTTCATGAAGGTGGATTTGCCGGCGCCGTTGGGGCCGGTGAGGCCGTAGCGCTTTCCGGGAGTGAAACCGGTGGAAACTTCGTCGAACAGAACTTTAGCGCCGTAGCGCATGGACACATTGCTAACTGAGATCATGATATTCAGGGAACTGCGGGAATCGGTCCAAATCGTATCGGAAGAAGACGCAGCTGCTGTTAGTAGGATAACACGGGTTCATCCTCTATTCATTCACTCTTGCGCTGCTCGCTAAGATGAAGCGATTGACCACAGGGGACACAGAGTGCCACTGGGCGGGACCTTTCACCACCAGGGGCACGAGGGTTCACGAAGGAACTGCACACGTGCAACGCTCGCGGATCGTGTTAGCCTTTGAGACGCTTATGACCGATTCCCGAACTTCTACCCCTTCTGTTGATCTTCAGGCGATGGCGCGACAGGTGATGCTGGCGCGCGGGTTTGAACCGAATTTTCCTCCAGCTACGCAGCAGCAGTTGGCCGCGATCAAGGCGCATCCGCCGGCAATCACTGCTTCGGCCAAGGTGCGTGACCTTCGCGAGCTGCTTTGGTCTTCGATCGATAACGATACTTCGAAGGATCTGGATCAGATCGAGGTCGCCGAGCGATTGCCAGATGGCGGCATCAAGGTAATGATCGGCATCGCCGATGTGGATGCTTTCGTTGCCAAGGATTCTCCGATTGACCAACATGCGGAGAAGGAGGCGACCACGGTCTATACGGGTGTCAGCATTTTTCCTATGCTGCCGGCAGAGTTGTCGACGGGCGCGTCATCGTTGCTCCCGGATGTCGACAGGCCGGCGGTGGTCACGGAGTTTGTGGCCGATGGCAAGGGTGCGCTCGGTTCGAGCAACGTCTATCGGGCGCTGGTGCGCAACAAGGCGCAACTTACCTATAACGCGGTTGGAGCCTGGCTGGAGGGCAGGGGCGCGGCTCCGCCGAAAGTTGCGGCATCTGCTGAGTTGCAGGCTCAGCTCAAATTGCAGGATGAAGCGGCTCAGGCGCTGCGAAAACTGCGCTATGAGAACGGAGCGCTGAATCTTGAGACTGAGGAAGTCATTCCGCTGCTGCTCGACCAAACGGTGACGGGAGTTGCGACGGTGGAGAAAAATCGCGCGACTGAACTGATCGAGGATTTCATGATCGCCGCTAATGGAGTGGTGGCGCGGCTGCTGGAGAAGGTCTCGTCGCTGCGGCGCATTGTCAGAACTCCCGAACATTGGGACGGGATTGTACGGTTGGCGGCGGGGCAGGGGGAGAAGCTGCCCGCGCAGCCTGACTCAAAGGCGCTGAATGATTTTCTTTTGAAGCGCAAGGCGGCCGATCCCGATCACTTTGCCGACCTGTCGCTCGCGACCATCAAGCTAATTGGGCCGGGGGAATATGTGCTGGAGCGTCCGGGCGATCCTACACAGGGGCATTTTGGGCTTGCGGTGCAGGATTACACGCACTCGACCGCGCCTAATCGGCGCTTTGCCGATATTGTCACGCAGCGGCTGATTAAATCTTTGCTCGATGGGAAGCCGGGCCCTTATACGGATAACGACCTTGCCGCGATCGCCGCCAATTGCACGCAGAAAGGAGATGCGGCTCGCAAGGTCGAGCGGGATATGTCGAAACGGCTCGCGGCCATGGCGATGAGCCATCGGCTGGGCGAGACGTTTGACGCCATCGTCACGGGAGTCACTCCTAAGGGGACATTCGTTCGCGTGCTGCAGCCGCACATGGAAGGCTTGCTGGCTCAGGGCGGGCAGGGTTTACACGTGGGCGACAGGGTGCGGGTGAAGCTGACGCGGACGGATGTGCAGCATGGATTTATTGATTTTGCCAGAGCATAAATAGGGATCGAATCGTCATAGATTGCATTTCGAGGATAGTGTCCTAATTTGCCTCTTCATGCTTGCAGTGCGGCATGAATAGAGTGACTACATAAATGCGACCAAGGAGCCTCCTCATGTCCGTGGAATTGTGGAAATCAATCTTCGATTGGGCAACCGTACTTCTCATAGCACTCAGCTTTATAAGCGGTGCTGGTGCGCTCATCACGGGCAACATTATTACCAGAAAACAAGAATCTCTCATTGAGACATTAAGACATGACACTGAGGCCGAACGATTAGCCCGTACACAACTAGAAAAGACTATGCAGTGGCGGAGATTGTCCGACAACCAACTGGAGGTGATTGCCTCTCTTATACCGCTGAAGACTGCCAGCAAATCCATAGTTACAACTTGGCAAGGCGACCCTGAAGCATTCCAATATGCTATTGATTTCGCTACTGGCCTGACTCGCGCAGTCAGATCTGACCCCAATCCCAGACACAGGATGGGGGGCCTATCGGAATGGCCATCCCCTATCAAATATGGAGTTTGGATAAAAATTGCGCGATTCGAAGATTCTGACCAACCTTTCGCAGAACGCAAACAATTGGCTGAATCCCTTCGCTCCGCACTGCAAGCCGCTGGCGTAGAGATTGCGGGAGTGGATTCTGATACAGGATATATGCTTGAAATATACGTCGGCCCTAAAGCGCCGCCCAAAGTCAGCAACCCGAGCAACTGAATCCGG
>JBEKXO010000243.1:0-6997 GCA_049511995.1 Terriglobales bacterium
ACTGGCTATATCGTGATCTCAGCCATGTGTCACTCCCAACCGACCTGACTGACGATGATGCTGAGCGGTTTTCCTGACGCGAAAAGCGTAATGGAGGCGATCATTCCTAAGTCAGGAAAAACAATATGAGCGCTCTCGATTTTGGTTTGCTACTGCCAGAGGTTATGACGAGTGCGGACGAGGTGGATGCGCAGTTGACTCAAACAATGGGCAGCTTTATGAAATTCATGCCGAAGCCAATTTCCTCGGAATGGACCAGAAAATCCCGCCAGAGATTTTGAAGGGGTAGGAACTCGCGTTCGTAGGTCAGGCGGAAGTGCCCGTTACATCGCCTTACGGTGGACCATGCGTCTTGTTCAATGACGTATACGCTGGACTCGTTCATAGATTATCCCCTATGACAAGTATGTTATCGACAGCGGACTCGCCAGTCTGGTCAAGATTGCTCGCTTCCAATACGAGGTTGACGATCACGCCGAAGAAGTGGCGCAAGCCGCGGCGGGTGAGTTTCACCGAAATGCGGTGTAGATAACTTCCAGATTGCCGACCAGCCGCATTGAAAGAGTCCGCTCTAGGGAAGCTAGACGGAACTCGGGAGAGACTCAGCGGCAAGCTCGTTTTCCGCTGCCCTACTCTTGAACACTGGTATCGATACTAAAACGCGAGTTCCCCTACTGTCGGATTCGATTTTCATCTCGCCGTTAAATTGACTGAGACGTTCGCGCAGACCTCGAATACCAACGCCTGAGCCACCCGATTGAACCTCTGCTAATCGTTGAGCTGACATGCCCTGACCGTGATCCTGAATCGCCACGGCGATCCGCCCGTCTTCGCGAGCGATTCGGATATTGGCAGTTTTGCTTCCCGAATGGCGATGGATATTCGTCAAACACTCCTGCACCAACCGGAACACTACCAATTCCATCTCACGCGGCAGTCTGCCAAATTCTTCGGAGATATCCAGTTTAATTTCTAACCTGCTGCGCTCGCCAAGACCCTGTATGTACCAACCGAGGGCTGAGTGCAAGCCGCTCTCGTCCAGTAGCGGAGGGTGTAACAGATAGGAAGTGGTACGAACGTCGCGATGCAGTTGCTGAACCATATCCTGAATCGTTTCCGCCTCAGTCGCAAGTTCGGGTGCCGTGCGCCCGGTGTTCTGGACGAATTGCGCGACGTTCATACCCAACACCGTTAATGTCTGTCCCGCACTGTCGTGCAGTTCTCGCGCAATGTGCCGGCGTTCTTCATCTTGCGCTCGCAGCAAGCGCCAGGAGAGTTCCCGAACTTGTTCAGACTGCCTCAGTATTTCGGCATTTCGCTCCTCCAAATCGCGGGTACGGGCGCGCACTTCCGCATCGAGCGTCTCGGCCAGTTGCCGGTATTTATCTTCCGCATCTTTGCGGGAAGTGATGTCGCTTGCCGCGCCAAACCATTCGATGATCTCTCCCTTGTCATCGAATAATGGGATCGCTCGCGAGTATGTCCATCCCAGGCTCCCATCTGTCCGGCGGATCCGATGCTCAAGCTGGAATATGCTCTTGGTCCGCACCGCCTCGCGGATCGTGCGCAACACCAATTCCCGGTCACTAGGGTGAATGTATTCTTCCAACCATTCGGTCCTCGGCCTCCCGGTATCGGAGATAAATCCCCTGCCTTCGAGCTGGCGCATCTCGCTCCAGTCCGGGCTCATTCGATAGACCGCATACGAAGTGGCGTTGACGAGTGCGCGGAACCGCTCCTCGCTGTCGCGCAGCGCCTGCTCAGCTTCCCGGCGCATCTTGGCCATATTCAGGTGGGAATTGACACGAGCCAGCAATTCCCGAGCCGAGAAGGGCTTTACCAGATAATCGTCAGCTCCGGCGCCTAATCCTTCAATGCGCGATTCTTCTCCGGCGCGGGCAGAAAGAAGAATAACCGGAATGTTCCGCAGATCCTCGTCTTCCCTGAGAGAGCGCAACAACCCGAAGCCGTCCAGCCGAGGCATCATGACATCTGCGAGCACCAAATCTGGACGCACTTGCCGGGCAGACTCCAATGCAGATTGCCCATCTGGGCAAGCAACTACCTCGTAACGATCCTTCAGCAGCTTTTCAACATACGAGCGCATGTCCGCGTTGTCGTCGGCTAGCAGTATGCGCGAAGCGTTTTGCGAGTTCCTCTCTGCTACTGAAGGCCCGATTTTCGGAATGAAACACGCCGTCTCTACGTCGTCAGAGATGTCCTGCGTATTAGCCGACCAATGTAATGCTTCTTGTACATATGCTTCTGCGCTTATTCCGGTGGAGGCGAGAGTTCGCGCCGCGCCAATGCGTTCCGGGGGTAGATGATCTTTACCCAGCGGAACAGTGACAATGAACGTGCTCCCGCGATCGAGTTCGCTTTCCACTCGCACGCTTCCACTATGAAGTTTCACGAGTTCCTGAACCAACGCGAGTCCGATCCCGCTTCCTTCCCACGTGCGGCCACATGCACCTTGCACTCTATAAAAACGCTCGAACAAATGAGGCAGGTCTTCAGTTGGAATGCCGGTACCGGTATCTCGTACCCTCAGTTCAGCGGTGTTTCCAACCTGTTTCAGCGAAACCTCAATTTCGCCCTTAAACGTGAATTTAAACGCGTTCGAGAGAAGGTTGAAGACAATCTTCTCCCACATCTCATGGTCTATGTACACCAATTCTGCGCCCAGATCGCAATTCACGAGCAATCTCAATCCTGCCCGTTCAACGGCTGAATGGAAGAGGCTCGCAAGTTCGACGGTCGAGCTGGCAAGATCAGTAGGTTCGTAGCAGGCCTGTACGCGTCCAGCTTCGATTCGCGAAAAATCCAGAAGGCTGTTAACCAACTTCAGCAAGCGTAAGGAATTCCGATGCGCCACCTCGAGGTTGTTTCGGTGCTCCTCAGTCAGAGCTCTGCCGCCCGCAAGAGTATCCTCCAACGGACCCAGCATCAACGTAAGCGGCGTTCGGAACTCATGGCTTACATTGCTGAAAAAAAGTGTTTTCGCACGATCAATTTCCGCCAGCGCCTCGGCACGCTTGCGCTCCTCCTCATAAGAGCGGGCGTCCGCGGCGGCGCTGGCGAGTTGATTCGTTGCTAACTGTAAAAAGGTCCGGTAGCTGTCGTCTACGTGTTTATGCGGACTAACGGCAACCACCAGGACGGATGCGGATTTCTCAGGTCCAAACTCGCCGATCGGCAAGATCATCACCGATTTTGGAGGGATGTGCCAGGCGCCGCTCGGGAGAGCATCGGGCGCATCGTAAACGATCTTTGCTTCCCGTGCCTGTCGGGATTCCGCGACGCTCTGCACATCCTGCCAGAGAGTGGAACCAGCAGTACAGAGCGAAATGCACAGCGGATGGTCCTTCTCGATACCTCCCGAGGCCAAGACACGGATCTTCTGTTCTGCACCAGACACCTCGCACAGAATGGTGAATGGTAGATCGTGAAAATCTTCGGCAAGCGTCCTTGCCGCGATGCGCCAAACGTCTGCTTCCGTTTTGGCCTCTACCGCTCTCGATGCCAGTTCGCGTAGAGTTTTGAGCCGGCGTTCCCCAATGACTTTTTCCGTGGTCTCGATGACAGCTGTGAATATACCGCCGACATAGCCGGTCTCGACTCGAACTGGGCTAAACGAAAAGGAGAAGTAACATTCCTCAGCATAGCCTCGACGCTGCAAAAGAAGGAGGAAATCGTCTGACCAGGTGGCCCGGCCCGAATTAACAACGCCGTCAAGCATCGGGCCGATCGTGTCCCAAATCTCGTCCCAGCAATCGCGGCAACTTTGCCCGAGCGCCCCAGGGTGTTTGCTTCCCAGAATGGCGCCATAGGCGTCGTTGTAAAGGACGACGTATTCCGGTCCCCAATACATAACGATTGGAAAGCGAGAAGCGAGACAGATGCTCACCGACGTTTTCAAACTTTGCGGCCAGTGCTCGGTTGGTCCAAGAGGAGTCTGGGACCAATCTAAAGAGCGCATTCGCTCGCCCATCTCCCCGCCGCCTGAAAGCCAGGTAGACATCTCTCCGCCAGAGTGTCCTGGCGAGAGATCCAGGTCATCCTTAGAGACAACACCAGGGAAGAGCTTCTCTATGCAAGGGATTAGCTCTTGCGCCATCGCATCTTTTCCAACGTAAGCGTCAGCGTGCACCTCCTCAGCTTGTTGACGAACGACCAAGCGATCATTCTGGCTAACGATAACAATTTTTGCGGTCGGCAGATGGTGCCGAACTTCACGCGTGGCTTGCAGACCGTCCATCCTGGGCATCGAAACATCCATCACGACCGCATCCGGACGGAGTTGTTTTGCCTGCGTAATTGCATCCATTCCATCCGTGGCCTCGCCGCAAACGTGCCAGTCAGCGCGCGTAGCAAGCATCGAGGTTATTGCACGCCGGGTTGGTTGATGATCGTCGACGACGAGGATTCTTAATGCCATCTTCAATGCCCCATAGCCAGATGATTTTGCGGAAAAGCTACTCTGACAGTGCCAAAAAGTATTCTTAATAGGCGGAGATAACTGTGCGCATCCTCAGACCTGCGGGCCAAAGGAAAGCGCCAGCCACTCAGACTTTGACCGTTAGCAAGGATGCCGCAGAAGCCGAATTGTCGGATATCCGGTCTTTCCTGTAGGGAGGTGCTACTTTAAATCTCCTTCTTGATGCGAAAGCTCCCGAAAACAAACGAATTTGAACCTTACGATAATAGGGATGGTTCGCGAAGGCCTCTAGCTATTCAAGCGAAAAGGGACGACATTACGCGCGCGCTTTATCGATCATCGCACCCCAAACGCCTTTGGCCTTGAGAACAAGCTCAATCGCTTCGCGGACCGCGCCGTGGCCAGCGAGGGCTCTCGTTGTGTAGTGGGCCGCTTCCTTCACCTCGGGGACTGCATTGCCTACGGCAATGGCGAGACCGGCGCGGCGCATCAATGGGATATCCGGAAGATCATCCCCAATGTAGGCGACAGCAGAATCGGGCACGCCCGCTTTTTGAAGAATTTCTTCGTAGGCCGGCATCTTAACCGGCTGCTTCATATAGATAAACTCCATTTTCATTTCGTGAGCGCGGCGGAGGAGCGCAGCGCTTTCGCGTCCGGTAATGCACCCCGTACGCAGGCCGGCGGTTTGTGCGAGAGTAAGGCCCTGGCCATCGTGCGCGTCAAAGGTCTTGATCTCAAGGGCGCTGCCATCGGTTTGCGAGAGCAGCGTCACACTGCCATCCGTCATCGTGCCGTCCACGTCCATGAGCACGAGTTGGATTTGCGCGGCGCGTTTCTTGAGCGCAGAAGAGATTTTCAGAAGACCAGCCAACGAAACCTCCGGGAACGATGCTACGCGAGAGTTTTGCCCTAATGACAGCGCACAGAATCGGTCCCTCAGCGCTTGTGCAGAGGTATTTCCCAAACTGCGCATAACCTCATCCACTATCGTTCAGCGCGAGAAGAACCCGGGCCTCACTTTAAGACTTCTTTGCCTTTACCGGAGGAGCCAGTGCCACGGCAGCCTCGCCAGTGAGTAGAAGGAAAGTGAAGGACTCCTGCAAATACAAGCGGACAGCGGCATCAGTGTGGCTGAGATAGCCGATGGAGACGTCCTGGCCGATGTGCAAGTCGAAGTCGCCGCCACGTGTGGTGAGCACAAAAGCGCCGGCAATCGCGGGCGCCCAGATGATTTGATCTTTGACCAGCCGCTTGACATGCTCCAAAACCGGATATCCATGGTCACTGGTCTCGGCAAGCGCGGTGTAGGCGTCGGCGCCGAGCAGCACCGAGTAGGGCCCGTTGACGCCGACCAGACGCAACTGGCTCAAGCTTTGGGCAATGGCGTCCGGGTACTCACGCACGTCGGCCGGAAGAGTCATGATTGGATTGCTCGTCTCCTGGCGGATGCCCCCAATGCCGGCGGCGGCATAGCCATCGAATATCGCGCCATCCTCGGCGAAGGCAATCTGTCGCGCGGCGTCCTTCGCCGGTTGCCAGTCGGAGTCGTTCGCGCCACGCTCGACGTCGTCAATCGCCTGGCGATCCAGTTCGAACGGAACACGCAGTTCGACCAGCGCCTTGACCTCGCGCTGCCTCGCGATGATGCTTTTTACCGGGGACGCGATGGTGCGCAGGTGACCGGTGCCGACGGCAGAAAGACCGGTGCCAGCCGGGCCGTGCACGTCGACGACGCGCCGTCCGGCAAGGTAGCGCTTGAGGGTGCGCGACGTTTCCTCCTCGATCTGAGCCCATGCCGAATCGGAAATGGGAGCTAGCTCGCGATGGAGATTATTCATGTCGTATGTCTCCTTTGAGAGAACCGATGCCGAGCGAACCGTCGCGCACCGGTGGAACCGATGAAGCCGGAACCGATAAAGATGGAACCGATACTGAAGGAACCGATGAAGATGAAGAGGTCTCCGTCACTACTGCCGCGGCCGGAGATTCCGCAACCGCAGGCTGCTCTGCGTTCGCTTGCTCGTCGCTAGTTTCCTTGTCGCTTGTTTGATCGTCGGCGACCTCGTCCAGAAACGTGGCCGATGGCGCGAAGAAGAGGTTCCCGGTGACGGCGCGGCTGAAGTCGAGCAGCCGATCGTAGTTGCCCGGCGGGCGGCCAATAAACATGTTGTCGAGCATTTGCTCGGTGGTGCGGGGGGAACGGCTGTAGCCGATGAAATACGTGCCAAATTCGGCGTGCCCCGGCCGGCCGAAGGGCATGTTGTCGCGCAGGATCTTGATCTCTTTTCCGTTCTCCACGATGGTTGTGAGCGCGCTGTGTGCTGAGGTCGGCTTCACGGAATCGTCCAATTCGATGTCAGCGAGCTTGGTGCGGCCGATGATGCGCTCCTGCGCTTCTGTAGAGAGCGCATTCCATGCGTCGAGATCGTGCAGATATTTCTGCACGATGACGTAGCTGCCACCGGTAAACTCAGGGTCCTCGTCGCCGATGAGTACGGCCGCAACCGCAGGCTGCTCTGCGTTCGCTTGCTCGTCGCTAGTTTCCTTGTCGCTTGT
>JBEKXO010000244.1:0-6989 GCA_049511995.1 Terriglobales bacterium
ACTTCAACGTGCAGCGGCGCCAGCCGCTTTTCCAAACTGCCGCGCGCTTTCAGCAGCACGAGCGTGCCATATTTCTGGTATCCGATGCGTAGGACGTTGTCGGAATTCTGGGCCAAAGCGAACGGCGCCAAGGCCGCTAGGACCAAGATAGGTCTCACGATCGTGCGGCGAAACATTCCGGCTAGAGAATTGCGCATAAAGTTGAGTCCTTAGTCGAGGTTGTTCAACGAATAATGTTCTACGAATAATGTTCATGAATAAAACGATGGCTTCGGAACCTTGCGATTCAAAGCCCAGTCTCCCAACTCGCGAATCTTGTAGTCGACCGGATCGTGCAACGTGTGAGTGCGCAGGTTGCGCCAGTAGCGGTCGATCCGCGCAGGACCGGCGGTAGCGCGCGCTCCCATTACTTCGAACATCCGGTTGGTGATCTCCAGGCCGACCTTGCTGGTGGTGACCTTCGAGGTCGCGATGTCCAACGCGCACTTACCCCGCTGGTTGTCGGTAATGGCGTCTCCGCTCTCCCACGCTCGCTGCAGAGACGATCCCGCGATGTCTGTGAGGGCTTGCGCTGCCTGAAGGCTGACAAAGAAATTCCCGTAATTCGCCAGAATGTAGGGATCTTCCGACGCACTCTGCGCGGTTGAAGCAATCCAAGGTCGGGTTTGCGCCAGGGTATAGTCGCGCGCTTCCTCCAGCGCACCTTCGGCGATTCCTAGAAAAATGTTGCTGAGAATTAGTTGCGCAATACATGAACGCAGCGACGCCCTGATGCTCCCCAACGGGCCGGGTGTCTTCAAGAACTCTTCCTGCCCGGCGGCCACGTCGCAGAACTCCACCGTTCCGCTGTCCGTTTGCCGCTGTCCCATGGCATCCCAGTCATCGAGAATGCGAATCCCCGGCCGGCTAGAAGGTATGGCGGCAACCATGAACTTTTCGTCCACGGAGCGAATCGCGGAGACGATCAACATGTCGGAGTCAATCGCGCCGGAACAAAAACTCTTGCGCCCGTTGACGAGGTATCCGTCACCACGGTTGGCGGTCAAGCTGGTTCGCTTGTCGAGCGGATTGAGCGCGTTGCCCCAGAACCATTTATTGCGGACGGTTTCAGAAAAGAGCTCTTCGGCCTGTGGCCATGATCCGTAGAGCGAAACGGAAGCCAGCATGAGATGCTGAAAACCGAACAGATGGGCAATCGAACTATCGACACGTGCGAACACTCGTATGAGTTTCATAGTGTCCGGCCATTCCATCCCCCAACCGCCCAGATCTGCTGGAATGGTCACGTTGAGCAGTCCGCTTGCGCGCAACAGGTCTCTCTCAACCTTCGCCGTGCCGCCGCGCTTATCGCGTTCAACGGCGGTTTGAGCAAAGGCTGCGGCCAATTGATCAGCAATCTCAAAAGCATGTTGCCGGGGCGGAACATTCACCGCGATGTGATTCAGCGTAGAAAGCACTACAGTCCTCCTGTGTCGTCAGGCATGTGGCCCATGCTCCGCGCGTTTGCCCATTGCTGCTCCAGCACCACCTCTGCTGAATTAGTGTTGCTGTAGCAGCACAACCCTATCGACGGAACCGCCTGACATTCGCCGTAACCGCGTGAAAACTTGAAATTCATGGACGTAGGCCCACGCATCCATTGGCAAGACAATTGCCAAAGCTGATGTGGAACTTAGTCCCCCGGAAAGAGACCCAACTTATGGAAGTATTCTGGTTCTTACCAACTCACGGTGACGGTCGTTACCTTGGCGCCGCCGAACAAGCGCGCACTGTCAACTACGGCTATTTGAAGCAGATTGCTCAAGCGGCCGATCAGCTGGGGTTTCAAGGCGTCCTATTGCCCACCGGCCGGTCATGTGAAGACGCTTGGGTTGTGGCCTCAACGCTGGTTCCGGTAACCACAAAGTTGAAGTTCTTGGTGGCGATTCGTCCCGGCATCACTTCGCCCACCGCTGCCGCACGAATGGCGGCCACATTCGACCGGCTCTCCGAGGGACGGCTTCTAATCAATGTTGTTACGGGCGGCGATCCCGACGAGGCGCTCGGCGACGGCGTTTTTCTTTCGCACGATGAACGTTACGAAGTGACCGAGGAGTTTCTCCAGATATGGCGTGAGGCAGTCGGGGGCAATGCAATTACGTTGAACGGCAAGCATCTTCATGTGGAGAACGCGAAGGTCTTGTATCCGTCGGTGCAAAAGCCGCATCCGCCGCTCTATTTCGGAGGGTCGTCCAAGGTTGCTTATGGGCTGGCGGCACGACAGGTTGATGTTTACCTCACTTGGGGTGAACCGCCGCAGGCGGTTGAGGAGAAGGTTGCGACGGTTCGACGTCTGGCCGAGGAACAGGGCCGCTCCGTCAGGTTCGGCATTCGCCTGCACGTCATCGTTCGCGAAACGGAGCAGGAAGCCTGGGCCGCGGCGAACGATCTCATTCGGTACGTTGACGACGACACGATTGCCAGAGCGCAAAAAACATTCGCGCGTTTCGATTCCGAAGGTCAGCGCCGCATGGCAGAGTTACATCGCGGCGGTCGCGAAAAACTGGAAGTGAGTCCTAATCTCTGGGCGGGCGTGGGCCTGGTGCGCGGAGGCGCCGGTACCGCGCTGGTTGGCGATCCCGCCACTGTCGCGAAAAGAATGCAAGAGTACTCCGACCTGGGAATCGAAACCTTCATTCTGTCCGGTTATCCGCACCTTGAAGAGGCGTATCGCGTGGCCGACTTGCTGTTCCCGCATCTGCCGATTTCGCTGCGATCGGAACGCTCGGTCGGCAACGTTACTGGCCCGTTCGGAGAACTGGTCGCCAACGAACACCAGCCGCGCACGAGAGCGGCGACACCGGTGCCAGTCCAGCAAAGTTAATTATTGCGCTCGTCTCGTATTGCTGGTCCCGCCGGGGCCGCGAATGGCCGGCTATCGACCGTTTGGCAACTCACCGCATCGCATCAGCTTGGCCCGAACGATGTTCCGGCTGATGCCGAGCAACCGCGCTGTCTGAACTTGGTTGCGATGACAGAATTCATAGGCTGTTCTCGTGATGGCTGTCTCGATCTCGGTATAGAGGTTGGGACGGCCATCTTCAAAAACTGCGAGTAGTGCGTCATGCAACGCTTTGAAACCCTGTGCCGGAGTTGTCGCGATTCGGAGCCCCAGAGGCGAAAGCCTCAAATCTTCCGGTCGAACTATATTCTCGCGGCACACCAGAAGAGCGTGATGGATGACATTTTCCAACTCGCGCGTATTGCCTGGCCAGGAGTGCCCACTCACCAGCACACCGATCGCATCCGCGCTCAGTGCGGGATCTTTCAATCCCAGACGTTCCCCATAAACTCCGAGAAAGTATTGCGCCAAGGGCAGAATGTCGCCCGGCCGTTCGCGCAGCGGAGCAATATGCAGCGTGGCGACCTGAAGGCGGTAATAAAGATCTTCGCGGAAACGTCCCGCCGCAACCGCGTCCTCCAGATTCACGTTGGTCGCAGCCACCACGCGAACGTCAATCGCAACCGGTCTCCGCGAGCCCAGCCGAACCACCTGACGCTCTTGCAACACCCTGAGCAACTTCACTTGCATGGCGAACGGCAAGTCCCCGATCTCATCCAGGAATAACGTTCCACCCCGGGCAGCCTCAAACCACCCTGCGCGGGCTACCGTTGCTCCGGTGAATGAGCCGCGCTCATGACCAAACAATTCGCTCTCTACCAGGCTTTCAGAAAAAGCGCCGCAATTCACTGCCACAAAAGGACCGTCAGCCCGAGGGCTCAGCTTATGCACGTGCCTGGCAATGAGTTCCTTGCCGGTACCTGTTTCTCCAGTGACCAGCACGTTCGCGTTGCTCGGTCCGATCAAATGCATTCTCTCAAGGAGCGCCTTGGACTTAACGTCTTCAAACACGAGGGCAGACGCCCTCGGGCTAAACGGCACGGCGAGGGGACCGGGAAAACTTAGAAGTGGCTTGGGAACGGGCGACAGTGACATTAGAAACCCTACTATATGAATAGACATAATAGGTTATTCCCGTCCGTCACGTCAAGAGAATCCTGAATTGAGAGATAGTTCATCCTGCAGCTGGGAGAAGTAGTGCCGCGTCAGAGACGGAACTTCCTCAAGTGCGATTGGGAGTATTTGCAAATGGCTGAAAAATTTGGCTCCTCAGGTAGGACTCGAACCTACAACCCTCCGGTTAACAGCCGGATGCTCTGCCATTGAGCTACTGAGGAGTGTGAGCACACATGACGCATGCTTGAATTGTCACCAAATCATATCAGACGCTACCGCGATTGGAAACATCCGCGCCGCGGCATTTGAATGCTTTCCTCCGTGTACCGGAGCCTGCCCTGAGCGGAGCCGAAGGCTGCCATTCGTGGTTAGCGCTTTCACTTCTGCTAACCTAACCTTCAGCATCTCGTCCACCTTGGAGTGAGGTTCTTATGCTGGGAGGTCCCCGTTTGTCTCTTTCTATCGCCCTTCTGATCGTCGGAGGATTTGCCATCGCTCTAGTCACCGATTCCCAGGCAAACGACGCGCGCCCCGGAAACTCCACTCCCTCCACTCCTTCCGGTCCGCCCAAAGCCCCGCCCATAGCCAAGCCCGAGCCCGTCGAAGACACCGTCCAGGGCCACAAGATAATTGACGCCTACCGCTATCTCGAGAACCCCAACGATCCCGACACCAAGCTCTACGTCGAAGAAGAACTCAGCTATACCCGTTCGATCCTCGACCCGCTACCGGGACGCGACAAGATCAATGCCCGCCTTTCGCAACTATTAATGATTGGCACTGTCGGAGCCCCGCAGCTAGGCGGAAAATATTATTTCCACACCCGCCGCGAAGGCAATCAGAATCAGCCCATCCTCTATGTGCGCGAGGGCCTCACTAGCGAAGACAAAGTATTCCTCGACGTCAATCACCTGTCCGCAGACGGCACCGTAGCGCTCGATTGGTGGTACGCCTCAGAAGACGGCAAATATGTCGCCTACGGCACCTCGCCCAGCGGCTCCGAGGTCAGCACCCTCCACGTGATCGAAACCGCCACCGGCAAACTGCTCCCCGATTCCATCGAGCGCACGCGCGCTGCCAGCCTCGCATGGAAACACGACAATTCCGGCTTCTTCTACACGCGCTATCCCAAGAAGGGCGAAGTCCCCGCCGGGCAGGAGGTCTACTACCGCCACGTCTTCTATCACGCGCTAGGCACCGATCCCGCGCGAGACCCGCTGATCTTCGGCGAAGGCCGCGATCCCGAGTGGTGGCCCGACGTCAATCTCTCCGACGACGGACGCTGGCTCCTGATCGACGAAGGACATGGCTGGACCAAGACGCAATTATTTTTGCAGGATCTCACAACAAAAAATCCTCCCGCAGAAATTACCGTTGGCAAAGATTTCCAATACACCGGCGATTTCTTCGAAGGCAAACTCTACATCACCACCAATGAAGACGCGCCCCACTATCGCGTCTTTGTCGCCGACGTAGCCAATCCGAAACGTGAGAGCTGGAAAGAACTCATCCCACAATCCGATGCCGTGCTCCAGAACGCGAGCGTCACCGGCGGCAAGCTGCTCGCGCAGTACGAACACAACGCGACCTCCGAATTAAAGCTCTTCGCGCTCGACGGCAAAAAGCTCGCCGACATCCCGCTCCCCTCGATTGGAGACGTCTTCGCCGTCTCCGGCCGCTACGACCGCAGCGAAATCTTTTTCGGATTCCAATCCTTCACCGTACCTCCGTCCGTCTACCGCGTAGAACTAACCGGCGTGCAAAGCACGCTCTGGGCCAAGGTCGATGCGCCCTCGATCGATCCCTCCCAATACGACGTTCAGCAGGTCTGGTACACATCGAAGGACGGTACCAAAATCCCGATGTTCATCGTCAACAAAAAGGGAATCGAAAAGAATGGCAAGAATCCCACCCTTCTCACCGGCTACGGTGGCTTCAACGTCTCTATGACGCCGGCCTTCAGCCGCGGCACCTATCTCTGGATGGAGCACGGCGGCATCTACGCCGTCGCCAACCTGCGCGGCGGCTCCGAGTTTGGCGAAGAATGGCATCGCGCCGGCATGCTCGAGAAAAAACAAAATGTCTTCGACGACTTCATCGCCGCCGGCGAATATCTCATCGCCCAGAAATACACCGACAAAGATCATCTCGCCATTCAAGGCGGATCGAACGGCGGTCTTTTAATGGGTGCGATGATCACCCAGCGCCCCGATCTTTTCCGCGCCGTAATCTGCCAGGTCCCGCTGCTCGATATGCTGCGCTATCAAAACTTCCAGATCGCCAAACTTTGGATCCCCGAGTATGGTTCCGCCGAGGACGCAAAGCAGTTCGACTGGCTCTATGCCTACTCGCCCTATCACCACGTCAAGCAAGGCGTCGAATATCCCGCCATCCTCTTTATGACCGGAGACACCGACACGAGAGTCGATCCCATGCACGCCAAGAAAATGGCTGCGCTCCTCCAAGCCGAAGCCAAGAACGGGTCCAGCCAGCAAAAACCAATCCTGCTGCGAATAGAAACCAAAGCCGGCCACGGACAAGGCAAACCGGTGACAAAGCAGATCGAGGAGAGCACCGACGTGTATTCGTTCCTCTTCTGGCAGTTGGGCGTAAAACCGTAATGCGAGGGTCTCGCAGTTTAGTTGGATTACTAAAAGTAATTAGAAGGATTTGTCATCCTGAGCGAAGCGAAGGACCTGCTTTTTGTCGGCAGCAATCGTACTGCCTGAGTCGCTTCCCGTCCGGTTTCCCCTGTGCTCCTCCGCGTCCTCTGTGGTTAAATGATCTTGGTGCCGACTGACCAAAAAATCCGCGTCCTGGTAGCAAAGCCCGGCCTCGACGGCCACGATCGCGGTGCCAAAGTAATTGCCCGCGCCCTCCGCGACGCCGGCATGGAGGTCATCTACACCGGCCTCCGTCAAACTCCCGAAATGGTAGTCAACGCCTCGCTGCAAGAAGACGTCCAAGTCATCGGCCTCTCCATCCTCTCCGG
>JBEKXO010000245.1:0-6941 GCA_049511995.1 Terriglobales bacterium
GGAATGACACGCGAGCAGGGAAGTTAGCTTTGATCAATCCCGTGATTACATCGACCGATGGACGCTGCGTAGCCAGCACTAAGTGGATGCCGACAGCTCGTGCCATTTGTGCCAGCCGAGTTATCGACTCTTCCACATTGTTGCCATCAAGCATCATCAAGTCGGCTAACTCGTCAATGATGATGACGATCTTCGGAATCGGACCATCGTCGGAATTTGCTTGCTCGCTGAATAGGCTTGGCGTGTCATCGAACAAGCGATTGTAACTGTCGATGTTACGCACGCCTTTGGCGGCAAGCAGTTTTAGTCGCCGCTCCATCTCGCGGACCGCATTGCGCAGCGCATTCGCGGCTAGCTTCGGCTCGGTGATGATTGGCGTATAAAGATGTGGCACACCTTCGTAATTGCCTAACTCGAGGCGCTTCGGATCGACTAACACCAGTCTTACTTCGTCAGGCGTCGACTTATAGAGAATCGACATGATCATGGCGTTGATGGCCACGCTCTTGCCCGTTCCGGTCGATCCGGCGATAAGCAAGTGAGGCATGCCGGCGAGATCGGCAGCCGCAATGCGACCGTTGATGTCTTTGCCCATCGCAAGCGTCAGCTTGGACTTTGTGCCGAGGAATTCCTGCGACTCTATGTTCTCGCGCAGCCAGATAATCTCGCGGTCGCGGTTCGGCACCTGGATTCCGACTGTGCTCTTGCCAGGCATGCGTTCGACCAGGATGCTTTCGGCCCGCAGCGCGAGACAGAGATCGTCCGTAAGTCCGATGATGCGGCTGTACTTGATTCCAGCTTCCGGCTTGAACTCGAATGTGGTGACGACCGGTCCGGGATTGATTTGCGTGACTTGCCCGAGAACGTCGAACTCGGCGTACTTCGCGGTAAGAACCTGTGCGATGAGCTTAAGCTCTTCTTCGTGGACAGCTTGCTGCTCGTCGGGACGATGCAGCAGGCTCGAGGGCGGCAGCTTATAACTGCCTGCGATCTTCGGGAGCGTGGTCTTGGCTTTGCGCTCGGAATCGGCGCGGTCGGTTACTTCGACATCGATCTCGGCGGCGGGCGCTGGTGCTGAAGGCGCGGGCGCGAAGCCGGCTTCGTCCTCCTCGCTCATGCGCTCGATGCCAGTGCGGGAAGCGGTGGCGGCGCGCGCTGCGCTCGGCGCAATTTCATTGTCGCTTTCGCGTTGCGGCGCATCGTTGTGCGGGGAATCGATGCGTGCCGATTCCTGGCGCACATTTTCCGGCCGCTGACGCGCGGGCACGAGTTGCGCGGTGACGACCGGTCTCTCGGCGCGGCGCTTTTCCAGTTCCTTCTGTTGACGCTTGCGTTCGCGCTCGTCCTGCCAGTCTTTGAAGCGATCTCTTAGCGCCACGACGAAGGCGAAGCGAGTTGGCGCCCAAAGTTCAATTGCCGAGAAAGAGAACGCGGTGGTCAGATAGAGCGCGACGGCGAGAACTGTCGTGCAGACAATATAGGCGCCCGCGACGTTCAGGTAGCGGATTAAGACATCTCCTACGATGCGGCCGACGAGGCCTTCGATGGGAATCGAGCCCATCCAGCGCAGATGGCCGGGCAAAATTGCCAGCAGCGCGGGCACAAAGAGCAGCAGCCAGGTGGCGCCGAGCGTCTTCGCGATGGGGGTTTGTATGGCGCGTGAGCGGAACCAGCGCGCCCCAAGCATGACGATGAAGATCGGCAGCAGAAACGAGCCGACGCCCCAGAATTGCAGGACTACATCAGAAAGGTAGGCTCCGATGATGCCGATCCAGTTGCGGGCAGCGTGTGACCCGGTGAGGACGGAGGCGCTGTTGAACGACGGATCGAGCGGCGAATAAGAGGCGAGCGCGAGGAAAAGGAGAAGCGCGGAGACGCACAACAGGAATCCGATGAGCTCGTTAAGGCGCCGGTTCCTGGTGGGCGAAAAGATCTTCGAAAAAAATATCATTGGGCAGCGACGCGCTGCTGGAGCGAGATTCACCCGACAGCGTCGTTACATGGCCAGAGCTTGATAATTATGCCAAGAAGCGGCCGTTCCGGCAATCCGGGAAACGGCCCGGGGTAGCGAGTCGGATACCCGGGTCGACCAGGCCGGCTAAAGCGTGACTTGGACCACCTGCGCTACGCTCGTTCATAGAAGCGAAAGAACAATGACTGCTTCGCCACAGGCTGGGCCTTCTCCGTGAGCGCCGCCATCTGTTGCTGATTGAATGGAGTGAAATCGCGCGCCAGTTGCACATTCTGTTCCAGTTGAGGAATGGAATCGCAACCAATGATGACCGTGCTGACATGCAGAGAAAGCGAATAATACATGGCCTGCCGCATATCGAGCGTTCCTGAAGTGGGGGCGAGCACCATTCCCTCCCACATATGCTTCTGCTCTTCGAGGGGAGGCGGTGTCCACGACGAAAGAATGCGTCCGCGTGCAGGTACCTTCATTCCAATGATGCCCATCTGTTTTTCGACCGCCAACGGCAACAGTTGTTCGGAGAAGCTGTAGTGATGGGGATCGGCGGCATTGACGGCCATCAGGATCGTATCGAAAGGATAGCGATGAATTGCCTCAATCAGAGCGTCAGGACGGTAGTGGCCGGTGATGCCGAGATAGCGCACGATTTTCTGGTCGCGAGCTTCGAGCAGCGCTTCCATCGCACCGCCCTTGGCAAATATCTCGTTAATATCGGTCATCGTTCCGATGTCATGCAATTGCCACACGTCGATGTGATCGGTCTGCAAAAGCTTGAGCGAAGTCTCAATCATGCGCATTGAGCCTTCGCGCGTTCGCTCCTTCGTTTTGGTAGCCAGGAATGCATCATGGCGGCGGTGCTTCATGACCTTGCCGACGTATTGCTCGCTCCAGCGCTCGGGCCCGCCATAGATCGACGAGGTGTCGATGTAATTCACGCCGAGATCGAGGGCTCTTTCAATGATGGGAACGGCGGCGTCTTCATTGTGAGACTTCTCCAGGGCCGCTTGGCCGCCGAGGCTGAAGATGCCGACCTTGTATCCGGTTTTTCCGAGATTCCTGGTCGGCATCGAACTTGAGGTTGCAGGATTGGAAGGAAGGCTTGATTGAGCTCTTGCGATGTCCGGCAGAGTCGCCGAACCAAGGGCCGCAGCTGTCATGATGCCGCCCGCTTTCAGAAAAGTCCGCCGATTGCTGGTGGATGCTTTGTCGGAAATGTGTTTGTTCATTACGCCCTCCCTTGTACTGGCTGGTAACTCAACCTTAACTCCCAAGTGGAATGAATTCCATGCCGACGCGCTTCTAACGGCCAACCATGATTGCTTTGCCCACTATTTCGCCGGAGCAGTGCCTTCCAGCCCGCGGTATTTCAGCATGGCTTTCGAGTTGGGCGGTGCGCCTCGCCACCGCTCGTACATCTTGGCGAGGTCTTCGGTATTGCCTCGCGAGAGCACCATCTGTCGAAAGCGATCGCCGTTGGCTCGGGTTAGTCCGCCGTGTTCGTTGAACCATTCATAGCCGTCGTCGGCCAGCATTTCGGTCCAGAGGTAGGCGTAGTAGCCGGCGCTGTATCCGCTCTCCCAGATGTGGCTGAAATAGCTGGAGCGATAGCGAGGCGGCACGTAGCTGACGTTGAGGTGGGTTTTCTCGAGCGCCTCTTTCTCGAAATCGTCGGGATTCTGGAGCGGCGCGCTCGGCGGAAGGAAATGCCACTGCATGTCAAGCTCGGCGGCGGCGAGGAGTTCGGTCATCGAGTAACCTTTGTTGAAGGTTTCCGCCTTCCGGATCTTTGCGGCGAGTTCTTCGGGCATGGGCGCACCGGTTTTATAGTGCTTGGCGTAGTGCGAAAAGATGGTGGGATAAAGGGCCCAATGTTCGTTGAACTGCGAGGGAAATTCTACGAAGTCGCGCGCGGTGGCCGTGCCAGAGAGCAGGGGGTATTCGGCGTCGGAGAACATGCCGTGCAAGGCGTGGCCAAACTCGTGGAACATGGTGACGACGTCGGTGAAGCTGATCAGCGCAGGTTCGCCGGCTGCGGGCTTAGGCAGATTGGCGACGTTGTAGACGACCGGGGTTGTTCCCAGCAAGTGCGATTGCCCTACGAAATCTGACATCCAAGCGCCGCCATTTTTGTTGTCGCGCTTGAAATAATCGCAGTAAAAGAGAGCAAGGTGCTTGCCGTCGGTGTCGAACACTTCGAAGACGCGGACATCGGGCTGATAAACGGGAATATCGTGACGCTCTTTGAAAGTGATTCCGTATAGCTGTGTGGCCGCATAGAAAACGCCGTTCTGAAGGACGCTATCAAGTTCGAAGTAGGGTTTTACCTGCGCATCATCGATATCGTAGCGAGCCTTGCGGACCTGCTCAGAGTAGAAATTCCAATCGTAAGCCTGGACCTGAAAACCACCCTTTTGACCATCGATCACGGATTGGATGTCGGCGGCTTCTCGCGCGGCCTGGGCCGTCGCGGCGGGGACGATGGCATCCATAAACTGCAAGGCGGCTTCGGGAGTCTTGGCCATTTGATCTTCGAGCTTCCAGGCAGCAAAGCTGGGAAAACCTAAAAGCTTCGCTTTTTGCGCGCGCAGCTGTGCGAGACGGGCGATGGTGTCGCGAGTATCGTTGGCGTCGCCGCGTTCCGCGCGGTTCCAGGAGTGCTCGAAGATGGCTTGGCGCGTGGCGCGATCGCTGAGGGAAGCGAGGTCGGGTTGCTGCGTAGTGTTTTGAAGCGGAATTACGAACCCTTCAACTTTGCGGTCTTTGGCGGTCTGCGCGAGCGCCGCAATGCGCGCCTCGGAAAGCCCGCCGAATGCGGCTTTGTCAGTTGTGATGTAGGCGCCAGCCTTGTTGGCGGCGAGAAGCTTGTTATTGAAGGCATCCGAGAGCGACGACATCTCTTCGTTGATTTTCTTAAGCTCCGTTTTGTCGGCTTCGGAGAGATTGGCCCCGGCGTGCACGAAATCGTCGTAGTAGCGTTCGACCAAGCGAAGCGACTGGGGGTCGAGATGAAGATCGGTGCGTTGCTTATAGATCGCGGCAACGCGAGAAAAGAGCTTGGCGTTGAGGTAGATGAAATCACGATGCGCTGCCAGTTTCGGAGCTTCGATGCTACGAATCTTCTGCAGGTTCGGGTTGGTGTTAGCGCCGGTGATTCCGAAGAAGACCGAGGTAGCGCGATCGAGCAACTGGCCGCTCTTTTCCATGGCGACGATCGTGTTGTCAAAAGATGGAGAGGCGGGATTGTCGGCGATGGCCTGGACCTCGACCTTTTGTTGCGCCATGCCAGCCTCGATCGCGGGCTGGAAGTCGTCGTCCTTGATTTTGTCGAAGGGCGGAGCGTGGAAAGGCAGATTGCTGGGCGCATAAAAAGGATTGTCCGGACCGAAATCAGATACGGCGGCGAGAGCGGAATTGACGGAGCCGATTGCGACGGCACCGAGGGGAAGAAGTGAGGTAAGGAATAGGAGCATAGTTTTGGCGATGCCGGGTCGAGCCGATTGCATCATTCGATTGGAACCCTCGTCGAAATAATTGTAAATGGCGGACGGGGAATGTGGGAACGATTAGGGCCCGCACTTTTCCCTCGGCAGCGGTCAGTATGCGCTCGTTTCCCGAAGACGTTCATGGCTGCCTGCGTGGGATTCTAACGTCCGATCATTCCCGCGGCCCATGCCAGTACGGCGATTCCGAGCACGATGCGATACACGGCAAAAGGCGCGAAGCCGCGCTTGCGCACCCAGGCCATGAACCAGGCTACCGCCGCATAGGCGACGACAAAGGAGACGACGAAGCCGATGGCTAGGATAACCCACTCGTGACTTGTCATTTGCGCGACGCCGATGGGATTTTCATCTTTGCCGCCATGGATTGACTTAAAGAGCGTGTAAAGCGTGGCCATCGCCATGGTTGGCATCGAGAGGAAAAAAGAGAATTCAAGAGCGGCGGCGCGCGACATTCCCGCCAACTGTCCCGCTGCAATCGTCGACATGGATCGCGAGGTGCCGGGGAAAACGCCGGAGAGAATCTGGCAGGCGCCAATCCACACGGCTTGGCCGCCGTGGATGTCATCCATTTTCCAAGTGTGAATGGGAGAACCCGGCGCTCCGGGGCCAGCTTTTTCCCACGGTGCTTTCATGGCGTCGACGACCCACATCACGATGCCGCCGAGCAGCAGGGCTGTTCCCATCACGTAGAGACTCTCAAGATTCTTGCCGATCACTTTGGTCAGCAGGTAAGACGGGCCGGCGGTAATCACGAATGCGATCATGACCAGGCTGAGGGGATGAGTCAGGATCGTGCAATCCTTTTTCTCGCCTTGGGGGAAGGTGGAAATGAGCTTGACGATGTGGCTCCAGAAATAGATGGGCAGGACGAGGATCGCGCCCAGTTGAATGACGATGGAGTACATCTTCCAGTAGCCGCTGTCGAGCGGCACGTGGAGCAATACTTCGGAGAGGCGAAGATGGGCCGTGGAGCTGACAGGAAGGAATTCGGTGAGTCCTTCGACAATTCCTAAGAGCACGGATAAAAGATAGTCGTTCAATGTTCTCTCCAAACGGATGTAGCCGTTTCTCAATGCTATTGATCACAACTGATCGGCGTCGCTCTCGTTAAAACGCCACAGGTTGTATTTTCGAAAATCTACTGGTTCATTGTCGCAACTTCCGCGTACCTGCGGAAGAAACTATCTGGTTTCCACTCTGGGCGATGGTCACCATTGGCGATGTTGATGAGCAGAGCTCGGATGATTTCTTCGTATTTCGCGGCGGCGGCGAGATCGACGGGTTGATTCACATCATCGGAGGGCGCGTGATAACGCTGAGTCAGCCAGTCTTTGAAAAGCTGCACTTCGGGGGTTCCCGGCTGCGGAGCGACACTAAGGATCACGGAGGGCACACCGTGGCGTATGAAATTGTATTGATCGCTGCGCACGAAAAGATTGCGCAACGGCTCGGGATCTGGCTGAACT
>JBEKXO010000246.1:0-6884 GCA_049511995.1 Terriglobales bacterium
CTTTCGCAGCGGGCGCAGCGAAACCGGCAAGGCGCAGCGCCGTCCCTTCTCGGTGCTGATCGTTGCTGAGATCGCCTGCGCGGTAGTGCTCACCGTCTGCGCTGGTTTGTTGGTGCGCAGCTTCGTGCGCGTGCAGTCAGTCGATCTAGGATTCCAGCCGACGGAGGTCCTCAGCGCTTATCTACGAACGAATTATTTCGGACCCGAGGGATACTCCTTCTGGCGCAGTGTACTGAGCGGAGTGGCCAGCTTGCCCGGCGCCAGCTCGGCCGCTGCCTCCGATTGCATGCCGGGAGCTCACGCGATGGGTGCCGCGCTAGGCTTCGATGACCGGCCGAACGACGCTGCCCACGCCCCATCTGCCGAGGGCTGCTGGATCAGCGCGGACTTTTTCCGAACACTCGGGGCATCGCTCGTGCGCGGACGTTATTTCTCTGATCATGACGATCAGAATGCGCCGCCGGTCGTCATCATCAATGCCGAGGCGGCGCGGCGCTTCTATCCGGGGCAGGATCCCATAGGCAAGCACATTACCGTAAACTATCTCGCGCTTGGCAGCCGCAATAATCGGCCGCCGCCGCCACGGAAGATCGTGGCCGTAGTCGCAAACGTCAGGCAGCGGGCGCTCGATCTGCCCAGCGAACCCGCAATCTACATGCCTTACACCCAGGACGACACCAACCACGTTCTTGCCTCGATGAACCTGTTCGTGCGCAGCGCAGGCGGCGATCCTGCGCTGCTGACCAACAGCGCGCGAGTTAAGATTCAGTCGTTGTATCCGAACCAGCCAGTCGAAGGGATCACGGTGATGCGCGAGGTGGTTTCACACACACTGGCCCAGCGCACCTACAGCGTCGGCTTAATGACCGCCTTTGCCAGCCTCGCACTGCTCTTGTGTGCGCTCGGCATCTATGGTGTGGTTTCGTACGTGACACTGCAACGCACGCGCGAATTCGGCATCCGCATGGCCCTCGGCGCCAGCCGGCAAGACGTGCTGCGAGATGTGCTGCACCAGGGAGGATCGTTAGTCGCAGTCGGCGTCGCACTCGGTGTCGGCCTCTCGCTGCTCCTTACTCGCGCGCTCTCGCAGCTTCTGTTCGAAACCACTCCTTTGGACCCGGGGATCTTTCTTTCGGCCGTTTTTCTGCTCGGAGTGGTGGGAGTGTTGGCATGCCTGCTGCCAGGCATCCGAGCCTCACGACTCGATCCGCGGGCGGCGCTGAATACCGAGTAGAGTGCGGGCCTGTGTCTAGCGAACCATCGATGTTCACTAGTTGGTCAGAAACGGCCTTCCGCGGAGATTGGCAGAGCGAACAGCGCGCCGTGGCACGACATTTCCTCCAAGAGGACTTTTTGGCCCGAGATAATTTCCAGTTAGCCGGCGTTCAGGTTTACGGCGGCGCCAATACAGCCTTCACCTGCGTTTCGTTGTCGGTCGCTCCGTCGCCGGTCCTGCCGTAAATCACAACCACGCAATCGCCGGAATTCACGGTCACCGGGGCAGGAATTTTCTCGACTTGCTTCTGAAGCGTTGCCTTGCCCATCTCTCCAGCCGGAATCTTGTATTCCAGGGGCACGCTTTCGAGGTGCAAGGCGTTCTCGGGAAGCCAACTGTATAGCGTCGATAGCAATACCGGATTCGGAAACCCTTGGCTGTTGAGATTCTCCCCAAATTCTCCGCATCCTCCGGGAAGTAGATAAAAGTCATTAAGCGCGCCCCACGCCTTGCCTGTCGGAAGCGGCCCGAAGTGCCGCGTCCCATCAAACGTACTGTCGCTGATGTCTCCAAACAGCTCCACCAAATGACCGGCCGGCATCACGATCGGAACACCGAATCCCATCTCATCGTCCGTCGTCGCGTTCTGGCAGCCCCAATCCTGACCAAAACAATATTCCCCGGATAGATCGATCACAGTGTTGCCGTTTGCATTCGACGGTTCGTAAGTCAGGTTCAAATCCGCCGACATCGTAACCTCGCCTTTAACCAACGGCCCTCCCCCAAAAACAAATCCCACGCATCCCGTCATTGGCAATGGATGCGGAAAATGAAGGTCCACACGAAGCTGGGAAACTGACTGCGACGGATTCTTCAGGATGTCGCTCCAAATAATGTTGGCTCCCCTTAAATTTCGGTCATTCACCGGGCACTTAGCCTCCCAGTAGGCCAGCAACCACAGGACTTCACTGAAATTCGAGCTGTAGTTTTCAATCGAAATGTTCCCCGCAAGTGCTTGCGCCGACGCCTCCGATTTCGCCCCGTCTAGCACCTGATACATATAGAGAAATTGTGGAAAGCCAGTTTTCGAGGTGGTCACAGACTGCTGAATATGCAGGATGGAAGGGATCTCGGCATTCTCCTGTCCCCACAAATCGTACTTTCCCAATCCCACCCCGACTAGAACCGCCGCAAGAATGATCCTTACCGACATGCGTGAGTTCTCCCGAACAGGCATAACACAGCACTTGGCCAACAGTGGTGCCACGGCAACAGATTTTATCTTAGCGAAGCAAATGGCGAATCCGCATCGACAGCGACTCCCGGCTTGCCCCGTCATTAGGACACGGCATTGCTTCTGATAAGCTTCTCGTTCATTCTCACGTCCCAAAATGTTCAGCCTGCCCGCCCCCCAAACCTTGGGGCCCTCTTCCCGGCAACTCCACAAGGCCATTTTTTGCTACATTATTGACAGGGCTTTTGGGAGAGGAGGAGACAGATGCTAAAGCGACCTCAAATTGCCTGCACATACGCATTCAAGTGCGCTCTCCTCGTTTTGGCCTCTGCCGTATTCACTTGGGGATTGCAGGCAAAACTCTCCCTTTACAAGCCCCCGCAATCTCCATCTACCGTCAAAGTTGCCAAGCTCTTGACGGAGAGGCGTTCCGCCCAAACCATGGCCTTGCTTGAAAAGGCCCTCAAACCGGATACGGCTTGGGAGACGTTGAACCTGATTCCGCTATTGGTTTTGGCCCAGGCGATTTTGTTTCTTACATTCAACTTTTACCAAGTTGAAATGAACTTCTGCAGATCTCGCAGATGGGACTTTCAGGATCCGCACCTCACACAACGTCCGCCCCCAGCCTTCTTTTAGTCCTTCACGGCGATATTTTAGGTACACCCGGCCTATTCTCAAACATCGAACTCGAATGGGACGGTTGAGTGATCGCCAGTCCCTTTAAGGAGACGTACTGTCGTCGATTCCAATCCCGAACTTGCGGGATTGAAAGTAGGTGGCTCCATGCATCGTAAGCGAATCCTTTGGATTGCGGGCCTGCTCTGCCTTTTGTTGGCAGCTCTCTTCTTGATCGTTCGAAATCACTTTGGCAAAGCCCCTGCCGAGCAGCCGAGGGCAGCCGCAGTCGTCGCGGTCACGCGTGGCAATCTGGCCAGTTCGCTTTCGGTTGCCGGTCAATTTCAGCCCTATCAACAGGTGGACCTTCACGCCAAAGTCTCGGGATATATTCGCTGGATCAAAGTCGATATTGGCGACCGCGTCCGTCAGGGCGAAGTCCTGGCTCTGCTGGAAGTTCCGGAGTTGCAGGACCAAGTGGAGGGCGCTCAGGCCGAGGTCCGCCACAGCCAATCTGATATCACTCGCGCACAAAGCGAGGTGGTCAGTGCGGAGTCGACGTACTCTGCGGTGCACGCCGAGTACACGCGTCTCGAAGAAGCTTCCAAAGAAAGGCCTGGGCTGATCGCGGAGCAGGAGTTGGATGACGCGCGAGCCAAAGACCAGGACGCGGCGGCACAGGTCGGCGTCGCCAAAGCCTCGCTCAACGCCATGCAGGAGCAACTCGGCGTTTCTCGCGCGAGCCGCAGCCGGCTCGAAACAATGTCCGGATACGAGCAGATCATCGCTCCCTTTACAGGTGTGGTGACGAAGCGCTACGCCGATACCGGCACGCTGATTCAAGCCGGACAGGACAACAATACGAATACACTTCCCGTGGTACAAGTTGCCGAGAGCGACCTGCTCCGGCTTCGCATGCCCGTGCCGGAGAGCGACGTACCCTACATTCAGGTCGGCGGCGATGTGCAGGTGAAAGTCAACGCGACGGGGCGCACATTTACAGGCAAGATCATCCGTTTCTCGCGCGCACTTGATACCAACACCCGAACCATGCTGACCGAGGTCGATGTCCCGAACCGTGATCTGAGTCTCAATCCGGGGATGTACGCGGAGACGACGATTCAACTCCAGCAAAAGAATGACGCTCTTATTTTGCCGGCACAGGCTGTGGTGCCGAACGGCGATCAGTCTTACGTGCTGGTCGTGGATGCGACGAACCATGTCGAGAAGCGCAATGTGACTCTGGGAATTCAAACCTCGAACCGCGTGGAGATTACCAGCGGCCTCCAGGCTGGGGACAACGTGATCGCCTCTGGACAGGCTAGCTATCAACCCGGGGAAGTTGTGTCCCCGCACACGGCGTTCATTCCAACGGCGGCCCAGGAGGTGAGCGAGTAATGTCCTCTTTTGCCATCAAGCATCCGTTCTTCATCCTGATGCTTTGTCTCATGGTGATCGTCGTGGGTGTTACCACGGTCGCGCGTATGCCCGTCGATCTGTTTCCGGAAATTAATATCCCGGTTGTCGTGGTCGCGACCTTCTACGCCGGCATGCCGCCGCAGCAGATCGAGGCGGATATCACAGATAGTTACGAGCGTTTCTTTACGCTGGGAAGCGGAATCAATCACATCGAGTCGCGATCGCTGCCCGGTGTGAGCCTGATCAAGATCTACTTTCAGCCGGGCACAGACGCGAACGCCGCTGTCAGCAATATCTCGAATCTCGCCATGGCAAATTTGCGGCGGCTTCCGCCAGGAACCCTGCCTCCGGTGGTGCTGAAGTTCGACGCTTCGAATCTTCCCGTGTGTCTGGTCACGCTCGAAGGTCAGGGTCTCGACCAGACGCGGCTTAAAGATCTGGCGCAGTTTGAAGTACGGAATCAAATCGCCAACGTTCCCGGCGCTTCCGTCCCGCAGCCTTACGGCGGCAAGTATCGGCAAATCCAGATTTATGTCGATCCGGTCAAACTTGAAGCTCACCAACTCTCGGTGATGGACGTGGTGCGCTCGGTGAATGAATCGAACTTGATTCTACCCGCCGGCGACGTGCGCATCGGACCGAAGGACTACAACGTCTATGCCAATAGCCAGATTCCGGTGGTTGAGGAAATCAATGCCATGCCGATCAAAACGGACAAACAGGACCACATGGGTGAGTCCGTATTCGTTGGCGATGTTGGGAAGGCGGTGGACTCAGGCCAGCTGCAATACAACATCGTCCGGGTCGACGGTCAGCATTCCGTCTACATTCCGATCTTGAAGCAGGGTGGGGGATCGAACACCATCAGTATTGTGAACGGCATTCGAGAGGCCGTGAAACATCTGCTCGATATTCCGAAGACGCTGAAAACGGCGGTCGTCTTTGATCAATCGGTTTTTGTGAAGATTGCGGTGAAGAACGTGATCAACGAGGGCAGCATTGGCCTGTGCCTCACCGCGCTAATGATCCTTCTTTTTCTCGGCAATCTCCGCGCGACGATTTCGGTACTGCTTTCAATTCCCATTTCTTGTCTTACCGCCTTCATTGCGTTGAACCTGGGCGCGAGCACGATCAACACCATGGTGCTCGGCGGCATCGCACTCGCTCTTTCCCGCTTGATTGATAACTCGGTCGTCGTTCTTGAGAACATCTTTCGTCATATGGAATTGGGCGAACCGGCGGTCGAAGCCGCCATCAACGGAGGCAAAGAGGTCCAACTGGCCGTGCTGGCAGCCACATGCAGCACCAGCATCGTTTTCTTCCCTGTCATCATGCTGTCGGGTGTCAGCAAATATATCTTTAGCGCTCTGGCCCTCGCGGTCGTGCTGGCGCTCTTTGCTTCTTATGCCGTCGCCATGACTGTCGTGCCCCTCTTCTGTGCGAAGTTCATCCGTCTGGAGCCTGGCCACAAAACCGCTTCTTATAGCACGCTGGGCGGCGCCAGGGAGGCGGTACAGGAAGTCGAACGGGAACAAAGAATAAACATCGCGAACATTTTTCGACGCGTCATCATCGCTTTCAATCAGCAGTTCGAGCGGCTGCAGCAAGCCTACGAAAAGGCTATCGCGGTTTGTCTGGATCGCCCCGTGTTGGTCGTATGCGGTTTTGCTGCTTTCGTGGTGCTGAGCTTCGCGCTGTTTCCATTCCTCGGCGTGGCGTTCTTTCCGCGCACCGATCCCGGGCAATTTGTGGTCAATGTCAAAGTCCCGCCCGGAACTCGCCTTGAGGTGACGGATGAATATGTCGGGAAGATGGAGCAGGATATTCGCGATGTAGTGTCACCGCACGACATGAATATGATTGTGTCGAACATTGGCATTACGCCAGATCTTTCGGCCATCTATACGAGCAATTCCGGAATGCATACCGCCTTCATTCAGGTCAGTCTCAAGGAGGACCATAAGACCAGCAGCTTCGCTTACATGCAACGTCTGCGCGAAAGGTTTGCCAATGACTTTCCAGAAGTGAGCACTTATTTTCAAACGGGTGGATTGGTTGATTCCGTCGTTAACCAGGGGCAACCCGCTCCGATCGACATTCGAATCGGGGGCAGTGACCTGGATGAACCGTTTGCTTTCGCCAGATCCGTGGCTGCGAGGGTGAAAGCATTGAGTTCGGTTAACGATGTCCTGATTCCGCAGGACCTCGACTATCCGGGGCTGGAATTGAATATCGATCGCGAACATGCGGCCCTGCTCGGTATATCGCCGGAGGCGGCGCTTGATAATGTCATCACTGCGCTTACATCGGACACGATGATTGCCCCGAGTTTCTGGGTCGATCCGAAGACTGGCAATAATTACTTTCTCAGCGTGCAATATCCCGACAATCAAATTA
>JBEKXO010000247.1:0-6759 GCA_049511995.1 Terriglobales bacterium
GAGCTTTTTGGCAATCTTTCTGGAGCTGTGGTTACCAGAGAGGCGCCGCGTGGTGGCCCTTGTCGGGGTACCGGTTCACGTACGGCAGCCCTATGTTGCGTAAGGCATTCGCGGCCTGAGAGAGAAATATGAAAACAATTTTGATCATTATCGTCGTCGCCACGGTCGTGCTGGTGGCTGTGGGATTGGTCGGCGGCGCCCAGACACGGAATGGCACGATCGGCTTTGCGAGTGGTGCGGCGCTGCCGGGGTTAACTCCTAAGGCGGACACGCCCGAGCAGGCGGTTACAAACTTTCTGAGCGATGCGCAGAAGCGTCGTTGGAATGCCGCTTATGAAGAGTTGTCGAAGACGAGCGGCGTCGATGAGCAAACTTTCCAACAGGATTGGACAGGCTCGAATGGCAGCCTGCGCACTTTTTCCAATCTTGAGGGCGAGGACTTGCGACCGGTGCACGCCACGAATGATGATGCCCAAATACGCGCCCGGCTTCGCTGGACCACACCGATTGGCCCGATCGAAGATGTCCACGACTTTCATTTGATCCGCGAAGGCGGAGTCTGGAAGGTGGTTTGGCCTAAACAACAAGTCGAGAACGTGCCGGCACAGGTCGTTCCGGTCACTTATTTGCGGTGGGACCTGGTCACGGGCAACGGCAAGGATGAATGGGGCGCCCGCAATATCGATCCGCCACATGTTCGCATCGTTTCGATGAACGCCATCAACTCGGCCGAAGGATCAATGGTAATCGGCGAAGTTGTGAATGAAGATACTATCCCGGCGTTCGTGAACGTCAACGCCACGCTGGTCGATGGAGCCGGCAATCCGATCGACGACGAAAGCAGCTTTGACAAGATCGATCACGTGCTTTTGCCGAAGCAGATCACGCCTTACCGCATCGACTTTCCGGGCATCGACTTGAGCAAGGTTAAGAATGTTCGCATGGATATCAAGGCGTCGCTGGTTCCGGCGTCGGCCGATCCGGTCATCGGCGTGATGAATCAGAAGATTGACGCGGACGTTCAGGGTAGAAGCGTTCTGCGCGGAGAACTGCTCAATCAGAGCGGCCAGACGGTGAACATTCCGCATGTGATTGCGAGTTTCTACGACAACAACGGCAAAGTCATATGGGTCTCGGATGGCTACGTCGACAAGGCTTTGCAGCCCGAAACCTCAGAGCCATTCTCGGTCGACATTCCGCGTTCGCTGGCGGGAAAGGTGCAGAGCTTCCATGTCGTGGTCAACCAATACAGTCTGGGCAAATCGTAGGATGCGATTACTCTTTCACGCTTGCCTCGGCATTGCCGCGACGGTCGGATTGACCAGTGGTATGTGCGCTGCGCAAGATCTGCGCGCCCCCTCTGCCGCGACGGCTGGCGAAAACGCGACGGTCTCGACCACGGGCAGTGGAAAGGCGACGTTCTATCTCGCCGGCCCAGGAGTTTCGAATAAGAGCGAAGTTTCGCTCGGCAACGAGATTCCGCTGCGCGGGCAGGATTTGCGCGATGCGGGACAATATTTCGCCATTCTCTGTTCTGACAGTTGCCACAGCGCTTCGTTCTATGTGACTCCGGCAAAACCTGCGAGCCTGGCTTTTCTCGTGCACCGTCGCGCGTCCCGGTGGCGGCGAACGATGCCGTCAGTGGAGTGGCGCTGGCGTTTGACCAGTTTGGCAATCTCGTTCTCGATCCCGGTACGATCGGCTTTCAGTTGACGGCGGGCAAGGCTTCCCTGCTCTCGCGAGCGGTCACGGCACATGACGGCATCGCGTGGTTTCGCATTACATCCGGCAAGTCCGCCGGACCGATGCAAGTTGTGGCAAGCATCGGCGATCTTTCCGCGCGGCGCAATGTTCAGGAAGTGGCATCAGACCCCTGCAATCTTCGCATCACCGGCCAGCGGACTAAGGATGGCTTGGTGGTGCAGACGGAGCCAGTTCACGATTGCGCGGGGAATCCCGTGCCTGATGGAACGATTGTCTCCTTCACCGCGACGGATGCCAGCGGAAAGAGCACGGTGGACGCGCCGATCAAGCGCGGCATCGCACGCGCCGAGATTGCGGCCTCGGGCCCCGTAGTTGTTTCGGTTGCCTCAGGAGTGGCCATGGGCAACGAACTGCGCATTGGAGGAGGGCAATGACCGCGTTGACGACAGTTCACATCACAATGATTCCTACGTCGTTGCTGACCGCGATGAATACGATTGCGGTGGCGATGATAACCACGGTTGCTGTGACGGTAGGTTCGGCACGTCGACGGCGAGTGCCTTCTATCGGGTCATCGATCCGTTCGCGCGGCACTTCGCGGGCCACTTCGCGCACCATGGCACTACTGGCTCTATCGTTTTTCTTCTTTTGCGCGCCGCGGTCGAATGCGGCCGTTAATGTCGACTTGAATGTAACTCACGCCGGTCCGCGCACAGTCGAGAGCCTTACGGAGCGCGGGATTCTCCGCGATTACCGAATCGCATGGATAAGCCTCGCCCACGCTCTGGAATTCAATGCTCTTGATGCCCTATCTGGCCCGTTCGTAGCCACCGCCAAAGAATCGCTGGCCGATACGGTGACCAGTCAACGCCGCTCCGGCCTCAGCACTCGCTATCTGAATCAGAACCACAAAGTCGAAGCGGTGTATTACGCTCCGGAGGGCGACGTCATCGAATTGCACGATGCGGCGGATTACCAGCTGCAAATTCTCGACGGCGGAAAGCTGATTCATGACGAGCATGTGGTGATGCATTATGTGGTACTCATGACACCGGCTGCCGATCATTGGGTAGTCCGGCAGTTACAGGCGGTCCCTCAATTTTGATTCGGTCTCGATGGGGGCGCTTCAGCCGGTTAACTAGCCTTGCCTACAGGATAGCCCTGCCAACCGCCGCTTTCTGCGCGGCATCTGAGTTATAAAGGACAACTTGAAAATAGTGAGCCTTCGCTTGCCAAAGGTATTGATCGCGTTAGCCATAGCTTGTTTTGTGATTGCGAGCGGATGTACGGCTCCGAGCGTTCGCTCGTCGCTGCGGCAAAATGCGATGGCTCCTGGGCAAGCTCCGAAATTGCTTGCGGTTTACATGCCATGGTTTGGCGACCACTCTCACATCGACGTTGGGTACTCGAGCCAGGATCCGGGAGTTCTAAACCAACAGATTCAACAGGCGCGCAAACGAGGAATCTCGGCGTTCGTGGTCGACTGGTACGGTGAGAGCCGGCCTTATTCCGACCATAACTTCGGCGTGCTGCAAGAGGTCGCAAGCGAGAACCACTTTCAGGTTGCATTGCTCTTCAACGAACCAGAGGACGAAGATGCGCAGGCGACCGATGAGGCGATGACGGCGTTCGACGAAGCCTATAAGTCATACATCGGGCCTGAGGCCAGATATCGCGACGCATATCTCCGGTACAACGGGCAACCGATGATCTTCATCTTCCCGAAGCGCGGCCACGTGGATTGGAATCGTGTACGCGAACATTGCAGCGGTTGGGATGCGGCGCCGTTGATCTTCTACAAGGATGCTCCGCCGCCGCAGTACGACGCCGATTTTGCCGGTTCCTATGCCTGGGTGCAGCCGGGGCGCGCCGGCTGGTCTGCCGACGGCAGCAATTGGGGCGAGGAGTATCTTGACAATTTCTACAAGACGATGAGCAAGCGTCCCGAAAAGATCACGATTGGCGCGGCCTGGCCGGGGTTCGACGACTCCAAAGCGAAGTGGGGACTTAATCGCCACATGCAGAGCCGTTGCGGAAAAACGCTGGATGACACCATGAGCCTCTACCGGCAATATTTCGACGATTCCCATCCGCTGCCATTTCTGATGATCGAAACCTGGAACGATTACGAAGAAGGGACAGCGATTGAGCGCCAGACGGCAGGTTGCGGCAGCGCGGGTCGGCCTCAAAGCTGAGAGCGAGCTTTCGGCAACAACCCAAACACAGACTAGAACATCGAATAGAGTCCGAGTAACAGGGCCAATTTCCATGCGAGCGATCGAACATCAAACTGCGGAGCAAACCGCAATGAAAGATTCTGGCAATCCGCCAAAGTGCTTTCGCCTGCTTTCGGAGTTGCTTTTGGGTGTAACCGAGCGAACTTCGCGCGCGGCGGCAACGCTGAATTGTAACGACCTGGCAGAACTTGCGGAGTTGGCGAACACGCACCATGTGATCATGAGGTCGTTCCCGATCCTGCAGCAGTTGATGCTCGACAATGGAAATGGCGAGGGAGCGGAATGGACTGCGAGCGCCATGGCGAAGGAACGTGCGCGCATTCGCCACGCTATCTCTTTCCTGGAGCCTATAACGCACGCCTTGCAACAATGCGGAAAGGCTATCGTAATAAAATCCTTGGATCATTGGCCGGACTTTGGCAGTGACATTGACTTTTACGTTGATTGCGGCGTTGACGCACCGCCAGCCGAGGTGGCTGCGGTTATGCGCCGCGATCTGGGAGCAGAGACAGCAGAGCGCAGTTGGGGAGACCGGTTGGCCAATAAATGGAACTTTATTATTCCGGGCCTGCCCGAACTGGTTGAGGTTCACGTAGGGCGCCTCGGTCAAACTGGTGAGCAAACGAGCATTACCGAATCGCTGGTCGCGCGCGCGCGCGTCGCACCGCTCGAGGGATCCGGGTTATGCACGTCTGACTTAGGCACATCTATGTTACGCACGTCTGTGCGAACATCCGCGCCCGAAGATCGCATGATCATCAGCACGCTGCAACGAATGTACCGCCATTTCTACATACGGCTATGCGACATCGCGGATAATGCCCGTCTCATGGAGAGCGACAAGGTTGACTACATCTATCTGCGATCTCTGGCGCAGTCGGCGGGGCTATGGGAAGGGCTGGCGACATATCTTGTGGTCGTATCAGATTACGTCAAGCAGTATCGCGGCGAAGGCATCGAACTACCGGGTTGGATCACGTCGGCAGCGCGCTTTGGTAGCGAAATGGTTCACTACCGGCGAAACTGGCTGCGCATCCCGATTGTTCCCCACGGAGCACAGCTCTATGCGGCCGAGTGGAGGAGTCTTTTCCGCAAGGGTGAGATTCGTAATACCCTGCGCTTGAGCCTGCTGCCCGGTCTCGCCACGGCGGCGGCGCTGGAATACAACCTCACCGGCAGCGACAAGGGAATCTGGTAGTGCCTCCACCCGCGGCTACTTTTCTTATGGCTAAATTATTGTCCCTTCAACCCTTTAGGCACTTCCCCTTACATACTTCGCTGGATTGCGGATGATCGCCGCAGGCCGTACTGTCGGTAATAGCTGGGGCTGCTCGGGGCGATGCAGAAGGCGGGACCTAATGCCGGACAAATGACATCTCGCGGTGTAAGCGCCAAGGATTAACGCCAGTACGAACACATCAAAGAGCGCCCGGCAACCCGGGCGCTGCAACGACCGGGCTAAGGAAGTGGCGGCTCGGACAGCGCTCAAACAGCACGAAGAAGAAGGCCACGGAAAAGGACGTTGAACCACTCCGAAGGTAAATCGAGCCCTCATTGAGACTCGCCGGCGTTTTATGTGGTGTGATGCCATCGGAGTGAAGATTGCGGCTTCTCCAGCATGACGACGTCTCCGGGCCGATTGAATGAGGGAGTTGTGCTTTGGTTAGAATTCTGGTGGCGGATGACAATCCGATGGTGCGGCACTATCTCCGGGAGGTTCTGGAACAGCACGACACATGGCGAGTATGCGATGAAGCCCGAACCGGGGGCGAGGTGCTGCGCAAAGTACAGAGAACCCTACCCGATGTCATCTTGCTCGACTTTCAGATGCCCGAATTGAATGGCCTCGAAGTGGCTCGACAGGTCTCCAACCTATTCCCCGCGATCCCAATCTTGATGATCACCTTTCATTTCTCGAAGCAGCTTGCTGAGGCGGCGCGCGGAGTGGGGATTCTAGGAGCGGTTGCCAAAACGGACGTTGGCTCAATTGTGCAAGGTGTAGAGGCGGTTTTACACCGGGAGACCTACTTTCCTGCCCTGCATCAAACCAATATTGCTTAGAATTGAACAAGATATGGGATTCTCCCTGGCCGAATACAGGATTCCCTGTATTCGGGTGCCGAACTGTGCATGCTAGTTTTGGGACAATTCCCTAGGGGGAAGAACGGACCTCCAAAACATCTATATGCAGCGAAACCGGGCCACAGTCGAGAACCGAAACGCTGGCTTCTGCCAGTTCGGAGAGACGAGAACGGACATCGGATCATGACCATTCGCATTCTTGTGGTCGATGATCACCCGGTGGTGCGGCAAGGCCTCAAAACCTTGCTGGAGGGTCAGTCAGGTTGGGAAGTTGTGGGTGAGGCCTCCGATGGATTCGAGGCCCTGAATAAGGCAGACAGCTTGCAACCCGATGTTGTGGTGCTGGATGTCACCATGCCGAAGATGCATGGATTAGAGGCGTGCCGCCGGCTGCGCCAGAATACGCCGGCAGTCGAAATTTTATTTGTGACGCAACATGATTCTCCGCAGATGCTGCGGGAGGCACTGGATGCGGGCGCCAGAGGTTACGTGGTGAAGTCCAATGCCGCGCGTGATTTATTGGAAGCAGTAGAAGCAGTAAGTCAGCACAGAGTATTTGTAGCACTGGCTCGTCGAGACTCTCTAACCGCATCGTGAGGGTAAGACGGCGGTCACGTCTTACTCCTAAAAAGGGGCTGTCATGAAATTGCGTATCTTGTTGGCCGACGATCACGAGATCGTACGGCGTGGTTTATCCTCGCTGCTCCAGAAACACGAAGGATGGGAAATCTGCGGA
>JBEKXO010000248.1:0-6737 GCA_049511995.1 Terriglobales bacterium
CGCAGGAATAAATCTGCTCCGCCGCCTCGCTTCATGCGCTTCAGGACTGTCGCCGAGGCGTGCTGCAAGGGAACGTCGATGTACGAACAGATATTTTCATGGGCGGCGATGGTATCGAGCAGTCGGCCGGTGATTTTATTGGGATACGCGTAGAGGAAGCGAACCCACTGGAGGCCATCTACACTGGCCAATTGTTCCAGCAGCAGCGCCAAGCCGTCTTTCAGCCCGAAGTCTTCGCCGTAGCAGGTGGTGTCTTGTCCGATGAGCGTGATCTCGCGGACGCCGGACTGCGCCAACCGCTCCGCTTCCGCGATAACCGACTCAAAGCGACGCGAGCGGAATTGTCCGCGAAGCTGGGGGATGATGCAGAAGCTGCAAGGATGATCGCAACCTTCCGCGATCTTGATATAGGCGGAATATCGCGGCGTGGTTAGGACGCGCGGAGTGTATTCGTCGTAAAGGTAGTTAGGCAGATCGGCGACGGCGCCGTCCCACGAATCGCGCGCGAAGCGGCCTTGCTGGCGGCGATGATCGCCCTCGGGACGCGAGGTCAGGATGTTAAAAGGTGATGGCGCTCGCGGCGCTTCCGCCACTCCGACGGCAGCCAGAATTTTTTCTAATTCACCGGTGCCGACGACAGCGTCTACCTCTGGAATGCTCTTAAGAATCTCGTCGTGAAAGCGCTCGACCAGGCAACCCGCAACCACGAGTTTCTTGGCCTTGCCTCCCGCCTTGTGACGGGCCATTTCAAGGATGGTATCGACCGATTCCTGCTGGGCGCTGCCGATAAACGAGCACGTGTTTACCACAATAACGTCGGCGTCGGCAGCGTCGGGGGTAAGTTCGGCACCGGCATGCGCCAGCATGCCCATCATGACCTCGCTGTCGACAAGGTTTTTTGGGCAGCCGAGGCTGACGAAACCCACCTTGGTCGGGTCGATGGTTCCGGCAAGCGTCGATCCGGACGTCGCTGATCCGGAAATCAAGGATATGCGGTTCTTTACTGGCATGTGTATAAAACGATGACGATATTGATGGTTATCAACAGGAAACTGGTCTATGCAATTCTAGCATCCAACTCCCTTTGCGACGGCCGGAATCGGGGCACCACGGAGGGTACTAAGCTTTCTGCCGTTCCGGGCGACCCGTGCTAATCTTATGGAAACAAAAATACATCCCTCAAGACTCCGGAGGAGAGATGTTGGCTAAGCGCCTTGCAGTTCTGGTAGTTCTAGTGTTAATACTGGCGTCCAGTGGCTGGGCGCAGAAAAATGAAGTCTCCGTCACGGTGGGGCGAACCTTCGTCAGCACTCAGTCGGTTCCAAGTAGTGGGTTTCCGATTCATTTCGGAAACCCGGTGAGCTTCGCCTTCAACTATAGCCGCCTGCTCGGGACCAACAGGATTTTTGGAATTCGCGCCGAACTGCCTGTGGCGATTGTTCCGAAGATGGATCTGAACTACTATCCCGGCGGGGTTCCGAAGGACATCGGCGCAGTCTTCGCCACTCCCTCGGTGCGGGTGAATATCTTTTCGGGGGACTCAGTCACCCCGTGGGTGAGCGCGGGCGGGGGATATGGCCGGTTCCGCGAGTCGTCAACCCTCTATTACTACGGAAATAATCCTGGCCCGACCGGCACGAACACGGGCGTAGTTCAGTTCGGAGGCGGGTTGGATGTGTGGTTTTGGCACCGTTGGGGAGCGCGCGTGGAAGCGCGCGATTTCTACTCCGGAGTACCGGACTTGGATGCTAGTACTGGACGAAGCCGCCAGCACAACTACTACGTGGCCGTTGGCGTGGCGCACCGCTTCTAAGCGGACGGTATTGGAGTAGTGGTTTCAGTCGGCTCGGCTTTTTCTTCGGTCGCAATGTCTCGAAAAAGCTTGGGAAGACTCTCGGCGTCGTCCGCTGACTCGCCAAAGCGCGCGGATTCGTAAGCGCGTGTAAATCTCGCCACCTTCTTTTGCAGTGCTGCTTCCTGAATAGCGGCAACAAAATCCAAGGGTGTTTGCGACGGCGATTTGCGCCAGCCCAGGCGGGCCATGCGGACTACCATTCTGTGATACCAAAGCGCCGCCGACTCGCGTGGAGCCTGCCCCGGATGGGTTCGCAGGCGATGATCGCGGAATCTTCGAAGCAGCCGGCGAATATTAAGAAGCGCCAGCAGCAATGAGGCGATCGCGATTGCACCGGCCAGCCAGTGCATCGGGAAATCAGAGATATGGCGGTGGACGCGGCGAGCCGAGCGCAGCAACGCGCGATGTTGGCGTCCTAGCCAGCCGCGCAGATCCTCAAGGAGTTGCCGGCTATTCGTAGCCGCGTTTTTTCCCAAACTGCGTTGATGGTTGACGTCATAGTTAACAATCCATTCCCGCCAAAACGATGCGGCTGCGTCCACATACAACTGCATGCGCGACCAACCCGTGCGCGTCGGTAGGGTTCCCGCGGGAGTTGGATCGAAGCTCACCCAACCCGATCCCGGGAAGTAGGCCTCAACCCAGGAATGTGCGTCCCTCGCGCGGACCACGTATTGGCCCGTAAGGTCGTTGAACTCGCCGCCACGAAAGCCTGTCACGATGCGCGTTGGAATGCGCAGAGAGCGGAGCATTACCGCCATGGAACTGGCGAAATATTCGCAGTGGCCTTTTTTTCTTTCGAATAGAAAATTAGCCAGCGGATCACTCGGCAGGCGGCTCGGCAATTCCAGCGTGTAACCGAAGTGGGTGGAGAGATAGCGCTCTATCGCAACCGCTTTGTCATAGTTGCTGGGAGCGTTCGCGGTGATATCCTCTGCCAATTTGGCGATGCGGCGATCGAGCGGCGGGAGTTTCAAATACTGTTCCATGCCTCGAGGCGGCACGTTCGCGGCCAGGCGAAGTTCATCGCTGTCGGGTTCGGATAATAGCGACTCCGCTTCGTAGCGGTTGATGGGGTGATCGGCATCTAGGTCATAGACGGAGCCACCCGCATCCATACTTACCTGGCGAAAATTTCCGGTTAAGCTCTGCGCTCGCCCTGCCAGAAAAAAGACGTTCGTTCCCAGCGGCTCCATCAAAACGTGATAATGAATCGATCGGCGGGCAAACGCATCGCGCGTCGCGGCGAAGGGGGCCAGGCGAAAGCTGCCATCGCTCGAAGGTCGCAGCGGAGTTTGCTCATAGGAATTCGTCCACGCTTTGCCGTCAAAATTGCTGAGCGCGATTCCGCGCCACTTGAGGTCGTAGGCGCCTTGCATATCGTCCTGAATCTCAATATGCATTACGACGACGCTGGACTGCTGAATCTGGCCGATGCGCCCCAGTTGAACGCGATCGCTGAATCCGGTAGAGACGTCGCTGGTGGGAGCGTAGGCGCTCAGATAACGGGACGAAACGCGGGGCAGCAAGAAGAAAATCAGAAAGCTGCCGGCCAGCACCATTAGCATCAAGGCAGGGGCAATGGCGAGCAGGGCGGAGGCCATGCGCTGGTTGGAGTCGGCATTGCCAGCGGAGCCGGTTCCGGCCACGGTGGAGCGCGGATCGTCGGCGGGCGCTACATTTTCGGAGAGGGAGTGGCGCATCTCCATCAACACAAAGGTGATGATTGCAACCAGCAGGAAAATAGCAAAAGAAAACAAAAAGACGCTGCCGACCGTCAGCACGCTCGCCGCGAGGACCATGGCAAACGAAAGACCGGCAATCATGTAGTGGTCGCGCGTTCCGCGCAGGGAAAAGAGGCGGACGACCATGACAAAAAGGGCAAGATGAACGGTCGCGCCGAGGAAGCCACGAGAGATAAAAAAGTAATCTAGGAGATAAACGAATACATATAACAGCGTGAGGACATTGGTCCAACGTTCAGAAATGACAGATACACGCTGCGTGACCAGTTGGTATCCGCGCAGTATGAGCGCCATGCCCACTAATGTCACAGCGGGTAGGTCCAGCCCGCCGGTCGAAGCCAATACGCCAAAGCCGGTGAGGACAAGCAAATAAAGCGCGACCGTGAAGTAGCGCTCGATGGCCGCGGCCGTTGTGATCACGCTCGAGTTAGGGGAAGCCTGCGTCACCAGCTTCTATTGTTGGCGAAACAGGCGCGGAAGGGAAGTGTCGGCGGTAACACGGCGAACGACGCCCTCGCCGCCACCCAACGTGATTGGCGAGACGCCGTCATTTTCCTTGTTTACAATGCTTGCCCATGGACTACCTTCTGAAAACTGAGCCGACCGTATATTCGTTCGCCGATCTCGAACGGGAAAAAACAACGATTTGGGATGGCGTGACCAATCCTGCGGCAGTGAAGCATTTGCGCGGAATGAAACCCAGCGAACGGCTGGTGATCTATCACACCGGAGAAGAGAAAAGCGCTGTGGGCACGGCGTCGGTGGTGTCGGTGGATGCCAGCGATCCGAAGACGCCGCTGGTGAAAATCAAGGTGGGAAAGCCAATCGCGAAGCCGAAGACGCTGGCGGAGATTAAAGCGCGATCGTTGTTTGCGGATTCTCCTTTGGTGCGGCAGGGAAGGCTGAGCGTGGTGCCGCTGACGGCAGCGCAGTATAGCTGGCTGGTGGACGGGTAGAAGCAGATCAGGCCAGCGCTTTAATCAGCAGTCCTGTCATAATCAGCGTCGCATCCGCCATTACGGCCAGCAAGAATACCATCCCGAACTGGCCGAAGCCGCGAAGGTTTTGCGGCGCGACCTGTGCGCGGCGACAAACGATCGTATGCGCCCACTCGTCACCATGGCGCTGCTCCTGTGGCGTCTTCTGCATGGCGAAGTAGCCAACTAGGCCGAAGAAGAGTCCGTCGACAAAGTAAGCGATCGACCGAATGCACGCTGCCCCGATTCGGCAGGGCGCGCCATCCTCTTGTACAACCACCAAGCCCAATAACACTTTGCCGAGCGTGCTGCCATGCACGCCTTCACACACCGTTTCAAACGCGACCATGCCTAGCAAACTGAAAAAGAACATTGTAAGTCGACCGTCCGTCCGACGAGCGAGCATGAGGGCGCGAGGATTATGCTGAAGATTGGCAACGATCGCGAGGATCAGACCAAAACCAAATCCGCAGAAGAACGCCACGGTGTAGTGGACGATCGTATCGATGACGCGCGCTGCGGCACGCGGCCAAAAGGAAACACCGGTTAATGCGCCGAGCCGGCCGGCGTAGGAATCGAGCGACGACAAATGGAGGTGAATGCCTTGTGCAGTAGGAGTGTCGCTTGCAGAAGCCGGAGAAACTTCTGGAGTAAGATCAGGCAACGGAAGAATGGACACTTGGACCTCCAGTGTACGAAGCCTAGAATCGCGCCCTTGCGCTGTGGCAGAGCAATATACACTGGAAAGTTAGTTTGTAAAAGAAGTTATAACTCGACGCGAGATCTTAATAGCTCACTTACGGCCGGAGCAAGCGCTCAGGGCAATCGGGTTCGGCGCAGGCATAGGTCACGTGGTTACGTTGCCGATCGAGGCTGATGATGAACATAGGACGCCCGTGACGATCGCACACCGGCTGATTGGGAGCGAGTTCGGGGGCGTCTCCGCGCTTAGGTGTGGTATAGCCCACGCGCTCGCCGAAACAGCGGTGACAAAACTTGTCGGTACAGCGGAAAAATTCGATGGAATAGTCAGCGGTGTAGGGGGCTAATACCGGCTCCATGGTGCGGTAGTGATGGTCGCAAAGGGGCAGAAGGTCCGTCCGCATGCGTTGCGAGTTTAGCATCTGGAATGCTTGTTGAGTACGTGCCTGCGGTGGTCATCTAGCTTTGACGGATGCCGGCTTTACAAATCCCTACGATCTTTATGCAAAGCTTTACTTGCGAGGGGATACCCTTTTCGAAGCGTCATGGTCTAACTGAATGAGAGCAAATTTCAAACAAATGCCCACTAGCCACACGTTGCACACGCTCTCGCGGGAAGGCCTACAATGCCGAACCAAGACCACTGCAGTCGAAACGTTTCGGCCATGGCACATTTTCCAATTCTGGCCGCAACAACGGCGAAGCAGCTTAACTGGGTCGCCACGCTATTTTTCCTTACTTTGACCTGCCTTGCTCAGGATCAAACTCAACCTTCAAATCTTCCTGCGAGCGCGGACGCTGCTCCACCAAAATCCGAGTTCATCACGATTCCAGAGGGCACAAGATTTGCGCTCGTGCTCACCAATCCCGTGTCAAGCAAGACCGTGCACCGGGGAGATGTCATCTATTCGCAAACTACCGCGCCGGTGATCGTCGACGACCGAACCGTCATTCCCGCGGGTACTTTTGTCCAGGGTAAGGTCGACAAACTCACGCGGGACGGCAGCCGCGCTGCGATGTTGATGAGTTCAGCCGCGATAGTTTTTCCGAATGGCTATATCGTCAATATTGCCGGACCATTGAAGGTGGAAAGCGATGAGGGAACGGCATGGCGAGATCCCAGTACTGCGGCAAGAACCGGAGCGATTATCGCGCCAATTGCCGGAGGCGGCCTCGGCGCGCTAATTGGCAGCGCGGTTCACACCACGCAAAGCGCCAGCCTGGGCGGAACGACGATCACATCGAGCACGCCGAAAGGTCTCGCGATCGGGAGCATGGTTGGATTGGCGATTGGCGGTGCCGTGTCATTGACTATTCTGCTGAACAGCCGCCACTTCTTTGTCGATGTTGGCTCGCCGATGGAAATGACGCTTCCGCAGCCAACGATGTTATCCGCAAACCGGGTCGCGGAGGCGGTGCGGCAGGCTCAGGAACATCCGGTCGTTGCGCCGATGCCCG
>JBEKXO010000249.1:0-6662 GCA_049511995.1 Terriglobales bacterium
CCGATACGGATTTGAATAGACTGAAACGACGTGCAACTGCTGAGTCTCGGCGTATTGCACTAACTCGCGATGCACGTTGGGATGCCTGAAAGTCACAGCGTGTTTCCTCTCGACGTTGTATTGGCCGGCTTGCCGCAATCCTTCATCTCAGTCCCAGCCGTTCGCGCCAGGCGATAGCGGCGCTAATAGCAACACTAATGCCCGCGGTTAACAGCCGGTCATAGACGGCTCGACGCAGATCGTTTCTCTCCAGCAAGACCAGCCTGTCCTCTGCAAGTTTCATGCGGCCCGGCTGCCCATTGCCCACGATCATGTTGACTTTCGCTTCCAGCCGTCCCAATTGTTCCAGCACCTTATTCTGAAAATCGCTATTCACGCGATCCACCCCAGCAACTTGTGTTCGGTCCGGGCCCATTTCTGTCTCCAAAGTGCGTCATAGTGGATAGTCAACATGCAACGCTGCCGAGCATCGTGAATATTTCGGTGGAGAGCTGCCGTCGTAACTTCTCAAGAAATAGGTCTGTGCCCGCGCATAGCGAGTGAGCGCGAAGCTCTCATTCGAGTAACGTCCAATCAGATTGCCGTTGTACCCGGCCCCCCAACCCTGATCCGAGTACCGTACCTCGACCCCGCCGCCCGCGACAGGCGTAAAACCGACATCAATTGTTACTGTCGTAGAAGTTACGACTGTTACCTCTGCATCAATAAGATCGGGTAAGTAATAACTACCAACTTGAGTCACATCGATCGGCGTCAGCACCTGCGTCTCTTTCATCAGTGCTGCGACAAAAGTAAAATCTAACGACGACTCTCCAGCGTCCACAAACTTAAGAGTGTAGCGGCTAGTTTCACTGGCGATATCGAAAATCTGCACGTCCACTTCGCGCACGACGGCGGCAAACGTTGCCACTCGTGATGGGACGTTCACCGCGAGACCGTCACCCGGGAAAATATCCGCTGCTCCTCCGGGCAAGAACTGACTCCACGCCTGGTATTCGCCGGCCCAGCCCTGACCGGCGTCATCGAGCAAAGCCAGCGCCGCGATTTCGCAATCGGCTGACGTACGAGGAAGTGGAATTCCAACCTCGCGGACGCTCCCACGCACTCCGTCGTCTCCGCCACGCTGCTGAGCCGCGATACTGGCCGAGTCAATGACTCTGGCTATGGCGTGACCTTGGCCGCGATAGCTTACCTCAATGAGTTCGTTGGCGGCGGGGATATATTCTGGATAAAACTCGAGCGCCGGCGACGTAGTGACTTGACATTGAGCTCCGTCCAGTAGCGATCCCGTAAGTATAGTGACCGGTTCTTCCCCCGGCAGCGTACTGCGTACTAGCGCGTCGACGGGCAGCCATATGTAGGTAAATGCCAGGGAGCACTGAATGCTGCCGGCATTAATGAGTGCATAAGTGCAATAGCCGGGAGCGTCGGGAATGACGTCATCAAAAAGCACGGTGGCCGCAGCGATCTGAGTCGCCGGATTTGTGGGGTCGATATCCTGCACTTCTAGTACGACACGCACATCGCAGGTTACGGCTCCACCTCCACGCGGCGACCCCGACGGATGGAGCGAGGAGTGGAATACTTGTTCCGTTCGGTATGTCTCGGTCGGATATAACATGGTTGTGAAAACATAGTGGTGACCAGCCTGGGTAGCAATAGGCGTGCCAGTTGCGGCTCCTCCAACCAATGCCTGGATGTTACTGTTGTTACCCGATGGTGTTAGACGAAACCCTGCCTGGCAATCTGCTATTGAAACGGCTCCCGCGTACAGTCCTCCAATCACGCCGTTCGACGCTCCGTTGAAAACTACGTCGCCGTGCTTCAGCATCGTAGCTCCGCCCAATTCAATTTGTTCGATAAAGTTGAAAAGAGTTTGCCCATCCGCGCCCGTTCCTCCCGCAACTTGTAACTGGCCGTTGCTCACGGTAATTACATTTAGTGGATCGGTCACGCTCCAATGAGTTGGATCCAGCTGCGTATAAGTTTCGTTGAGAATGGTACGGTTATACAATGCAACCTTACTGCTGCGGGTGAATGGCTTCTGCGACATGTAAAAGTAAGTCGTATACCCGTCCCCACAGAAGTAGTCCTTCACATGCGCACTCGGTTCCAGCGGTCCTAAAATCGTTAAGTCATTTACCAATCGATTTACGCTCTGCAACTGCAGGTCGCCCGGTGAAAACTGAGGCGTATTCTCTGCGAGGTTGTAGAAGTGGGTAGCCAGGGGAGTGAAATACAGCTTGCTGTCGTCGTCACGATAGGCGCAGCGCCCAGAGATCGCGATCTCTGCCGCTGAAGCGGTCCACTTTTTTGCAGGGTTGACGCTGTAATTAGGAATGGGATCGCCAGCTTGAACGCCACCCACATCGAACCAGGCTGGCAAGGCTTCCGCCGTGAGTTGCTCGAACGCATTCCCTGCGTCGCGATTTACAAATGGAGGATGCGCGGGCGGCGCTTTCCGATCCAACAGCATTACATCACTCAGCGCATCAATCTCATACCGGTAAGTTAAGCCGCGATCGATCCAGCCCAAGTATTGATAAGTTGGTGCTTCGGCGATATAACCTGTGAAAAGATCACTGCCGCTGTTTAAGGTCAATTGAACCCGTGCTCCGATTACTGGGACGGTGAAACTAGCGCTAGCGGCCAGCAGGCCAAATCTCAATTGGGCTGGGCCATTCAGCTTGCGTGCCAGGCTGGGATTCTTTGTTGCATCCACGAACACCGTATAGTCGATCGGTCCGAGACCATCCAAGTTATCGATCAGCAACTTCATGTGTTATAAATAGCTCCGTGGTAATCCTAATAAACGTCTGATCCGTTAGCCGGGAAGTAACTCCGATAGCACAACACCACCGCGCCGTCATTGGGATCCACGGTTGGAAGTGCAGTGAAAGATGCCTGGAGCGCCAATCCGCCAATGGGCTTTTGAACCTCGGTCAGCGTCTCGCGCTCCCATTCCGCCTTAACCGTGGTAGGACTCAGGATGGGATAGAAGAAACAGACGCGTCCGCCCGATTCATCTTCCGCTACAAACAATGCCGACCACTGCTGGAGGAACGCGCCGCCCTCGCGGTCAACAAACGCCACCACCACTTGCACCGATGCGTCATTCGCAGGTATCCCACCGGGCAACGCTTGAGCCAGTAAGAGCGAAGTCGCAGTCACCAACGAAATGCGTCCTACGTTGAACGTTACACGCCTCGTGTAGTTGGCATCCTGCAATACATCTTGCGGATTCAGAACGTACGCGCCTGTGATGCCTGTGCCCACATAACCGACTTGCTGCGCATAATCGACGTCGCAGGCCACAAGGTCTCCGGGCTGAAAACCGGCGGACGCGCCAGCTCCGACCACCAGTTCCAGAGCGGTTGACCCTGGGAGTAGTGGCACGGCGGTTAATGGGATTCCACCTGAGCCTTCAGGGGAGGCGCTCGGATTTGTGGCCAATACGTTCATGTGCTCGGCACCACCGGCTAAAGCCATTTGCAGCTTTCCCCAATCGCGAAATTCAAAAGCGACCCGCGCCCCTAACCCGTGTCGCGCTTGCGCCGATACAACGCCGGCAGTACCGCCGAGCAATGCTTCGACTTGAGATGTGCTTGTACGCTGAAAGTTTTCAATCCAGCCTAAGTCGATCCAGGGCGCCGGAGGGGAATCAAGTTGGAAGCCGCTATTCTGCGACGGATCAAAAATCGCGGTTGCGCCAGTTACTCGGTCCACCGGGGCAAAGTAAGCGCGTATTTGCCGTGTTATTGGCCGCAGGCCGTTCCGCGTCATGCGACTGCCTCCGGCAAATAGAAATAAATCCTCAGCTGTGCATAGCGGTCGACGCGCGCGGCGCCGGCGCTCCACTGCTGTTTCTCGATCTCAACATCACCGGGCGCGTTCGCCATCACCGGCACAGTCCAGAAAATTCCCGATCCTAAGTCGACACTTGGATTCTGGCTATAGTCGATCATTTCGGTATGAGGTGGATCGCAAATGCCAAGTAACTCCACGTCCATCTCTGCCAGCATGCGACCTCGATCCACTCCGGTGCCGCCACCACCTTCGCTGGCATACCAGACATGGCAATCCACTCCCAGCATTGGGCGTGTGCTTTCCGCGATCAAGATATCGCCGAAGTCAATGTAAAACGCGCCGGGCTGCGCTTCGCCGAAACGCGGCTCCATGTTTTCACGGACAACAATCGCTGGCACGGTAACTCCGTCGATCACCATGGTGCGGGCGGGGTTCAGCACCGCTAGCCGCGCTCGCAACGCCATGTAGAAGCTGTCCTTCGCTGCCTGCATACCTCTCCTGTTAGCCTCGTGTGTTGGAGTAGTTGATAAGTGTCCGCTCGCTGATAACTAAGACATCGCAGCCACACGGTATAAATATGCCATTCCTTCCAGCCTTTCGACGATAAATCCCTGTATATGAAAAACCTCGCCGTCATATACCAGGCCGAGGGCTGTCTCGAATAACACGTCAGCCGACGCCACATTTCGTTGACTTACCTGCTCCGCCAATGCCGACTGTCCGGCGAGTAACTCGATCCGGCGTCGGGGACCTACTTCTTTCGTCGTGAGCTCGCGGACAATGACCGGGGCAATCAATCCCTGTTCGACACCGGGATCCACCAGCCCCAACTCGCTTAACCCACCCGCGGGCAGCCCGGCCGCCGGAAACAGCAGTGTTACTTGTGTGCCGCCAAAGGTTTGTAACATCGCGTCTGCCGCACGAACCGCGGCCGCGCCAGAGATTCCAGTCATTGTTATCCCACTCTCTGCGCCACAAAAGGCGCCAGTAGCTCTTGCACGGTTGCATCTACCAGCGAATCGGAGAAATACCAGAATTGCATTCCGTCGGGAACAACGTTTTTCTTCACGTTCAGTGCCGGGGTCGCTTGCGCATTTTTCACCAACTGTGCACAGGCGACCTTAACCGGGTCAGGAAACGTCGCGAACCCAGCCGTGTAAACGATTTCTATTTCTGTGAAGGCCCAGCCCATGATATTTACGGGCAACGTAACTTCTCCCGTTTCCGCGAATGCATCGATGTCGGCCACGTTGAGGTTTACCCACGTTCCCGGAATTCCAAACGCGAGAGCGATATCCCACAAGTCTGCTTCGAACTCCAGTTCACCGCGGCGTGGCATGGCATAACGACCTCGCGCCGAGACAATTGGCGAGGTTGCCGGCGCTATAACCGACAGCGGCAGATAACTAAGCTGCACCGGCCGTTGCCCGTTGTCAGTTCGCAGGCGCTGCGTGTATTGATTGACCGCCAGCGTTATCCGCCTGCAATGTGCATCGATGAGTGCCGATGCCGCAGTTACCCATGCGAGAGCGGTGGTTGCATCGAGTCCATACGTCTCATATTCTGACGGTTGCAAGTAATTCATTGTGGGCTCTCAGTCCTTAGTTGCCAGTTGCCAGCGCCTCGTGGTCATTGGCGTCTGGCAACTGGTTAGTGGTCTTACCGGTTTACCAGTACTTCGTAGTGCGCATAGTTCGCACCCTTGACGACGACGCCACCGAATTTGACCACGACACTCTGCGTCATCAGTGTGCTTGGCAGGCCCAGTTTGAATATGCGGGGATTTGGATCGGTCAGCCAGTGGTATTCGATTAAGTCCTCGGTCACGATGTAAGCCGGCAGTACGGCGGTGCCCGATCCAGGTGTGCCCGTATAAGAAAGAGCCCACTCGGGAATGAGCGGCAACTCACCGGCTTGCGTGCTCAAAGCCTTCACGGTGATCCCACCCGTGATCTGGACCGTCGAAAGCACGACGTTGAACTCCTGCTTCATTTCGCGGTCGATCAAGTCGAGCAGCACAGGGTTCGCATAGATCGCCGTTGGCCGCGCGTCGAACGAAGAACTGGCGACCATCTGAGCGATGGTGCTCTTCAGTCCATCGACGATGCTAGCTGTGGTTCCGATGGTGACCGTGTTCCCGCCGGCCTCGATTTGTCCGATAGCGCCGAAATACTGGGGCGTTGTTGGAACGCTCAGCGAAGTGTCGTTGCCATTCCACAGCGCGACGTCATGCGTGCGCAAAAGTCCGTCCACCGAATCTGCCAGGTCTTTGGCCTGCAGATAGGCGAATTGGCTTTGCTGTGTCCCGACCTCCATATCAAACAGGTTGTAGTTGATCTGCGAGACCAGTGCCTTCAGCGGGACGGTGCGCTCAACCCTCGTCGGAGTTTGCAGGGTGGGCGCCATATTGCGCGGATCGACGAAAGCTTGCGCCGCCGTGGGTGAGGCGATCGCTGTTTCTTCAAAAAACCGGGATGGTTGTCCGGTCGCCGGCACTTGTTTCATTCGCTGTCCAAAAACGCCGCGTCTCCGCACAATGTCGAAGATCTCGGTCTGATACCGGTTGACTTCGATCGCGCCCGGCCCCAGGAAATCCGCTGCCGCATGCAAATCCAGAAAATTCGCCTTCATGTGTTCTCCTCAATTGAATGTTGATTGCGTTGTGGGCACTATGTTCAGCCTGTTCTCGACTATGAAATCGCAGAATTCGAGTCCAACCGGCCTTAAGTAAGCGTGCCGAGGATGTTGTTGGTGAGTGTGAGCGCGGGATCTGCCGCATCCAGATTGGAGGCCATGAGTTGCAACGTCCGCTTCAGGCCGGCACCGGCCGCTGCCGCCGTGCTGGCCATGCCCGC
>JBEKXO010000250.1:0-6633 GCA_049511995.1 Terriglobales bacterium
GGGATCGCGCGCGAAAACATTTTTGTTACCACGAAGTTGTGGAACTCCAACCATCGGCCAGAACGTGTCGAACCGGCTTTCGAGGCGAGTCTCCACAGACTCAGTATCAAGTATCTGGATCTGTACCTCATTCACACTCCTTACGCATTTCAACCGGGCGATGAGCAAGATCCGCGGGATCAAAACGGCAAAGTCGTCTATGACAACAGAGTGACTCTGCTCGACACCTGGAGAGCAATGGAAAGTCTCGTGGACCACGGCAGGTGCCGGGCCATCGGACTGTCGGACATCAGCTTGAATGTATTGATGCAGATCTACGAGCCTGCAAGAATCAAGCCAGCCGTGGTCCAGGTCGAATCGCATCCCTATCTGCCGGAAACGGAGCTTCTGGAATTCTGCAAAGAAAAGGACGTTGTGTTTTTGGCTTTCGCGCCATTGGGTCACGGAATGAGGCCAGGGGTGCTCGACGATCCTGTCATTTCGGCAATCGCCACACGAATTGGAAAGACGCCGGCACAGGTCCTATTGGCATGGGCGGTTCAGCGCGGCACGGCTTTGCTTACCACACCCAAAACCGCAGCTCGTGCGCGAGAGAATTTTGACATCTCTGCCCTTCCGGAGGATGCGCTAAACGAAATCAATCGCATTCAGACTAGGCAGAGACTCAATGATGTGGTGAAAACAGGCGTCCCTGGTTTCATCGCACAAGGGAGATGAACATGAAAGCGAAAACGAGAGGAGTCCAATCATGCGTTCTGATATTGTGCTCGGAGGCATTTTCCCCAACTACGAACTGCCCGATCAGACGGGCACACTGCGCAAGCTGAGCGAGCTACAGGGCGAAGATCCACTAATCCTCACGCTTGCGCGCGGCCACTATTGCCCAAAGGAGCACCAGCAGCATTTGGAACTCGCCGCGTTCTACCCTAGGATCGCGGTGGCGTACACACAGATCGCCACGATTTCTACCGACGACCACCACACACTCCAGGAGTTTCGAGCATCGCTCGGAGCCGAGTGGACCTTCCTTTCGGACCCCGAGCGAACCATTCAGAAAGATCTCGACATCCAGGAGTACACCGACCCCGAGCACAATCCGATGATCCCGCATACGCTCGTGCTCAAGCCGGGCCTCGTGATTTACAGCATCTATAACGGCTACTGGTTCTGGGGCCGTCCGTCGGTCATTGATCTTTGGCACGACCTGCGCGTCGTGACGAGTGAAATCCGCCCAGACTGGGATCTGAGTACTCCTGGACTCCGCGAGGCATGGAATGCGGGTGACTTCTCGCGTTTCCACGGGTGGAACAAGCGGGCCAGCGTGGAAGATGCCGCAATTGTGCGGAAGAAATAGCAGCGCGCAAATGACCCTCAACATCAACTCATCAGGAGCTCGGGCTAGAGGATGATCTGTCTTGAGAGCGTAGCTTTGAGCATTGAACATGAGCCGTTCCACAACCTAAAAAACTAAGGACCATCTTATGAGCACCAATCGCGTCTCGACTTCCGCAAAAGTCGTTCCCCTGTCCACCAGCGCAACTAATGTTTCAGATGTTCTGCAACAGTACGGCTACGGCGCGATGCCGTTTATCGGGACAGAAAATGGTCTTTATGAACGGCACTTGGTTTTTGACCGAGCCATCGATCGCAAAGCAGCGAGTGCGCGCGAACGCTTTGAGGCTTTCTCCTATTCCGTGCGACAAATTCTCACCGAGCGTTGGGTGCAGACCAAGAACACTTATGAGCGAGAGAATGCCAAACGCATCTATTACCTGTCCATGGAGTTTCTCATCGGACGTTCGTTGGCCAACAACATCACCAACCTGTTGCTGGATCCACTTTTACCGGATGCCGCGAAAGAACATGGTATCGACTGGCTGGAATTGATTGAGCAGGAGCCGGATGCTGGGCTGGGCAATGGAGGCTTGGGCCGCCTCGCGGCGTGCTTTCTCGATTCGATGGCGACCATGCAGCTCCCGGGCACCGGCTATGGTTTGCGCTATGAGTACGGCATGTTCAAGCAATCGATCGTAGATGGCTGGCAAAAAGAGAATCCGGACAACTGGCTCCGCTTCGGTGATCCCTGGGAGATTGCACGCCTTCATGAGAAGGTGGAAATCAAGCTGAACGTCTCATTCAAGTTGGAAGCCGGCAATTTTCAAGTTATCCCTGACCGCCCATCAAGCCTGATTGGTATCCCGTTTGACCGCCCTGTGGTGGGCTATGGTGGAAAGACGATTAACACGCTCCGGCTCTGGGCCGCGGCGGCGCCCGATTATTTCGATTTTGAGAAATTTGGCACTGGAGACTTCGTGGGCGCGCTCGGCGAAACTCTCCAGGCGGAATCGCTTACCCGCGTGCTGTATCCCGACGACTCAACAACCAAGGGTCAGGGGCTGCGCTTTTTGCAGGAGTATTTCCTGGTCGCTTGCTCCATAGCCGACCTGGTGCGCCGTTTCCAGCGGCACAACTCGGATTGGGAAAAGTTACCGGAAAAAGCCGCAATTCAACTCAACGATACGCATCCTTCCATGTCGGTCCCTGAACTGCTGCGAATCTTGCTTGACGATGTGCACTTGGGGTGGGACCAGGCCTGGGACCTGACGAAGAGGACGCTCGGGTACACAAATCACACCTTGCTGCCTGAGGCTTTGGAGAAGTGGCCGGTCGCGTGGTTTGAGACACTGCTTCCTCGGCACCTGGAGCTCATCTACGAGATTAACCGCCGGCTGCTCGATGACGTTCGGGGTCGCTTCCCGGGCGACGAGGGGCGCGTACAGCGCATAAGCCTTGTGGAAGAAGGCAGCCCGCGCAAGATCCGCATGGCCAACCTTGCCATTGTCGGCTCGCATAGCACCAACGGAGTATCTGCTGTCCACTCTAAGTTATTGCGAACCACAACGGTGAAGGATCTCGCGGAAATGTTTCCCGAGCGTTTCAGCAACAAGACAAACGGTGTGACGCCGCGGCGCTGGTTGCGTGAGGCCAATCCCGCGCTGGCCCGCGAAATCACGCAAGTCATCGGAGATCGCTGGATTACGGATCTTAGCCTGCTCAAACAGCTCAAGCCATTCGCGGAGGACTCCAATGCTCGCGAACGCTTCCTCAAATCCAAGCGTGAGGCCAAAGTGCAGTTTGCCAATTGGCTCAAGTCCATGTCGGGACGTGTCGTGGATCCCGACACCATCTTCGACTGCCACATCAAGCGCATTCACGAATATAAAAGGCAGCTGATGAATGCGCTGCGGATTGTGATCGTTTATAACCGGCTTCGCGAAAATCCCAGCATGAAGATCGTGCCTCGAACATTTTTCTTCGCGGGTAAAGCGGCGCCAGCTTATAAACTAGCCAAGCTCATCATCAAGTTCATCAACAATCTGGCGGCCGCGATCGACGGCGACCCGGTCGCGCGCGGCCGGCTTAATGTCGTCTTTCTCCCTGAGTACAATGTTTCGCTAGCGGAGCGGCTGATTCCAGCCAGCGATGTTTCCAACCAGATCTCGACCGCCGGCTATGAGGCCAGCGGAACGAGTAACATGAAATTTATGATGAACGGAGCATTGACCGTCGGAACCCGCGACGGTGCGACCATCGAAATGGCGGAGGAAGCCGGAGAAGAGAACTTGTTCCTGTTCGGTCTCACCGTGGAGCAGGTTGAGAACAGCCGTGCCTGGTATAACCCGAACTGGCATTACGAAAACGAGCCGGAGATCCGCGCCGCTCTGGACCTGATTTTCGCGGATCACTTCAGCCGCAACGAACCCGGAGTATTCGCTCCGTTGCGCGATGTGCTGCTGACCCAGGGCGATCACTATATGAACCTCGCGGACCTGACCTCGTATTGCAACGCACAAGACAAGCTCGGCGCGCTCTATGCTGAACCCAGCGCATGGGCGCAGAAAGCAATTTTGAACGTCGCGAGCTCTGGAAAATTCTCGAGCGATCGCTCGATTGCGGAATACGCGAGCGAGATTTGGAAGGTGGAACCATGTCCAGTAGTGTAGAAACTCAATCCCCGACAGGTGAATATATTTCGCCGCTGGCCGGCAAACCAGCGCCGAAAGAGTTATTGGTGGACGTGGTCCGCCTGCAGAAAGAATATTTCGAGCGGCATCCCGACCTCGGTGATCCTAACCAGTTGGTCAGCTTCGGCACTAGCGGACATCGCGGTTCGCCGCTGCACGGCACATTTAACGAAGCGCATATCCTCGCAATTACCCAGGCGATCTGCGAATACCGCCGCGAGCAAGGAACAGACGGCCCGCTCTATATGGGGAAAGACACCCATGCCGTCTCGGAGCCGGCGCAGCGCACCGCCCTCGAAGTGTTAGCTGCAAACAACGTGGAGACGATCATTCAGCAAGATGACGGAATAACTCCAACGCCGGTGATCTCGCGAGCGATTCTGGTTTACAACCGTGGCCGCAAGCAGCATCTGGCGGATGGCATCGTGATTACGCCATCGCACAATCCGCCGGAGGATGGAGGATTCAAGTACAACCCGCCCAACGGCGGCCCGGCTGATACCGATGTGACCCGCTGGGTAGAAGATCGCGCGAACGAATTGTTGCGAGCCGGGAACGCAGGGGTAAAACGCATTCCGTACGAGAAAGCCATCCGGTCCGCGAGCACCCACCAGGAAGATTTCATTCTGCCCTATGTTCGCGATCTTAAAAATGTCGTGGATATGGACGCAATTCGCGGCGCTCACCTCAAACTTGGCGTGGACCCTCTGGGCGGCGCTTCATTACCTTACTGGGAACCGATCAATTCGATTTATGGGCTGGACATCGTCGTCACCAATACAAAAATCGATCCGACATTTTCATTCATGACGGTCGACCACGACGGCAAAATTCGCATGGACTGTTCGAGCCCCTATGCGATGGCCAGGCTGGTTGGCCTGAAAGATCAGTACCAGGTGGCTTTCGGGAACGATACCGACGCCGATCGGCACGGGATCGTAACTCCGGTCGTGGGTTTGATGAATCCGAATCATTACCTTGCCGTTGCCATCCGGTATTTGCTTACGCACCGAACTCAGTGGCGTGACACAGTCGCAGTGGGAAAGACACTGGTGAGCAGCAGCATGATCGATCGAGTCGTTAAAAAGCTTGGCCGCAAACTCTGCGAAGTTCCGGTGGGTTTCAAGTGGTTTGTACCTGGCCTCGTCGATGGCTCGTACTGTTTCGGCGGAGAAGAAAGCGCGGGAGCGAGTTTTCTTCGTCTTGACGGCACAGCATGGACGACCGACAAGGACGGGCCGATCATGGACTTGCTGGCGGCAGAGATTACCGCGCGCACCGGGAAAAATCCCGGAGAACATTACCGCGAACTGACGGCGGAGTTCGGCACGCCGTATTACACACGCATCGACGCGCCCGCCACACCCGAGCAAAAAGCTGAGTTGGCAAAACTCACGCCGGAGGCGGTAAAGGAATCGGACCTAGCGGGCGAACGCATAACGGCCAAGCTCACCAAAGCCCCGGGCAACGATGCCCCAATCGGCGGCTTGAAAGTTGTGGCGGAGAGCGGTTGGTTTGCAGCGCGGCCCTCCGGAACCGAGAACATTTATAAGATCTACGCCGAAAGTTTCAAGAGCCAGACCCATCTGAACGCGATCCTTAGCGAGGCGGAGAAGATGGTGAACAATGCGCTCGGTTCGGGAGCGCGATAAATGACCGATAACGACGGGCACACGAGTCCGCCGTTTCCGCCCGGATATCGCGCTTCCGGCTTGCTCTTGCATGTCACCTCGCTGCCGTCTCCGTACGGCATCGGCGATCTGGGATCGTCCGCGTTCTCCTGGATTGATCGTCTGCACGATGCCGGTCAAGCGTGGTGGCAGTCGCTGCCGCTGGGTCCGACTGGTTACGGAAACTCGCCGTATCAATCAATGTCTTCGTTTGCCGGCAACGAGCTGCTGATTAGTCCTGGCTCTCTCATTGCGGACGGGCTGATACAGGCGAGCGATGGTGATGAGAACGATGCTCAGTCTCATTTCTCGGCCGATGCAGTTAACTACGATTCCGTAATCCCGTTCAAACAACGGCTGCTAGAAACCGCATGCGCAAACTTCAAAGCCGGGCAGCACAGTAATAAAGATCTCTCGCCTGCCTACGACGAGTTCTGCAGCAGCCAAGCGCATTGGTTGGAAGACTATGCTCTGTTCCGGGCGCTAAAAGAAAAGTATCGCGGAACTTATTATCTGGAGTGGCCTGCAGAGTTGGTCCAGCGCACCCCAAATGCTCTCGCTAAAGCGCGGGGAGAGTTAGCAAGTCAAATGGATCAGGTTCGCTTCGCGCAATTCCTGTTGTTCCGCCAGGCCGATCAACTCAAGGAACATGCCCATGCCAGAGGCGTGAGCTTGATCGGCGATCTGCCTTTCTTTGTTTCCCCGGATTCCAGTGATGTTTGGGCGAACCCTGAGCTATTCCTCCTCGATGAGCAGCAGCGGCCACGCTTCGTCGCCGGGGTTCCTCCTGATTATTTCAGCGCGCAAGGTCAATTGTGGGGAAATCCGGTTTACAACTGGGATGCCGCGCGCGCGACTGGTTATCGGTGGTGCATCGATCGGCTTCGTGCTTTATTGGCTCACGTCGACGTGATTCGCATGGATCACTTCCGCGGCTT
>JBEKXO010000251.1:0-6574 GCA_049511995.1 Terriglobales bacterium
TCAGCATCCTGCTCGGCAGCTATCCGCAAGACATCGCACGCGGACTTCCGCTGGTCGAGCAAACACTTCCGCCTGAAGTGCCCGCTGGCCTTCCATCTTCGATCATCGAACGCCGGCCCGATATTCGAGAAGCAGAGCAGATCCTGGTTGCCGCCAACGCCGACATCGGAGTCGCCAAAGCTCAATTCTTCCCGCAAGTCTCTCTCACCGGAACAGGCGGCGGTTCCTTTGGTCGAGACTCTGTTTTCCCAAGTAAATACGCCACGCAGCTGGGCATCTGGTCCTATGGCGCGCAGGTTAGCCAGCCCATCTTTACCGGAGGCGCATTGAAAGGCAATCTGCATCTGGCTGAGTCTCAACAGCAGCAAGCTCTCATCGCCTACCGGCAGGCGATCCAGCAAGCCTTTGGAGATGTTTCCGACGCGCTCATCGGATACGAGAAACTTCATCAGGTGCGGATGCGCCAGCAGGATAGTGTCGTTGATCTGCAGGAAACTGTCCGCATTTCCACCCTCCGCTACAAAGGCGGCACAACCACCTATCTCGAAGTGCTCGACGGGCAGCGGTCGCTTTACGGCGCAGAACTGACCCTCGCCGCCGCCCGAGGCGACGAATACCGAAGTTTGGTGCAACTGTATAAAGCGCTCGGCGGCGGATGGCAATAGACGGCAAACCGGAAACTATCCAGAAACGGGCTTCGAGAAGATGAATGGCGATCTTCTATGAGAGAAACTTCTGGCCCGCGTCAACCTTAGGATGCAATTTCGGTTTGTCCATTATCCGAGAGTAATTTCGGATCGGGTGAATTTGCCCTGGGAGTCGATCACGTCGTTTGAGGCGCCAACATCGATAATTATCACTTCTCCCCGCTTTAAGCCAACGCGTAGAGAAACTCAATGAAGGAGCGCACAGCCCCATCGATCCCCGCAACCTTTGCATTGGTGGAATCGATCAGATAGTACTCATTCGGAGCATGCGCCCCAGTGCCGTGACCCATTCCAAAATGTCCGGCTGGAAGATTGAGTGGCTCGGAAGTGAAGATGTATCCCGGCCAGGAGCCGGCCGATCGAGGCCACAGCACCGGATCAAGACCGAGTTTGCGGTAGGTCGCAATTTGCGCCTGGATGAGCTTCGTATCCGGCGAGGTCTGCGTCGGATCGTAACCGCCACTCATATTGACCTCTATATCGCCGAAGCCGTGTTTCGCCAGATGATCTTTGAGAAGCGCCAGTGTACCTGCAGCCGTCATGTCAGGCACCAGCCGCATGTCAATCTTTGCAACGGCGCGATGCGGCAGAACAGTCTTTCCTCCAGGCCCCGTGTATCCACCGACCAGCCCCTCGATGTTGATGGTGGGCTTGGATTCGAGCAGCACGAGCGAGTCAAGCCAGTTTGTGTCATGCACCCAATGCTCAACGCCAAGCTGCTGCTTCACTGTGGCCTCACTGCGGCGAGCGGCGACATCCTGAATCATCTTCATTTGCGCCGGAGTAAGCGGCTTGACCTTGTCAAAAAAACCCGCCACCGCTGGCGTGTGTCCGTCGGGCTCAATCAGGGTGTTGAGCGCTTGCACCAGGTGCCACGAGGGGCTGTCGACCTGCGCTTCGAGGCTGGAATGAACGTCATGCTTGGGTCCTCGCCCCCACCGCTCTCCACTGGAAACCAACTCGAGCTCAACGACGCCCTTGGCACCCAGCGATATCTCTGTGCCGCCGTTCGGGTCCTGACCCGCTTCGGGCATGAACACACCCATGCACCTCTTCAGCGCAGCGGCGACCTTGGGTTGGCGGACAATCTCCGGAAAGTGGGGAGAAGCAATCTCTTCTTCCCCTTCACAGACGAGCACGAGATTTACAGGCAGCTTTCTTCCCGCTGCCTTGAAGGCATGAAGAGCGCCGAGAAAAGCTGTTTCCGGTCCCTTCTGGTTTACCGCGCCGCGACCGACACAGATCAGTCCCAACCCTTCCTTCTCGACGATCCGCCCTTCAAGCGGAGGCGAAGACCATTCCGAGGGATCGAACTGTTTTACGTCGTACATAAAATAAATGCCGACGGTGGTTGCCGCACCTGCATCAAGGGTGCCGAAGACGCCAGGCTTGCCCGTTGTTGGCATAATTTCTACGTTCGAGAATCCCGCATCGCGAGCGAGTTGTGCCATATAGTCAGGGCCCTGCGGATAGTTGCGGTTCTCGGCTGCGATCGAGGGCAACGCGATCCAGTCCTGCAACCGCTTCACGTTCTCGTCATGCATCTTCGGTATTTGACTCAGCACCGATTGCAGGTCCGGGTTGTCTGCAGAGAAGGCAGATATGGGCAAGGCGGCAACGGCGGCACCAGCAAGTGCGCCGTGGATGAAGTCGCGACGATTGATCGCATTATGGCTCGAGTCAGTCAATGCGTCCCCCGGTGGCCGAATAAAGATGACAATCCTTGGTTGGCCTCAGGCTCAATTCTAGAAAGAGAACAATCTGGCCTTTGTCGAAGGTCATCATACCAATTGGTTCCCTACATACCAGCAATTTTTTCTAATCGAGGCGGCGGGACAATCCCCGGTCTGGAATCGTATCGTCTCGCTTCGAACCAGCGTTGTCTTCGCCTCGACACAATCGCGTAGGAGTAAAACCAGATCAAATGACTCGACCTCCAAGTTCAGAGGCCGGGAGAAGCAAAGAAGACGTTCGACGATTCCATTCAGGCGATCAATTTCCTCCAGTACCATCGAACAACTTTGTTGCACAGCGCTGTCAGAAACTGCGCGTTGGTTCATCTGGGTCCGCAGGCGGATGGTCGCCAGAGGGTTTCGAAGTTCGTGGGCAACGCCGGCAGCGACTTGTCCGAGCGCCGCGAGGCGCTCTTTGTGGCGGAGCTGCTCACGAAGATCCCGCTCCTGCTCGACCTTCTGGCGCAGCGACTCGGCAAGCTGATTCACTCCTTGATAGATGCGCGCGAGTTCAGCGAGTCCCGAAAAAGGTTTCGCTGACGAACCGAAATCCCGATCCAACTCGTGCAATCGTTCTTCGATCTGACTGACACCCGATCCCAGATCACGGGCCACCAGAAAAGCCAGAAGCACACAAAGCAGAGACAGCGCGACAAAGGCAGCAGCACCAAGACTGAGTGTCCAATCCTGCTGCGAACGCAAACTAGGCAGCCGCTTCATCACCCACGCGCTGCCGATGGGATTGCCCTTTACGACAATCGGGGCCGCCTCAAAAACGATTACGGCGCGCGCTCCCCTGTATGTGTAGGAAACCTCCTGATCCTGGCTAGCAGCGCGGCGGGCCACACCCTCAATCATGGGCCGTTCGATCGGGGGGATGTCCCTTTTGACACCAGGCCGCCGAAAGTCAGCACATAACCGACACTGCCTGGATTCCATCCACTCGAAGCAAGATAGGCAGCCAGCAATGGACCGAGACCGGTCTGCACGTCGGCGAGAAAGAAGTTAAGCCATTCGAGCCCCCGCACACTCCGCTTTGTTCCTTGTGTTGTATCGCTCACAGAGTTTTCTCTCGTCTTTTCTTAGTGCACGCCTTTCGCCAATTCCAACCGCGAGCATTGCAACGAATTTCTGTAATGTTCTGATCCGAAAGCGGGCACCTACTGTTCGCTTTCCGCCCAATGGATTGCTGCGCCTCTGCGATCAGAGATCGCTACGGAGAGGTGGGCTTCGTAGTCTGAATCCGGACAGTCGGGGCCGGCTCGTGTTTACCGCTACTAACCGTCGCGGCGAAAGCAAGCTCTAGAGGACCAATCAGAGTCAGACAGGCGTTGTCTCGTTGTGAACTTCAGCCACGTAGCGATCAAACGCTTGCCGCAATCTCCCGATATATTCGGTCTTTTGACGGCGGTGATGAGGCGATGTCGCATGGAAGAGCACCTCGGTACATAATAAGCAGCAACCTTCGATGGGAATATCCTTCAGCCATTTGGTCACTCGCAATGCAGGTTTCTTCATCGCTCTCGTCCGAAAGAAGCGATGCGATCGGGTAATACGCGCACGATCTGAGCGCGACCTGCTTTCGGCGGGCATAGACAGCAATTAGAGGAATTTCGATTGTCGCTGTCACAAGTTGACTCCAATATGGACATTAGCCTCTACACGTTCTAGCATCTCTTACTCATGGAGCCGGCTTCCGAGTTCGTCGGCCACCTTCTTGGCCACTATCGCATCGTCGAACAAATCGGCGCCGGCGGCATGGGCGTGGTCTATCGCGCGCACGATGAACAGTTAGACCGCGATGTCGCCCTCAAAGTGCTGCCGGCAGGCATGTTGGCAGATGATGCCGCGCGAAGGCAATTCCGCAAAGAAGCGCTGGCGCTCGCCAAGCTGAGTCATCCGAACATTGCCACGGTTTTCGAGTTCAGTTCGCACCAGGGCGTCGACTTCCTGGCGATGGAACTGATTCCCGGAAGGCCCTTGAACGAACGGCTCCTTGGTGGCGCGATGCCGCAGCCGGAGATCGTTCGCCTGGCAACGCAACTGGCGGAAGGATTGGCTGCGGCGCACGATCAGGGAGTCATTCATCGCGACCTCAAGCCGGCAAACCTGTTTGTAACGCCCGACGGACGGTTAAAAATTCTCGACTTCGGCCTGGCTAAACACACACCCACATCGACCGGAGCCGACATGACGCGCAGCATCACGGCGGATACAGGTACGGTTTCAGGCACCGTCCCTTATATGTCGCCGGAACAGCTGCGCGGATTGCCCGTCGACCCGCGTAGCGATATTTATGCGGCTGGAACGGTTTTGCACGAAATGGCGACAGGACGGCGGGCATTTCCGCAGACCCAGGGCGCGGAGCTGATGGGCGCGATTTTGTATGAGTCTCCAGCGTCGGCGCGGTCGGTGAACAAATATGTCTCCCCGGGACTCGAGAGCATCATTTCTAAGTCGCTAGCGAAAGATCCGTCGCAACGGTATCAATCGGCACGCGAGTTGCGAGTGGCGCTGGAGGGACTTTCCACCACTACGAGTGATTTCCGGGGATTGTTGCCGGTCGGGGCACCTAAGAAATTGCAGATCGCGACCGCGGTTATCGCTACCGCCGTTGCTCTTGCTGGCTTGGCGATCGGCCTGAATATTTTTGGAGTTCGCGACCGGCTGTTCGAGCACAAGGCATCCGCAACGACGGGAATATCGGGGGCGCCGGGCTCATTAGTCCATAGGCGGCGATCGGTGGCCGTGCTGGGGCTGAAGAACGTTTCCGGGCAGGCGGACAAGGCGTGGCTCTCGACTGCGCTTGCGGAAATGCTGACCACGGAACTGGGCGCGGGCGAGGAATTGCGAACCGTCGCCAGCGAAAATGTGGCGCGAATGAAAACCAACCTGACTTTGCCCGATACCGACAGCTATGGCCGGGAAACACTGGCCAAGATTCACGAAAACCTGAACGCCGATGAAGTTGTGGTCGGGTCCTTCGTTCCGCTGGGGAAAGATCAGATCCGGCTCGATCTGCGATTGCAGGACGCGATTGCGGGGGAAACGCTGGCATCGGTATCCGCCAAAGGACGCGAGGATCAAATTGACGATCTGGTGAGCCGCGCAGGCGCGGAACTGCGGCAGAGGTTGGGTGCCGGTGCGATTTCGGCGACGGATGCGGCAGCGGTGAAAGCATCCTTGCCGTCGAACGCGGAAGCGGCGCGGCTCTATTCCCAGGGCTTGGCCAAGCTCCATACCCGTGACACCCTGGCGGCACGCGACCTGCTGCAACAATCGTTGGCGCTGGAACCTGGCTTCGCGCTGGCACACTCGGCGTTGGCAACGGCGTGGACGAACCTGGGCTACGACGGCAAGGCTGCGGCAGAAGCGAAGACGGCATTTGATTTGTCCGGCGGGCTAGGCCGCGAGGACAAGCTGGCGATCCAGGCACGATATTTGGAAGCGAATCATGACTGGGAAGGCGCGATCGGCATTTGTCGCACGCTCACGCAGTTCTTTCCCGACAATCTTGAATACGGCCTGCAGTTGGCGTTGGCGCAAAACTCAGCGGGCAAATCCAAAGACGCACTGGGGACACTGCAACAATTGCGGCAGTTGCCTGCTCCGGCATCGCAAGATCCACGCCTCGATTTGGCCGAAAGCAGCGCCTATTTCAGTCTTTCGAAGTACAAGGAAGCGGGCGAAGCAGCGGCGCGCGCGGCGGCGAAGGCGCAGACCAGTGGACAGCGGCTGGTGCTGGCGCTGGCGCTGAATCAGGAAGGGGCAGCCTTTCGCTATCAGGATCAGAGGGACAAGTCGAACGCCGCATTCCAGGATGCACAGCGAACTTACTCCGAGGCGGGAGATCGATTGGGCGCGGCTGGCGCCATCATGGGATTAGCGACCAACCTCTATCAACATGGGGACTTGAGCGGCTCGCGGCAACTGAATCAGCAAGCGCTCGCAGTCTTCCACGAAGTGGGCTCGCAACGCAATACGGCTACCTGTCTGGTCGATATTGCAATCGGATTCTACGATCAGGGTGACCTTGCACGGGCACAAAAGCTCTACGAAGAAGCGCTCAGCATTCAGCGCGACATCGGAGACAAAGATAGCCAGGCGAATACGCTCAACAGCATTGCGAATGTG
>JBEKXO010000252.1:0-6452 GCA_049511995.1 Terriglobales bacterium
TGACGGTGAACAGATCTTCCACTCCGCCGATAATCACGTTGGTGTTGACCGTGCCGTTCGAGTTAAAGCCGAACGGGAAGCGGGCTTCACGAGTTGGGCCATTGGGTGTAATGAAAGACGGCATGGTGTTGCCGGGCGCGACGCCGTTGCTCGTAAATAGGAATTGGGGATTCACTGCGGCACCTGTTCCACCAACGGCAGGTTGGGCGTGACAGGAACTGCATTGATTTGAGTTGAAACGCGGGCCCAGTCCAACATTGGCCGAGCCCGAAACTGTCTCCACTTCCTGGAAGCGATTGAGACCGTCGTTGAAAAACGCTGTGAAGCCATTCGGGTCATCCGACGGATTGATGATGGTGACGCCTGTGCCACGACTGGCACTCTGAACTCCAGGGTCGGTTTGAGCGAATGCCATTCCGGCGAGGAACAGCGCCGCCAACATTAAAGCCAGTGTGAGTTTCTCTCTCTTGATCACGACTCCTCCTCGATGCGCATTTTTTCCTGATGGATCGTGGCCCAGCTTCAGAATTCCTCGTCGAAAGGGCTTGCGGCAAGGCATTTGCGGGAAAATGCCATCGTCGCCTCGCCGGTCGGTGTCGTGCAGACACTTGTCATGCAGACACGTGTCACGCAGACACTTGCGACAGAACTTCCCTCGAGGTTTTTCAGACGATAGTGTCGGAGGTTAGCTTCCTATCGAGGTCAAAAGCTCGAAGAGAAAGCATGCAACGCGTGGTCCTGAAGAATCGTCAGAGACTCGCGTTTCACGTTCGGGTTGAGGTCCCGCATTGCCTGGCAGTCGAAACTGTCAACGGTCTGGCTGCGGGGTGGGCCTTCGCTTAGTGAGCAAATGGCGCGACCAGTGCTGGTTTTCAAGCTTGGAGCGAGATATTAGCACTTTCGAATGTGATGTCAAGTTAAATAGCTCGTGGGATGCCCTACTGGGCGGCCGTTTCGGGATCTCAGAGAAACAAATGCCAGCGTTGTCAGTGTTTCAAGTGCGGTGTGCGCGTCCCACTTTGGAAACTCGTAAAGAATCCTTGGCTCCCGCCTGCGCAGCCCAGAAATTGCTTCCTCCGCGACAATCGGTAGCGTCCACACATGCAAATAGTATGACCGAAAACAATCGACGTGACACAAAAGTCGCTAGAGTACGCTCAGTTAGTGCGATTATTCTCCTCCGCAGCGAACACTTGCGAGTCGCTCGTCATCGTCGAGCAATCCATAATTTCCCGTAAGCCCACTTACTGGGACTAATCTCTTATCGCTGCGGAAGCCGGGTAGCTTCCGGTTAGCCGACCATCCACCAAGAGTCGTCGCATCCTCTGGTCCTGCCTCAGACGTTATAATTACGCCCACGGATGGCTCTAACCTCAGGCGCGAGACTCGGTCCTTATGAAATTCAATCGCCCTTGGGCTGCGGCGGCATGGGTGAGGTGTACCGGGCGCGAGATACCCGGCTCGAGCGAACCGTCGCCGTTAAGATTCTCCCCTCTCATCTGTCTGAAAACCCGGAGGCCAAACAGCGCTTCGATCGCGAGGCCCGCGCTATTTCTTCGCTGAACCATCCCAATATCTGCACACTATTCGACGTCGGCCACCAGGGTGGAGTCGATTACCTGGTCATGGAATTTCTGGAAGGCGAAACCCTCGCCGACCGTTTGCGGAGGGGTCCGCTTACTGGCGAGCAGTTGCTAAAGTGCGGCAATGAAATCTGCGAAGGCCTGGGGAAAGCCCACAAGACCGGAGTTATCCATCGCGATCTGAAACCCGGCAACATCATGCTGACCAAGACTGGCGCGAAGCTCATGGACTTCGGACTGGCCAAGGCCGTACCAACCCACGAAACTCCGGCTTCCAGTTTGACCATGACTTTGTCCGGGCCTTCGGCGGGTCACCCGTTGACCGCTCAGGGCACAGTAGTGGGGACGTTCCAGTACATGTCGCCGGAGCAGGTGGAAGGCAAGGAGGCTGATGCGCGCAGCGATATTTTTGCGCTGGGTGCGGTGCTGTACGAGATGGCGACCGGGCATCGCGCGTTTGAAGGGGAAACGACAGCCAGCGTGATTGCCGCGGTGCTGGAAAGGAATCCTCCGCCCGTCTCAACCGTACAGCCGATGTCGCCACCGGCGCTAGACCGGGTCGTGAAAACCTGTGTGGCCAAGGATCCTGACGAGCGCTTTCAGAGTGTGCACGATGTCAAACTGCGATTGCAGTGGATCGCAGAAGGCGGATCGCAAGCCGGTGTGCCCATCCCGGTCGCCGCCCGACGCAAGAACCGTGAGAAGCTGGCGTGGTCGCTGTTGTGCGGATTTGCGATCTTTGCCGTGGCTCTTGCGCTTTGGATTTACCTTCATCCACGCTCGTCAGGAGCCGGCCCCGTATTGGCGTTTGTTCCTCCTCCAACCGACACTCGTTTCCTTGCTTTTGGCTTTGGCTCAGGACCCGCGGTGGTTTCTCCCGACGAGAGCAAACTGGCATTCACGGCAATCGATCAGAACGGTTTCATTAAGTTGTGGACACGCTCGCTCAAAGCGAGCGCTGCCGCCGCGGTTCCGGGCATGGATGGTGCGGCGGCGCCCTTCTGGTCGCCAGACGGACGTTCGCTCGGGTTTTTCGCTGGCGGCAAGTTGAAGACTGTGGAGTTGAGCGGCGGGAACCTGCAGGTACTGGCCGATAGTGCTTCGCCAGGTTCGGCGGCGTGGGCACCTGACGGCACCATCCTTTTCAATCCCGCGTCACATTCGCCGCTCTTTCGGGTTTCTGCAGCCGGCGGCAAGGCTGTAGCGGCCGCGGCTTTGGGCGCGAACGATTACTCCGAGTCCAGTCCGGCAATGCTGCCTGACGCGAAACACTTTCTGGTTGTGGCCATCGATAAGAAGCGGCACAGGCGTGTCGAACTCAGGTCGCTAACGTCGCCGGAGGCCAGGTTCGTTCTCGACGATGCCAGCCAGCCTGCTTATTCCGGCGGATTTCTGTTTTTCATCAGGAACGAGAAAATATTCGCCCAATCTTTTGATCCCAATTCCGGCAAGCTTTCAGGCGCCGCCACTGCTGTGGCGGATGCCGACTGGTATTCGCTCGCTGGCCCGTCAGTCCTGGCTTTTCAGGCTGTCTCGCGTGAAACGCGCTTGCAATGGTTTGATTTGAGCGGGAATCCGCTGGGCACAGTTGGGCAGGTTGCTTTTCACCTCTCTCCAAAAATTGCTCCGGATGGCAAACAGATTCTATTCATGGCGGCCGACCCCCAGAATGCGGAGTCGATGGATTTGTGGTCGCTTCCCGCAGCCGGCGGGGTCAGCACGCGGATGACATTCGGTCCGGGCAAAAACGGTTGGAGCGTGTGGTCACCCGATGGAAATTACATCGCGTACGGTCTGAGTTCTGGCGATAAAGTCGGCATCGTGCGCAAACCGTCGGATGGGTCTGGCGCCGAAGAGACGCTGCTGACATTAGGCCCGGAGATTAGGTCCTCGCCCGTTGTGGATTGGTCGCCGGATGGCCGTTACTTGTCCTATGACGCCTTCAACACCAATCAGGGCGGCATGGCGAACTGGTGTCTTCCTCTGTTCGGTGACAGGAAGCCGTTTGAGCCGGCTCCGGTTGCTACCGGTAATCAGTATGATGGAAATTTTTCGCCGGACGGTCACTGGCTAGCCTATTTTTCCGACGAGACCGGCCAGCCGGAAGTGTATGTAGTTCCGTTTCCGGGACCGGGTGGAAAGTACCAAATTTCACACGGCGGGGGATGGCTCGTTCGCTGGGACAAGAAGGGCGACCTTTTCTTTCTCAGCACTGGTAACCAGCTGATGAAAGCGGAATTGAATTTGAGCGCGCAGGCTTTGCGGGTGAAATCTCTGCGCCCTCTCGTCCAGGTGAATCTCCTGGACACGACAGCGCCTTTATTCGATGTGACCGCCGACGGCCAGCGCGTCCTCGCAGTGACCGCGGCGCGGGCCGAGTCCAGCTCAATCAGCTTGCTGCTCAACTGGCCAGCACTGCTGAACAAGTAAGTCGTCATTCGGCTGCGATGCCCGCGGTCTTGCAGCGTGCTGCCGGATGATCTTCCAGAAACGATGCCGGGTGAACTGGAAAACCGGCTTCTCGGGCTCGGAGTTCTCGGCCAGGGCAATGATTTGCTCGCGCACGTTCAGCCGCGGATCCGGATGACAAACGAGCGGTTGCGTGGTCTTCAGAGACCCCTTGAGGCGGACGATTGTAATATATCCATCGCGCACCGCTTTAGGGGTAAAGCCTCTCGAACCCGTCAGTTCCGACGCTCGCAAACCGTGCCAATAGCCAACTAAGATGGCCAGTCACTCCAGTTCGCTCTGGGCGCGGGCCGCAGCGAGCAATCGAAGCAACTCCACGCGAAAGATGCTGAACAGGCTAGGCGTAACAATATGAGGAAATGTTAAGGCTCTCAGGAAGCTCTGCGCGTTGCCACGAAGAGATCAGGGGATAGCAACTCGTTGCGATGATCGTGAGTCTATGGACATAGCTAGCCGCGCGATCGCTACGGGTTTACCGTCAAAGTAGGGCGTTCAACGCTCTGCGAAAAGTCTCTTTAAAGAGAAGGGATCACATCTCCGTGGAACGCTGAACGCCATTAAACATCGCGAGAATCAGAGCCTGCCGCACCTCCGCAGCAGACTCCCCATCTGCTAAGCAGCCTTTTTCTCCTCAGCCCTAATTTTCGCCCACCGTGCCTTTTGCGCCGCCGCGATCTTTCTGCCCAATCTGATCACCCCAATTGAGCGCTCACACTCGCTTCGAGAGGCGCCCGTCAGTCAGCAATACGCCGCTCGCTTTCTCAACATGCACCCGAAAACTGTACTCCGCAAGGCTCGTGAAGGTTCACTCCCGGCTCATCCGGTCGGATCCGATCGGAAGCGCTGGCATTTTTATCTCTCGGAGTTGGATGATTGGCTTCGGTCGCAAGTAATTGCAGGCGGTCGCGCGCGTCGCGAGATCGCCTCGCGTGTAGCGTCGGATAAGTGAGTGAAGGTGTCGAGAATCCGTTTGCTAGCAAGATGGCTCTGCCGGGATCACCACCAGGGCCCATTCTGTTGGTGATCGGCAAACACGGGAAATGACATTTGCCGTGAACTAGACTCCGCGACGCCTACTGAGGTAAATTCGGACTGCGACCGCTGCCAGAATTCAAGGAGCAAACGAATGCTGGCGCGTTATCAGAATGGGTGTCTCCAAACAATAATCCGCAAAGATGGGGTAGAAAGATGGCAGTTCCGCTGGCTGCACAAAGGCGCGGACGGCATTTCGCGCGAGCGCAAGAAAACCATCGGACGGGTCAAGGACTATCCCGAAAACAGCAAAAAGCTGCAGGATTTGCTGGCTGGACTGCGGCTAAACATCAACACCGATGGCCCGACAGAGTTGACTTCGATAACTATGACTGAGGCTGTTGAGCACTACAAAATTCATGAACTTGCTGATTGTGGCCGGGACGGTAAAGCATATTCGACCCGCAACCGGAAGACGCTGGTTCTGAACCGCTGGGTGCTTCCTCATTGGGGGAAACTCGAACTCCGGGCTATCAAGACCGTTGCGGTGGAGCAATGGCTCAAGTCACTTGTCACAAGCAAATTTGGTAGACGCAAGCTTCTGGCGGGTGGTACGAGAGAAAAAATCCGCGACGCGATGGGCAGCGTTTTCAATCATGCAATACGTTGGGAGTTCACTGACCGCAACCCAATCGCAGGTGCAGGCAAGGGGTCTGGTGTTCGGGTTTCTGCAAAGCGCGAGCGAATACCGGACATTCTCGAAGTTGAAGAGATGCATCTACTGCTGGAGGTACTGGGGGTTCGGGAAAAGGCCGTGGTGCTTCTTGACATGCCGTCGGGACTACGCCGGGGCAAACTGGCCGGGCTGAAGTGGGAGGATTTCGATTTCAAGAATCTCCATGTAAGCGTGACTCGGTCGCTGGTTGACCAGCACGTAGGCCCGGTCAAAACGGAGGTGTCGAAAAAGCTGATGCCGATTGACGAGTATGTGGCTCAGGATCTGTCGGCCTGGTATGAAGTGACCCCCTACAAGAAGCCGTCCGATTATGTATGGGCCACCGATGCCAACCGTGCTGGAGCCAAGCGTGGGAAACAGCCGGTCTGGCTGAGCGCGATAATGCGCGATTACATTCAACCCGCAGCTCGAAAACTGGGGATCACCAAGAGGATCTCGTGGCACACATTTCGCCACACATTTTCTACGTTGCTCAAAGGTAATGGGGAGGATGTCAAGGTCGTGCAGGAGCTGTTGCGGCACTCAACAGCAAAGATGACGTTGGACACCTACACACAGGCCCTGAGTCCACAGAAGCGAGCGGCACAAAGCAAGGTGGTCGGCATGATCCGCTCGAAACCAAGTTGTACTGTCGTTGTACCGCGAGTTTCTGGGGAAATCCCGGTAACTCATTGATTAGGTTTGGCGTCCCC
>JBEKXO010000253.1:0-6354 GCA_049511995.1 Terriglobales bacterium
GGCTGTGAACGCTATTACCTGGCGCCCCGCGGATTGATACGGGTCGAGGAGTTGCCTGCGGGCTGGGGGTTGTTGGAGGCGCGCGGCCGCGAGATCGAGCGGGTGAAGGCGTCAGCGAAAAATCTGCGTTCCGCGTCCGGTTTCCAAAACGAGATGAACCTGCTGCTGGCGAGTCTGCGGCGGGTCGAAATCCGCATTGAACCGGAGAGCATCACCGACTTTCTCAAGTGGAAAAACCGCATGGCGGAATATAACCGCGGCACACTGCCCGAAGGCCTGGTGGCCGCGGAAGAAGAGGCCAATGGATTTCTGCTGGGGACGTCCGGCGATTGAAGCGATTGACGTACTCTGATGATGAGCCGCGCGGGCGCTGCTGAAAAATGATCCTCCGAAAAGACGCAGCCGCGCGAGCTTTCGGCTAAACTCTCACTACGGTATAATTCTTCCACTGTGGATTTGGGTCGTTGGCGGGGGCTCGGCTGTCCGAGGTGAACGTTGAAAATGGCGAATAGAAATCCAGCAGAAACTACGGAAGAATCCAAACCGCGAACCGAGCCGGTCCGAGGCCGTAAGCCCTATGCGAAGCCTGCCTTCCGCTTCGAGCGTGTCTTTGAAACGCAGGCGCTAAGTTGCGGTAAAACCGATGTGTCAGGCCCGTGTCACCGCAACCGCAAGACTTCTTAGTTTTTTTTCCCAGCCTCAGCACGGCTTAGAACTCACCTACTCGTCGATCGGCCGGGCGCTAGTCGGCGCATTCGCCGCCCGCCCTCTTGCTAACTGGGCCTACTGAAGGCCGCTTTGCGTCAGCTTTACGGCGCAGAAGTGATTGGCGAAGCAGCGGAAGGTGTCGGTAGAGGGAATCGGCGCAAGCGTCGAGAAGTAAATGCTCTCCGCCTGGGCTGTACCGATGGCATTGTTATCGATAGGGAAGCCAGTTGTGCCACCAAAATAATCGGCGGCGCTCGTCGCGGTTGGAGTCGTGGTGGGATCGGTGAGTTGAGTAGTGACATCCCACATGGTGACGATGTCGGCTCCGTCGTCTCCATTCTCGACGTAGTTGGGGTCTCCCATGCCAACGAAGATGCGGTCTGTCGTGCCATCATAAAACTCAGTGATCGGTGAACAGGTTCCGGTATCGTGGCTGGTGTTGACATTGGGGTTCGCAGTCATAACGAGACTCGGGTTGGTCGGCCCGGCAGTGAAACCAATCGCGTAAAGGTCCTGCGCAAGCGGATTGGTCGGGTCGGCCCCGCACGTATATATGGTCGAGGAGCTGCTCGGTCCATTGTTGAAATAGTTGTTGTCGAACGCACCGAGGTAGAGGATGGGGTACGCTGCAGTGCTGGCCGGTCCCAGAGAGACAACAGCAGCAGAAGCCATGCTGATGGGCAATTGCGTCATGGAGGTATGGTGGTTAGTGTCATCGGCGGAGAACATGTAGACATAGCCGTCGAAGCTGTCCAGCATCGGCCCAGAGGTTTGCGAGGCGCCGCCGGCGCCATAGCCGTACGACGCCAGGTTCGTGAAGCTAGAAGAGCCCACGGTATACGAGTAGAGCGTCAGGGGGTCAGAGACGAAAACCTGAACGGATTCGGAATCATAAACCGGAGAGCCCAACGGCAGGGCCGAGGCGACGGTGCAGAAGTCGACTGTCGGCGTGCCCCCAAACAGGTTGTTGATATGGTAAAGAATTCCGTTGTCGGCGCCGATGTATCCGACGTTATTCTGATAGTCGACATAAAGGTCGGAATTAGTGTTGGTGCTCGAAGTCGTCACGCAGTTCGGGTTCGAAGTGCTGGTTGTGTAGTTGAGGGTCACGTCACTGGAACCACTTCCGATTGCGACCGAGCGTACGGTGGCGTTGGTTCCTTGCCCAGGCGCCCATGTGGTGACGTGGAGAATGGCGGCGGGACTCGCATTCTCAATCCATGCAATCTGCGCGCCATTGCCTGAAATAACGGGCGACAACTGGGAGCCGTTCGATCCGATGGCGTAAGAAAATAGAAACGTCGGATGGGTGCCGCAAGGGCCAGCAGGACTGCCCGAATAAAGATTTGTTATGCCGACGAGATTTCCCTGAGAGGCCGCAGCTACATGCCCGGTCGGGACGTCAATCGTGAACACCACGAAGTCGCCAATCGTAGGAGGAACAGCGGTGAGGTTGGTGCACGTCGGCGGCGCGTCCGGGTCAAAGGTATATTTTGCGGGAGTTTCGCCAATTGCCATGCCAGCCCAGTGACCAAGAGAAATTGACCAGTCGACCTTAGAGTTTTTCTTTTTAAACAACTCTGTTGCAGCCGCCTGTTTGGTCTGGCTCGGGTGCTCCTGCGTATTATGCAGGCGAAGGCTATTGATAAAGCGCGGGTCGTCGCGCACCTTCACCATGTCTTCAAACGAACCGTTGCGGGTGTAGATGACGTGCCGGTTGCTCCAGTCTTCGGGAATGCCGCGAAGGGCCATAGATGGCGCAGGAATGGGGCGCGCATCTTGCGCGTGCAGGCTACGCACACATATGCCCGCCAGCGTAACGAGGGTGGCGGCGCAGAAGACAAGGGTTTGCAGGAAGCGTACGGCACGGCACATTGGTTCATTCTCCCGGAGAAAATGTTGGCCCATTATACGCGGGAAACTTTGCGGTGAGCCAGTGCCGTTCCGGTAGGCGTTCGGTCTTGGACTGCGGTAAGTATCTTGCCGGCGCGGCAATCCGCGAAATCTACATCTCGCGGCGGCCTTCCATGGCCTTGAGCATGGTGACTTCGTCGGTGTACTCGATGTCGCTGCCCACCGGAATCCCCATGGCGATGCGAGTCACCAGCACTCCCTGGCGCTTGAGTTGCTGGGCGAGGTAGGTAGCCGTGGCTTCACCTTCGACAGTGGGATTGGTGGCGAGGATGACCTCTTCGATTTCGCCGCCGCCGATCCGGGTCATGAGATTTTCAATGCGCAACTGCTCCGGGCCGACGCCGTGCAGGGGCGAAAGCGAGCCGTGGAGGACGTGATAGACGCCATTAAAATGGCGTGTCTTCTCGACCGCGGCGATGTTCGTCGGCTCCTCAACCACGCACACGAGCTTTTGATTGCGCGTCGGACTGCTGCAATAGACGCAGGGATCGACGTCGGTGATGTTGTTGCAGACCGAGCATAGACGCAGCTTGGCTTTGACGTCGCGAACGGCCGAGGCCAGCGCGTCGGCGTCATCCGCGCTCGAACGCAGAATATGAAATGCCAAACGCTGGGCGCTCTTGTTGCCGATTCCCGGCAGCTTCTTGAGTTCGTCGATGAGCCGGGTCATCGGCTCGGCAAAACGAGACATAGGATTTGTGATCGGTGATTTGTAATTTGTAATTCAAAAACCGGTAACTGGAAGCTTGGCTTTCGATTACAAATTACAAACCGCAAATTACAAATTCATTCCCAGTCCCCCCAGCATTCCGCCGACGCTGGATTGCATAGCCTGGTCGACTTTTCGGCTGGCTTCATTCATCGCGGCCATCACCAGGTCTTGCAGCATTTCTACATCGCCGGATTTTACGGCTTCGGGATCGATCTTGATGGCGACGACTTGCTTACGGCCATCCATTTTGACAGTGACCGAGCCGCCGCCGGACGAAGCTTCGACCACGGTCTGCTCCATCTTCTTCTGCAGCGTTTCGTACTGCTGCTTGGCCTGCGCCATGAGGTCCTGCAAATTGAATCCAGACATAAGAAAATTTGTGATTGGTGATTGGTAATTTGTAATTTAAAAGGCAACACTAGCGGCGCGGTTTTTCAATTACAAATTACAAATTGGCTTCACCCTTTCTCTCGATAGTCGATCACGGTGCGGATTTCCGCGCCAAATTTTTCCTGCATTTTTTGGACGATGGGATCCTGTTCTGCGCGGCTGCGCGCGCTTCCATTGGCGGGACGACGGGGAGTGGACACCGCCTGCACCACACCGCCCGATTCGACTTGCACCTTGATTGCTCTGCCGGCGCGAGCCGTGGCAGCGGCGCTGGCGAGGCGGCGAGTTTCGGACGTAAATGCCATCTCGATCATCGTGCCCGAGGCGGCCACTTTTGCGCTCAGGGAATTTCCATTCAACGTCCATTCCGCGCTTTCCAAAACCGATACCAGCATTTGCTGACTGGACAGGGCAATGAGAACGGCATCGCGAAGCGATTCGACACTGGCTTCAGACTGAGCCTCGCTGAGGCCGGTCGCCTGCGGTTCGGGCGCAGGAGAAACTTCTTCTACCGCCAGCGCCGTCGATCCCATAATGACGACGTTGGCGCCGCTCGCACCGGAATTTTGTGTGGCGCGGGCGCCCCCGCCCGCGAATACCGCGAGATCACCGGAAGCTTCGGCCCTGGGATCGCCTTTTCGCGCGGAGTCAGCGGCGAAGGGCGACACCGAGTTTGATCGGGCGGCGGTGGAAGCGTCAGGGCGTCGAATATCCACCTGCGCCGCATTGTGCCTGACGATCCCGGGCCGCGTCGCGGGACTAGAAGCTGCCGCATCGCTCAGCAGTTGCTCGATCGGCAGCAGGCGCTGCGCGTGCGCCATTTTCAGCAAGCCCAACTCCAGGTGGAAACGCTGCTCGTGGCGATATCCGAGTTCGCCGTGAGTGCGCAGCATGATCTGCAAATGGCGCGTCAGGTCTTCTTCGCTGAATAGTTCAGCGATGCGGTCGACGCGAGCTCGCTCGTCGGAGGAGACCTGCAGCAGCGGCGAATCTTTACCCGCTATCTTCGCCACCGTTACATTGCGCAGGAAACGCACCAACTGGCGCGCGAAGTGCGCCGGGCTGTGGCCCTCGCCGATGAGTTCATCGACCAATACGAGAATCTTCTCGCTCGAGCTTTCCGCGACCGCCTGCATTACAGTTTCGAGCGCCGCTGCCGGAGCGGAGCCGATCAGGCTGCGTACGGAATCTGCGGTCAGGTGGTCGGAGGTCGAGGCAATGGCCTGATCGAGAATCGATAGCGCGTCGCGCATCGATCCGTCGCCCGCCTCCGCCAGCAGGGCGAGGGCATTCTCGTCGGCGGGGATATTTTCTTTGGTGACGATGTCGCGAAGCTGACCGACGATGGCGTCAAACTTCATCGCGCGATAGCTGAAGTGCTGGCAACGCGAGCGAATAGTTTGCGGAATATCTTCGGGCTGCGTGGTCGCCATCATGAAGATGACGTGACTGGGAGGCTCCTCCAGCGTTTTAAGCAGCGCGTTGAAGGCTGCGTCGGTGATCTGGTGGGCTTCGTCGAGAATATAGATCTTGAAGCGATCGCGCGCCGGCCGATAGCGAGCGGCTTCGCGCAATTCGCGGATCTCGTCGATGCCGCGATTGGTGGCGGCGTCGATTTCAATGACGTCGACGGAATTGCCGGCGCGAATTTCGGTGCAGGATTCGCAAACGCCGCAGGGCTCGGCGGACGGCTTTTCCGACGACCTGCAATTGAGCGCCATGGCCAAGATGCGAGCGACCGTGGTCTTGCCGATGCCGCGATGGCCGCTGAAAATATAGCCGTGGGCAATGCGCTCCTGCGCGATCGCGTTTTGCAGGGTTCGGGTCACGTGCTCCTGGCCGATGACGTCGGAGAATTTTTGGGGACGGTATTTGCGCGCCAGGACCTGATAGCTCATTGGAATTCTTGATTATACAATCTCGCGGGAGCGCGGCTGCGAGCTTCGGGCTTCGAGCGAACCGCTTGCGCCGCGAAGTCTGCCAAGGTAGGCTCTTGGATTGCGTTGTTACCGTGAAAATTGGAGATGCCGTCTATGCAACTCAGAATGAGCACACGAGCCGTGGAGGGCATACTGGTAGTGGATTGTAGCGGACGGCTCATCTTTGGCGAAGAGTCGGCCAGCCTGCGCGATACGGTCAAGAAACTGCTGGCCGAGAGCCCGAAGGTGGTTCTGAATCTCCGTGAAGTGAATCACATCGATAGCGGCGGGCTCGGAACGCTGGTTTCGCTTTACACCACGGCCCGCAATGCCGGAGGCTCGGTGAAACTGGCTAGCCTGAGCCAGCGCGTTGGCGACCTGCTCCAAATCACCAAGCTGCTCACTATTTTTGAAGTATTCGATGACGAAGAAGCGGCCGCCCGGTCGTTCAAAAGAGACGCAGCCTAGCCGCGATCAATTGAGGTCAGGCAGTTCCAGGAAAGATGGCTGCATGGCACTCACTCCCTGAAGCTTCGTGTTTTGGATGTCGGTCAGGATCAGCGTTCGAATTGCCCCCTCCGCTGGATTAATCGCCTCGCCGAAGATCACGGTGCCCGCCGTGGTCGTGACGTACAAGGTGAAGCCCGGGGCGGGCGTCACATTTTTCGGATTATAGGCAACGGATATATAGCTGCTCGCCTGCGTGTAGAT
>JBEKXO010000254.1:0-6354 GCA_049511995.1 Terriglobales bacterium
AGATCCGCGTCGACATGACTGCACCTCCGGGCGTTGAAATGCATGGTCCGCAGCGCGAGCACGTCGATGACGATCCCTTTCAGGACGACCCGCGTGTTGTTACTCCCTACAACGGCATGTCGCCCTCGGGCGACGCCGAGGCCGACGTTGTCTATGCCAACTACGGCGCGCCCGCCGATTTTGACAAACTCAAGCAGTTGAATGTGGACGTCCGCGGCAAGATTGTCATCGTTCGCTACGGAGAAAATTTCCGCGGCGTCAAAGCATTCGTCGCGCAGGAGCGCGGCGCGGCTGGAGTCATTATTTATTCCGACCCGAAAGATGATGGCTACTACCGCGGCGACCCTTATCCAAAAGGTCCGTGGCGCCCCGCAACCGGCGTCCAGCGCGGATCAATCGGCTACATGTTTCAGTTTCCCGGAGACCCCACCACTCCCGGCATCGCTTCCACTCCGTCGCTGCCGGACTCCAAACGAATTTCTCCCGCCGACTCCGAGCAACTGCCGAAGATTCCCGTCACTCCTCTTTCATATGCGGACGCCGCGCCCATCCTCGAGCACCTCGGCGGTCCAGCCTCGCCGCGTGAGTGGCAGGGCGCGCTGCCCTTCACCTACCACGTCGGCCCCGGCCCGTCGAAGGTCAGGATGCACCTCAAGCAGGATTACCAATTCCGCACCATCTGGGATGTTATCGGCAAAATCCGCGGCACGTCCTCGCCCGACGAGTGGGTCGTCGCCGGCAATCATCGCGACGCATGGGTTTACGGAGCCGTCGATCCCAACAGCGGCACAGCCTCCATGCTCGAAGCTGTCCACGGCTTGGGCGAGTTGCTGAAATCAGGCTGGAAGCCAAAGCGTACCATCGTCTTCGGCAGCTGGGACGCTGAAGAAGAAGGCCTGATCGGTTCGACCGAATGGGGTGAAGACCACGCACAAGATCTCGGGAAAGCTGCTGCCTACTTCAACATGGACGTGGCCGTAGCCGGCAAGAAGTTCGGTGCCTCGGGCACGCCCACGCTCAAAGAATTCATCCGCGAGATTTCAAAAGCCGTCCCTTCGCCCCAGGGCGGGACCGTCTATTCCGCGTGGAAGAAAGCAAACCAGCCGAATTCCGAGACCAATCACCCGCAGGAGACAGCCAGCTTCCGCTCGCCGCCGAATGCCGCGCAAAATGACGTCCCGGTCGGCGATCTCGGCAGTGGCTCCGACTACAGCGTGTTCCTGCAGCATCTCGGCGTGCCCTCGACCGACATGAGCTCGTCCGGCGATTACGGCGTTTATCACTCAACTTTTGATGACTTTACCTGGTTCAAGAAGTTTGGCGACCCCGAATTCGTCTACGAGCAGGAAATGGCGCGTATGTTCGGCATGGAAGTGCTGCGCATGTCCGACGCCGACGTCCTACCCTACGACTACGAAAACTACGGAAAGGAAATCCTGGTTTATATCAACGGCGCCAAGAATAAGAGTAAAGACAGGTTCGGGGAGAAGGCCCCCGACTTTTCAGCCGCCCTTGACGCGGCGCGCCGGCTGCAGGAGGCAGGCGCGAAAATCCTGCAAAAACAGCGGAAACTACCGGCCACCGCGGACCACCTTAACGCAACCCTGGGGCAAGCCGAGCGAGCCCTCTTGATCCCGGAAGGGCTACCGAACCGATCGTGGTACCACCATGCGATTTATGCTCCTGGCCAATACACCGGCTACGCCGCGGTAGTCATTCCGGGGGTTAACGAGGCAATCGATCGCAACGATCTGCAACGGACTCAGCAGCAGATCGCGGTCCTAGCGGCGGCATTAAACCGCGCGGTCACAGTCCTGCAACAATATAGATAGTCGCAGCGACCAGATTCTGCATCCTATGCCCGACTCGTTTTCCGGGGGGAGGAGAGTCATGGCTCTGGCCAGAATCATCACGCATTCCGATCTTTGCGCGCGCGAATTGGCGTTTCATCTACTTGGCCGCGGTTATGCCGTAGAGATTGTTTCACCCGATTCCGTACCCGACAATCCTGTCGACCTTGAATTGCGCGTCGACGATGGCGCGGGCGACGTCTTAGTCGCAAGCGTGGTCGCCAATGAAGGCAAGCGAACCGCGTCGCTGGAATTCGTGCATCGGGTGAAAGCCCCGGTGGAAGAGATCATTCTCACGCCAGCAGTGGTTCGGGATATGCGTGTTTCCGAGGAAACTCCGCCGGCCAACGTCGTTACAAGTATCGTTGGCGCGGAAGAGGCGGAACCTGCGCATTCTACTGCGCTGACCGTGCTGGCACCGGAAGAGACTTCGCTCGACCCGGAATCCACATCCGTCGAAACCACGACTGCCAACACCGGGTCAGTCTCGACAATCGAAGGCGAAAAGTCGGGCGAACCAATAGGCTATTTCGCGCGCCAGACCTCGTCGATCGCGTCCCCTTTTGCTGGGCCCGCTGTGGTGCTGCCGATTTGGGAGCCACAACTTATCGATCGCACAGTCGGATGGAAATCGATGGCGCCGGCCGCACTGACCCTTGCCCTGTTGGTTCTGCTGGCTCTATTTCTCGCCTTCGGTCTGCGTCCGGCTGCGAAAGCCTGGACTGGACGCGCCGCGCCGGTCCCCGCAGTTGCAGCTCCCACTAGCGCGAACGCGCCAAGCCCCGTGGCCGAGAATGTCGAGCCGATCGCCAAACCAAGCGCTGCTAATCATGATCGACCACACATTTCAACTCGGCATACGGAGGATCCAATTGCCCCTGACACCGTTACCTATCTGGATGATCGCTACAAACCAGCATCGAAATCCAAATCGATCCAAGCCACGGCGAGCCCGATCAAGCACGCGACTGGCGACATAGCCGCTGATGCGGCGACATACTTAAATGGCGCGCCCTTTTCCAAGCCCGTAAAATAGTCGGACCGCACGCATCACGACGCCGAGCGGCCATTTCCCGAAGAAGTCGCTAGTCCTAGTTGCAAGCGCCTGAGAGCCAACCTAGCGAGGTATACTCATATCCCCAAATGCTGCGAGCCAGGGAACGTGTGCTCAAAAGCCTGAGACCGCGATACCAATGAACGCACAGATCGCCATTCAACACGTGGTGCACGACTTGCCAACGGCAGCGACTGAGACATTCCTGGCCTTGTTTCCTATCGTCAACCCTTTCGGCGGCATTCCGCTCTTCTTTTCGCTGACCGCCGACTATTCGCCGGAAGAGCGCCGCAGCACGGCTCTAAAGACCGCGCTTTATGTCATAGCGATCCTGGTCGTGTTCATGCTCTTCGGACGCTTCGTGCTCAACTTCTTCGGAATCTCTTTGCCTGTCCTGAAGATCGCAGGAGGGCTGATCGTGGCCAATACGGCTTGGGGCATGGTCACTGGCTCCAGCCGCATGACCATGGCGGAAAGCCATGAAGCTCTGACTAAAGAGGACATTTCCCTTACTCCGATGGCGATGCCGATGCTTTCTGGGCCAGGCTCGATCGGCGTAGTTATGGGCCTTGCGGCGCACGTCGATCATTTGCTTTGGTACGTCGGAATGCTGGTCGGAATCGTGGCGCTTGGCCTGACTGTTTATTTATGTCTTCGTCTTGGAGGTCCGTTCGTAAAACGCCTCGGTCCAAGCGCGGTTGGCGCCATCAACCGCATTTTCGGATTTCTGATTCTCGCGATCGCCGTGCAGTTGGTGTGGAACGGCGTATCGGACTTCAGAGGGTAGGGAATCGAGAAAAGTGATGTTCTCGCTATGCAGTGCCAAGGCCGTCTTTCTCTAACGCTCGGCCGACCAGCGCGGCACATGACTCGATAAAATTCTGCTCAGGGGCCGTGAATGTGTCCGCGAAATAGCTCTCGATGCACAACTCGGCCGTCACCCGTTTCTTCAGCAGAATTGGCACGACCATGTTTGATTTCACCAGGTCTGATCCGAGATACCGGGGATCCGCTTTCACATTATTGACGACTACTGGCTTCGCGGAGGTGGCTGCCGCCCCGCACAATCCCTTGTCGAGCGGGATACGCAGCGTGGGCATGAAACTGCCGGCATAGGGTCCGAGCACCAGCGCGTCATGAGACGAGGTGTCCATGAGATAAAAGCCGACCCAGTTGTAGCGAGTCATGGCTTCATGGAGCCGCTGCGCGACCTGTTCCATCAAAACCAGCGTCCCTTTTGAGGAACGTCCATTTACCTCAAATTCCTTCAGCAGTTCGTCGTACTGTGCCATCAGGGCCCAATATCTCCTTATGTCTTAGGGCACATTCTATCGTCATTTCGGCTGGTCCATGCCGGGACGTTACTCTCGTTCGTAATGAGGGTTATCCTGAGACTCGATGGTTTCAACAGTGTCGTGAGGCGAACATGAAGTTTATCGGCATCAGCGTCGTCTTGGTCATTAGTGTGCTGGCCTGTGCGGCGATCTCGGAAGCGGCGCAGAGCGCGAAGTCAGAGGCCGCTGTTCCCGCAGCGGGGCCGGTCATCCAGATCGACGACGTCGACCGCTTCTATAAGGTCTACGACGCTGCGGGCGGACATCCGACCGCCGATCAGCTTCAGCACGACTATATCGATCCCGGTTCGGAGGGGCTTCACCATCTGGCCAAGGTGCGAAACGTTTCTGGGACTGCGATTGCCAAAACCTTGACCGAGCATCCAGAGATCTATTCCGACGCCAGGCGTTGCACGGCCGTCCTGCCTCAAGTGCGCGAACGCTTGCAGGCCGCAATGCTCAAGCTGCGCGATCGCTATCCAGAGGCGAAATTCCCGCCGGTGACGATCGCGGTGGGACGCGGAAAACCGGTGGCTGTTGGAAGTCCTGCATTCGGCGTTCAGGTTGGCCTTGAGGCTCTTTGCGCGACGAATTGGATGAATCCCAATGTCGAAGACCGTTTCGTGCATGTGATCGCTCACGAATATGCGCACGTCCAGCAGGCGCAGTCTCTTGCCGACGACGAGCATCCGACGGTGCTCGAGATGTCCCTGATCGAAGGGGCGGCTGACTTCACAGCGGAGTTGATTTCGGGAGAGATCTCCTCCTACCAGTTCGTAGGCACGATGAAGGGGCGCGAAAAAGAAATAGAGACAGCGTTTGTCCCCGACGAAGACAAGACCGACATTTCCAAATGGCTTTACAACGGAACGCGCGAAAAGCCGGGCGACCTGGGTTATTGGGTCGGATATCGCATCGTCAAATCCTACTATCAACATTCCGCCGACAAGCGCCAAGCCTTCCGCGAAATTCTGGAGATGACCGACCCGAAGGCGTTTCTAGCCAAGAGCGGGTGGTATCCGGGAATTCAGCTGCAGTAGAGATCATCGAAAAGACATCTCTCGATCCGGCTGTCCAGTTGTAGCCTTGACTTTTTGTAATATATCATGGTATATATCATACGGGAGGCTTCCCGATGCCGCGCACTGCAAAGCTCTTTCTCAATGGTCGCAGCCAGGCGGTCCGCTTGCCTGCCGAATTTCGTTTTGAAGGCCGCGAGGTCTTTATACGGCAAGATCAAACTACCGGAGACGTGATTCTCTCGCGGCGTCCCGAGTCCTGGGACAGTTTTTTCAAGCTCCGGCGAGAAGCCAATATTCCCGATGAGTTCATGGCCGATCGCCAGGATGAAGTGCCACAGAAACGCGAGTTGTTCTGATGGAGATTCGCTACCTTCTTGATACCAACGTGGCGAGCTTTGTTATCAAGGGGAATAGTGCGGCGGTTGATCGCCGGTTAGTGAGAGTTCCAATGTCGCAACTCGCCATTTCCGCAGTCACGGAAGGTGAGTTGGGTTTTGGAGCGGCGCGGCTGCCTCATGCCACTCGCCTGCACAACACGATTGAAGATTTCTTTTTGCGCGTGGCAATCCTGCCCTGGGATTCAGACGCGGCTCAACAATATGGACAGCTCCGAGCCGGGTTGGAACGCGAGGGCCAGCGGATGGGGAACCTTGATGCCATGATTGGCGCGCACGCTCTTGCGTTGGGCGCAATCCTCGTCACCAATGATCGGGCGTTTGGGCGGATTAAGGGTCTGAAAGTCGAAGATTGGACTAAGGGGTTGCGCCCTACGTCTTGAGACGACTTAGGACATGCTCGTGGTTTACGACTTGGCCTCTCCGCATGTCTTCCAGTCCCTTGAGAACCAAAGCGTCCTGGTAAGTATGGAGATCAGGTAAGAGGCGTAGGGCTTCTGTCGCTGGCACGGTTCGCCCCGCTTCAGCGTCCCGAATACCTTCGTCGATGGCGGCGAGAGTTTCTTCGTCTTCATCATCCGTGACGGGAACCGGATCTTCTAAGTCGACTTTCTTTGGCTTCGCCACGCGGATAGGGTAGCACGACACGCCCGGTCTGTGGTCAGAGTTTCCGTCAGTCGCTCTTCGGCGTAGGCTGTT
>JBEKXO010000255.1:0-6321 GCA_049511995.1 Terriglobales bacterium
CAGTGCCGAGTTCTCGGTGAAACCGGGTTGCGTTTGATTTCTGAGAACCTCGCACCGATCTAGTATCCTGAAATGCGTGCCCGAACTCCCCGAGGTCGAAACCGTTGCGCAAGGCCTCAACAAGCGCGTCGCCGAAGACGTCATCGAATCGGTCTGGATCGGATCGAAGAAACAGCCGCTCAAGTCGCCGGCCGCACTCATCGCGTCGACGCTTGAGGGCAAGCGAATCGCGCGCGTACATCGAGCTGGCAAACATATTGTGTTCGATCTGGATGGTGAAGGTCGGCCGAAAAGATCCAAACACGAGTCTCGCGCCAAGATTCAGCGCAGCGCCTCCCTTAACACCGCGCAGTGGATCGTCCATCTCGGCATGACGGGCCGCATGATGGTTTCTGAACCAGCCGAAGCGATTGCAAAACACACCCACCTGATCGCCAAGCTCGCATCCGGACGCGAATTGCGGTTCATCGATCCGCGCATGTTCGGCAAGCTCAGCGTCCATCTCGACTCGACCGGCGCCGGCGCCTTCGATCCCGGCGGAATCGAGCCGCTCGAAGCCACCGAGGAGCAGTTCATCGCACTTTTCCGCGGACGCAAGACTCCAATCAAGAGCGCGCTCCTGAATCAGAAATTGTTGCGCGGCGTGGGCAACATCTACGCCGACGAATCGCTGTTTCGCGCCGGCATCCGTCCGCGGCGGCGGGCGGCGTCCCTCACGCGCGTGCAATTGAGCAAGCTGCATCGCGCCGTTCGGGAGGTACTGCGCGAGGCGATCGCACTCGGCGGATCGTCGATTTCCGATTACGTGGACGCGGATGGCGAAGAAGGATTCTTCCAATTGCAGCATCGTGTCTATGGCCGCGAAGGAGAACCTTGCCTGGTGTGCAAGATCCCTATCCGTCGCGTCGTGCTCGCCGGCCGCAGCAGCCACTACTGCGCAAAATGTCAAAAATAGGCCTAATAGAACGATTCAATATTGACGAATTGGCACTCCCGCTGTACAAGAAAGGGCGGGACTCAAGCGAGTCCGCGAATCATGTTTCTGCACTCTGGCTTTCCGAGACGGCTATAGCGACTTGAATCTATGAATAAATTTTCCATTGGAGTTGACCTCGGCGGTACCAACCTGCGCATCGCAGCCGTGGATGATCAAGGCACGCTCATCGAGAAGGTCACGCTCGGCACGAAAGTTCAACGGGGACGCGACCAGGTGCTCGCTGACATGTGCGATTCCATCCAGCATCTCTCAGACAAATACCGCGACTTCTCTCCGTTGGTCGGAATTGGCATCGGCGTGCCCGGCATCATTGATATGCAAACCGGCTTGGTGCGCGAATCGCCCAACCTTCCTGACTGGGTCGACTATCCCGCCCGCGCCAACATCGAACAACGACTGAAGACCGTCGTCATCCTCGAAAATGATGCCAACGTGGCGGCGCTCGGCGAAAAATGGCTGGGGGCGGCCAAGGATTACGCCGATGTTGCCATGTTGACGCTCGGTACCGGAGTCGGCGGCGGGCTAGTCATGGGTGGCAACATCTGGCGCGGCGCGAACGGTATGGCTGGCGAGTTCGGCCACACCACCGTGGAGCCCAACGGCCACCTATGCGGCTGCGGAAATTTGGGCTGCCTGGAGCAATACGCTTCGGCGACCGCGATGGTTCGTCTGGCGCGCGAAGCGATCGCCGCCAACAGCAAGTCGACGCTGGCGCTCAGCGCCAACTCCGATCCGGAGTTCAGTGCGAAGTCGCTCTACAACCTCGCCATTCAAGGCGACCAAGATGCGCGCGGCATCTTCCACTACGTCGGCCGCTGTCTCGGCATCGTGCTATCGGCGATGGTGAATTCGCTGAACCTTCCCATTTACGTAATTGGCGGCGGCGCTTCGAGCGCGTGGGAGGCTTTCGCCCCTGCGATGTACGCTGAGTTGCGCAAGCGCTCGCTCGTTTACGCGGCCACGGCGCCGCCCGACCCAAACGCCAGCCATGAGGGAGCGTCGGCGCACGTCAAGTCTGGTCCGGGCCACAAAACCATCGTGACTCGCGCTCTGCTCGGCAGCGATGCGGGGCTGTATGGAGCGGCGCGCCTGCCCATGCTCGCGGAAGCAAAACGTTAGTTGTGCTTGTGTCTGGGTGTGCGCGAGGGTTTGAAAGATCCACTTCGCGCTGGGCGCGTCGGTTTCGACGTAGCGAACTTTTGCGGTGAAGCCGCCGCGTGTATAAATTTTGATGCACGCGCCGGGTTCGCAGGTGTCGCTCTACGCTTCGGCTTGATCGGTGTGGCTTTTGGCGCTCGAGCGGGGATGAACGGGCTCGGCGGACTTGCAACCCTCCCTCCCGCTGCGGCCGTTTTCAATTTCGCCACTTCGAGCAGGGTCAAGTTGCGCCAATCTCCTGGCGGCACGTCGAGCGCTAGCGGGCCATACTGCACGCGGCGAATCTTCTCCACGTGATGCCCAACTTCTTCAAACATTTTTCTTACCTGACGATTGCGCCCTTCGATGATGGTCACTTCCAGCCACGGATTATCGCCCTCGCGAATCATCCGAATTTTGGCCGGAGCGGTACGCACTCGCCGTCCGCCTTTTTCGGCGATGGAAACTCCGTGGCGCAGCTTGTCGAGCTTCGCTTCATCGGGCTGACCGGCAACTTTGACTACGTAGACTTTCGGCACGTTGGATGACGCTTTCATCAACCCGTTTGCGAGCGCGCCGTCATTGGTCATCAGGATCAAGCCCTCGCTCGCCCAGTCGAGACGGCCTACGGGATAGACGCGGCCTTTGACCTTGCTCACCAAGTCCATCACGGTGGGTCGCTTCTTGTCATCGCTTACTGTCGTCACGTATCCCTTGGGCTTGTTGAGGACGACGTAGGTGAAGCGTTCGGGCCCTTGCAGCAGCTTGCCGTTAACGCGAATGTGGTCTTGCTCAGGATCGGCTTTGGTGCCGAGCTCGGTGACCACCTGTCCATTGACCTGCACATGGCCGGCAGTAATCAGTTCTTCGGATTTGCGGCGCGATGCAATTCCGGCAGCAGCGATAATTTTTTGCAGACGTTCGGCTGGCATGGCTACTCCGGTTTGATGCTGGCTGGCGCTTCGGATTGCTCTTCGCCGGCAGACTCGGTGCCGGTCGTCTCGCCAGCGTCTGCTGAATTTTCAATTTCAGAATAATTATCATCCCTCGCCGCCGCGATATTCGAAGACGCTTCTTGCGGCGCGCCATCACTCGTTAGCAGATCGCTCTGGAAGGACTCCGCCATCAACTTCTCGAATTCTTCCATGCTGGGCAGTTCGTGAATATCTTTCAGCCCAAAGCGAAGCAAGAATTCTTTGCTGGTCTTGTAGAGAATCGGCCGGCCGATGACCGCTTTTCTGCCGGCGGTAGTGATGAGCTTGCGGTCGAGCAGCGTGGCGATGACTCCGCCGGAATCGACTCCGCGAATTTCGCTGATCTCTGGCACCGTGGCCGGCTGCTTGTAGGCGATGACCGCGAGCGTTTCGAGCGCCGGCAGCGACAGCCGGAAAGGCGGTTTCAGGCTCTTGGCGAATGCGCGCACCACGTCATGCTGTTCAGGCTTGGTCGACATGCGATATCCGCCGGCAACCTGGCGAATTTCGATTCCGTGGTTTGCGCTGGAATAATCGGCGATCAATTCTTCGAGCGTGGCGCGGATGCGCGACTTGATCTCGACTGGGTCGATGTCGGGAGATTGCGGCAGCAGAGAATCCTTAACCAGCGAATAAATCTGGTCGAGCGAAATGGGCGTTTCCGCCGCATAGATGATGGCTTCAAGTTGGGGTCTAAGACTCATAGGGTCAGTTGCCAGTTGCCAGTGACCAGTTGCCAGTAAAACCAGCGAAGCTTCGCTGGCAACTGGTCACTGGCAACTGACTTTACTTCCAATCATCGCGCACCGCAGCCTGTTCCGTCATCACTTCTTCGAAGTGCGAATGTTTTCTCACCAGAACTTCTCCGAAGACGTGATCTTGCCGCACCTGGATTGCCTGGAGCCTCACGAGTTCGAGCAGCGCCAGAAACATGCAGACCAGCGCCGGACGCGACGGCACATTGCGCAACATTTGCTTCAATCGAATCGGACGATCTTCGAGCGAGAGACGGCGCCGCAGATATTGAATCATCTGGCCAACGGTCACGGTTTCTTCGTCGACTTCCAGAACCGGCCGCGTGCGCGCTCGATCCAATATTTGCTGAAAAGTCTTGACCAGATCGATCACGTCGGCGGCAAGTTCGGGCTCTGTGCCCTCGGCGTCCATGAAATCGCGTATCGCTGGATTGGTGAGAACAGCATCTTCAATCTGCTGCTTTTGCAAAAGCATCTGCGCCGCGGACTTAAACTTTTCATGCTCCAGCAGGCGATTGACCAGTTCATTGCGCGGATCTTCCTGCGCGTCCGCGGGAGCGAGCGGATCGCGCGGCAACAGCATCTTTGACTTGATGTGAATCAGCACCGCGGCCATGTAAATAAACTCAGAAGCAACGTTGACGTCGAGTTCGCGTATGCGTTCAACATAGGTGAGATATTGCGCCGTGATCTTGGCGATGGGGATGTCGTAAATGTTGATGTCCTGCTTGCGAATCAGATCGAGCAACAGATCGAGTGGTCCTTCGTAAATTTCGCCGAGGGCGATGGCGAACGGGAAATCGCTGGCATCATCTTTTCCCGAACGCTTTGCTGCTGGCTCATGAGCGTGAACGCCCCCAGAAACCTCGCCCGGCGCCCGTTCTGATGTGGGTTGAGACAAATCCGTCACTTCGTGGAATCCTTCGTCGGCTCGGTCAGGGTATAGTCCAGACCCATCGCTTTGCGTACTTCGTCCATCGTGGCGTCCGTAACCGCACGGGCGCGAGCCGACCCTTCCTCCAGAATATCCCAGGCGAGGCGCGGATTGTCCTCGTATTTTTTGCGGCGCTCCTGCATGGGGTTCAGGATTTTCACCAGCGCATCGGCAGCCCAGCCCTTGCACTCGATGCAGCCAATTCCCGCGGAACGGCAACCCTCATATACTCTCGCCATCGTTTCTTTGCTGCTGAATATTTTGTGCAGATCGCCCACCGGGCACACATCCGGGTCGCCGGGATCGGTGCGTTTGATCCGTCTGGGATCGGTGACCATCGTCTTCAGTTTCAGTCGCACTACCGGCTCTGGGTCGGTCAACATGATCGTGTTGCCATACGACTTCGACATTTTGCGGCCGTCGGTGCCGGGCAATTTCGCGGCGGGCGTTAGTAGGGCGCCTGGTTCGGGAAAAATATACCTGTGGAATACGTAATCGGTATCCGGGGTTATTTGCCGTCGATCTGAAATTAACCAGTCCCTTTGAGCCTGAGTTAGCCGCTCTCCGCCCTTCACGATAACCGGCGGCGCGTAAAAGCTGTTGAACCGGCGCGCAATCTCGCGCGTCAACTCCACATGCGCGACCTGATCTTCCCCAACCGGAACGACATCCGCTTTGTAGATCAAAATATCCGCCGCCTGCAGCAGCGGATAACCAAGAAACCCATACGTATTCAGATCCTTTTCCTTAAGATTTTCCTTCTGCTCTTTGTAAGTCGGGACACGCTCCAGCCAGCCGAGTGGAGTGATCATGGAAAGTAGCAAATGCAATTCCGCGTGCGCCGGGACATGCGATTGGATGAACATCACACACTTTTCGGGATCAAGGCCCGCCGCCAGCCAATCCAGCAGCACGTCAATCACATTTTCTTTCAGGTGCGATGGGTCGGCGTAATCCGTGGTCAGGGCGTGCCAGTCGACGATGACAAAAAAACATTCATATTGCTCTTGCATGCGAACCCAGTTTTCGAGCGCACCCACGTAGTTTCCCAGATGAAGTTTGCCGGTCGGGCGCATGCCGCTGAGCACGCGTTTCTTGCCAGGAATAGTCATTCAGAATTTGCCCAGGATCGAAACATAGAAGCGGAGAAAAGGACGGATCAGGCTCCAGAGCAGCCCTCCGCCAAGATACACCAGAGCGAGCAACGCGAAGAAGCCGACGCGGTCATACACCATCCGCACCGGATCCGATAAAAAGTGCCGCAGCACATGGCTGCCATCGAGTGGCGGAACCGGAATCAGGTTGAAGACGGCCAGGACGATATTAATTGTCATGAGTACATAGAGCAGCATAGAGATCGGAGCGAGCACTGAGTCGGACCCAAAGTCGCCGCTATACGGACCTTGCGCGATTCTCGTGATAATACTGTGTCCCGAGTCCGACGAGAGCGAGATGCAGCCCAGCAGTAGAAGTGCTCCAGTAGCAACGATAAAGTTGCTGACCGGCCCCGCCACCGAGACCAAG
>JBEKXO010000256.1:0-6307 GCA_049511995.1 Terriglobales bacterium
AAGATTGCCCTGCACAGCTTTCTTGAATTTGAGGCTCTGCCATCCCGTGTCTAGCGGGATGCGCCAGTCCAGGCCAATCACTTCGGCTCCGCTCTCTTGCATCGAGGGCAGAAGCGTGGCGCTGTCGGTGCCGAAGTAGATTACGGGGACTCCGGTCTTTTGCAGGCGCTTCACCAAATCGGTTACGTGCGGCAAAACATAGTGGCGATAGTCTTCGACGCTCAGGCAACCTACCCAGCTGTCGAAAATCTGAATGGTATCGGCTCCGGCTTGCACCTGCTCGGCGGAATACTCGGCGGTAACGGCAACCAACTTCTTCATCAGTTCATTCCACGCGGCGGGCGCGGAGTACATCATCTTCTTGGTGAAAATGTAGTTGCGCGAGCCTCCACCTTCGATCATGTAGCTGGCGAGGGTGAAGGGAGCTCCGCAGAAACCGATGACGGGGAGCTTGTCGCCGAAGTGTTTGCATACTAACTTCACTGCTTCAGAAACGTAACCTAGATCGGCCGCGCGATCGGTGCGCAGGTGGGCGATGTCTTCGGCGGTGCGGACTGGCTTCTCGATCTTTGGACCCTCACCGGCGGCGAAATGAAAGGGCAGGCCCATGACTTCAAGCGGGAGAAGCAGGTCGGCGAAGATTATAGCCGCGTCGACTTTGAGGATCTCGGCGGCTTCGATGGTGACCTGGGCTGCGACTTCGGGCTTTTTGCAGATGTCGATCAGGGAATACTGTTTGCGGATGGCGCGGTATTCGGCCATGTAGCGCCCCGCTTGACGCATGAACCAGACGGGGGTGCGCTCGGTAGGCTGCGCTTTGGCGGCGCGAACAAAGAGAGAATTGGGGGCCGACATGAATCTATAAATCTAACATCTTCGAGCGGGCCGAGGACGTGACGTGGATCACTACTGCGGCCCATTCGGTTTGCGATCCCCTTATTTATTGCGATTTATGGAACACGTAAAAGAATAGAGCTACAGTGAAACAACCGAACGCCTCGATAAAGGAGGAGAATAGCGCTACTGCGGGAACCAATTCGCGTAGGACATTAATCAGGTTGAAGACGAACGTCCAGAGTAGAAGAGCTGTTATGAGAGTCGTCCCTACCAAGGCTAGCAAAGCTGCGTTTTTTAGTGTCATTGTGGGAGTATGAGCGCTGTTGATGCCGTCTGCAACTTGTCAGAGGCGAAGGACGTAGTTTGCTGCTACCTCGCGAAATGTGGCTAGCTGCCTGGTCTGTTCCGGCTCGCTCCAATCCAATTCTTTTGCCATCAGGTCGGCTACCGCGGGCGCCATTTCCTGCGCGGCGCGAGCATTTAAGAACAGAGCGCGGGTACGCCTTGCCAGCACATCTTCGATGGTGCCGGCCATTTCATGACGCGCGGCCCACACGACTTCTGCCTTGATGTGAGGGAGCGCGGGATGAAGCGGTTCGCCGAGTTGCGCGTCGGTCTCGATGAGCTTGCGGATCTCGCGGGCGTCCGATCCGTAGATTGTGAGCGGGTCGGATGGCTTGGCGTCATCTTGAAAACCGTGGATGTGGAGATGATGTGTGACGCATGGCTTTTCTGGCAATTGCGCCAGCGTCGCCGCCTGATCCACGCAATCCTCGGCCATGTGGCGATAGGTCGTCCACTTTCCTCCGCAGACGGTGATAAGGCCTGAACGATCGATGTGGACGATATGGTCACGCGAAAGGGCGGCGGTTCTCACCGCGCCGCTAGCTGCGTTCGACGATCCTACCAGCGGCCTTATACCGGCGAACACGCTTAAAACGTCGCTGCGCTTGGGCGGCTTGGCCAGATATTGCGCGGCGGTTGCTAGGATGAACTCTATTTCCTGGTCGGTGGCTTCGGGCTCGAGGGTCGGCTTCGGGATGGGCGTGTCGGTGGTGCCTACGAGCGTGTGACCGTGCCATGGAATCGCGAATAATACGCGGCCGTCGCTGGTGTGCGGAACCATGACGGCGCTTTCACCTTGAAGAAAACTTTTGTCGAAGACGAGATGAATGCCTTGGCTGGGAACCATCATCGGAGTGGCGGTCGGTTCGGCTTGGAGGCGAAGGGCGTCGCTGAATGCTCCGGTGGCGTTGACTACAACCTTGGCGGCGGCGCGAAACTCGTTGCCGGTTTCGGCGTCGCGGACGGTGACGCCATTTACGAAGCCCTGAGTGTCTTTCGTCAGGCCGGTGACCTCGACGTAATTCAGCGGCGTCGCGCCCTGCTCGTAGGCGGTCGCGACCATGTGGATGAGGAGGCGGGCATCGTCGAATTGGCCGTCGTAGTAAACGGCGCCGCCGCGCAGGCCTTCGGTCTTTAATGTTGGCAGATGTTGGAGCGTCTCTTCGCGGGAGAGAATGCGGGTCGCGCCGAAGCCGTATTTGCCGGCTAGCAACTGATAGAGCTTGAGACCGAGGCCGTAGAATGGGGCTTCCCACCAATCGTAGTTGGGCACTACGAACGCTAGATCGTGGACGATGTGGGGGGCGTTTTGCAGGAGCAGGCCGCGCTCTTTGAGGGCTTCCATGACTAAGCCGATGTTGCCCTGTTCGAGATAGCGCACGCCGCCGTGGGCCAGTTTGGTACTGCGGCTGGAGGTGCCTTTGCCGAAATCGCTTTGCTCTAGGAGGAGGACGTCGTAGCCGCGGGACGCTGCGTCGATGGCGACGCCTACTCCGGTCGCGCCGCCGCCTACGACGATCATGTCCCAGGGCTTGGGATGGGCTTCGAAGCGGCCCCACATTTCGGTTCGAGTCATGAAAGTTAAGGCGATTCTACCCAGTCGAACGAACGCGTCACTGCTTTTTTCCAGAAGTGATAGAGGCGCTCGCGAGTTTGCGCGTCCATCGCGGGTTCCCACCGCTTGTCGATGGCCCGGTTGGCGACCAGCTCGTCGGTATTTTGGAAGAAGCCTACTGCTAGCCCAGCGGCATAGGCGGCGCCCAGGGCTGTGGTCTCTTTCACCAGCGGGCGGACCACCGGCTTCGCCAGGATGTCGGATTGGAATTGCATCAGCAGATCGTTTGTCACCATGCCTCCGTCCACGCGGAGGAGGTCGAGTCCGATAGCGGAGTCGTGGGAGTCGGTGATGGCCATTGCGTCGACTACTTCTCGGACCTGAAAAGCGGTCGCTTCGAGGACAGCGCGGGCGATGTGGCCTTTATTGACAAAGCGCGTCAGACCGGCGATGACACCGCGGGCGTCGTCCTTCCAATAGGGGGCGTATAAGCCGGAGAAAGAGGGAACGAAGTAGACGCCTCCGTTGTCACTCACAGAGCGGGCGAGTGGTTCGATGTCGGAACTCTTTTCAATGAGGCCGAGATTGTCGCGGAGCCATTGCACGAGGGCGCCGGTGATGGCGATGCTTCCTTCTAGCGCAAAACTGGCTGGCTTGTCTCCCAGCTTATAAGCGACTGTCGTGAGCAGGCCGCAGTTCGAGAGCACTGGTTTCTCGCCAGTATTCATCAGCATGAAACAGCCGGTGCCATAAGTATTTTTTGCTTCTCCCGGCTTGAAGCAGGCTTGACCCACGAGGGCAGCTTGCTGATCGCCCAGATCACCCGAAATCGGAACGCCGACGATGGCTGAAAGCTTAGCGCTGCCGTAGATTTCGCTGCTCGAAACAATCGTTGGCAGAATTTGGATCGGGATGCCAAAGTCGCGCAGCATTTCTCGATCCCATTGCAGGATGTTGAGGTTCATCAGTTGCGTGCGGCTGGCATTGGTGACGTCCGTTAGGTGAACACCGCCTTGCGATCCGCCGGTGAGATGCCAAATCAAGAACGTGTCGATGTTGCCGAAGAGCAGCTCGCCGGCTTCGGCTTGAGCGCGGGCGCCAGCGACATTTTCGAGAATCCAGCGAAGCTTTAGTCCGCTGAAATAGGTGGCTAGCGGAAGACCGGTCTGGGCGCGGTAGCGGCCTTGTCCGCCGTGCGCAGCGAACTCGGAGACTGCGCGAGCGACGCGCGTGTCTTGCCATACGATCGCGTTGTAGATGGGCTTACCGCTCTTCTTGTCCCACACGACCGTGGTTTCGCGCTGATTGGTGATTCCGACGGCGGCAAGATCGTTGGGCCGGAGCTGGTGCGCATCCATCGCCTCGCGAATTACATCCAGTGTGCAGCGCCAGATTTCTTCGGGATCGTGCTCGACCCATCCTGGTTGAGGGTAGATCTGTCGGTGCTCTTTTTGGGCTGAAGATACAGTTCGGCCCCAACGATCAAAGATGACGAAGCGTGTGCTGGTCGTACCTTGATCGAGAGCTCCGAGGTAACTCGCTGCCATTGGCTTATCTTCCTGAGGGCTTTCTTTCTCGTACAGCTTATCGTCTTCTACGTAGTCCCCGCAGAGTACGAACGCCCGAGGCAGAGACTTTAACAGAGTGCCGCGAACGCCCACCCTAACCTCGCACGGGACGCGACGTTAAGGATGGGGCACTCGCGGTCTCATTAATAATAGGTCGAGCAATCACACACGTTGCCTTTGGCAGTCATTCGGATTGGGATTAAAGAATTGGCTTGTACGTCCGTAACTACCGGGCCGATGGCGCGGCGACTTATCATCTTGCCAAGTGATCCGGCGGAGGGTCCTATGCAGCGAGTCACTCTGAAAGGGTTGCGTATTGTTCTGCTGAGCTTTCTTCTGATCGGCCTTCTGATCGGCGGCACAGGTTACGGGCAGTCGTTAGGCGATGCGGCGCGTGCAAATCGCAAGCAGAAGGGTACCACCTCTACGAAGGTCGTCACCAATGACGACCTGGTTGCGGCACCACCACCGGAAATCATTCAACTGATGCCGGGTTCAACTTCTACAGGAGAAGGAACGCTGGTCGCGCCCGGGAGAGGGAAACATAGTTATCACGTGATCATGTTGGATGCGAGCCGGTTTGTGAGTGGAGGGACGATCCATATCACGGTTACTGTAGGTAACGGGGGATCCGAGGGATCTTTTGATTTGTACCCGGAGGGTCTTGCGCTACCTACGGAGGGAATGCCGAACTCTCTAGCTAATGCGGTAAATATACACAGCACTTCCGGGGCAAAGATCAATTATCGTTTTGCCCATGGGGCAGTGTTCCAATTCGGCGCCGAGGGTAGCTGGAATGCAAAGGCCGGAGCCACGAATACGTACAGCTTTGTCGTCGATGTGGGCAACTAATCTTCGCGGCGAGCCGCAGGTGGCGATGACCCGCATGGTCGATCGCTCTTGATTCACGCTCACATTCTCGTCCTGAGTGTAAACGCCTTGATTTCGCCAGTTATCGCCAGCCAACCCCGGATTGCATTTCTCCCCAACTTCATGACGGCCCCCTCAGCGAACTAGAACTAGACCTTGGCCCGGGCGGCACAGGCAACGGGTGAGGTCGCCCGTTCCCTGGTTTGGTGAGAACTTCGTTCCCATCGGAGGTTGCGGCCTTGGTTCTTGCTTCTTTCCATTGCTGCATAGCTTTCGGAGCGGTGGCCCACAGGATGCCCTTTTCCTCCGGCGCGCCGTACAGTTCAGGATGCAGGTAGAATCCGCGTTCAACCTCCGGCTTCTCCTCTTCGACGGGAATGCGATGAGCGTTGGCCCAGGCGTCTTGCCGAATGCCGGTTACTTGCCAGGAGACTTCGACGTTGGGTTTATCGGTTTTGATCGTGAACTGATGGTTGTCGACCTTGCTGGCCACGATTGCTTGCGCGAACTGGCCGATGACGGTGAGCTGATAGCGGAAATCGCGGTTCAGGGTTTCGAACCATTCCGGCAGATTGACCACCGCATCGCCCTGCGCATCGGTGGTCACGGTGCCGTTGTAGATGTTCATCATGTCGGGCGATTCGACGAAGGAGTGATAGAGATACTTGTTGGCGGGATCGAGCGGGTGATCGATCTTGAACGAACCGCCAGCTTTGGAGAGATTGCCGTCGACGTCCACATTTCCGTTGAACCACCCCGCCCAGCCACCGGAACTACCGGCGATAAGTCCGTACCCGCTTCCAGTGTTCACTACGTCCGCTGCGACACCCCCGGTTCCGGCCTTGGTGTAAACGCCATCGCCGGTGTTGCTCACGGCGTACACTCCTGCCGTGGAACCGTAGCCATACACTCCGTAGGAACCGGTACTGTACACGCCGTAGGTGCTGCCGGCGGCGTACACGCCGTAGGTGCTGCCTTCGCCGAACACTCCGGTGCTGCCGGCGCCATACACTCCATAGCCGTTCCCGCTGTCGGCGTATACTCCGTATCCGTTCGGGCTGGCCCCGTACACTCCGACGTCGCTCGAGTAGCCGTACACACCGTACCCGCCTCCGCTCGTGCTGGTGCCGGC
>JBEKXO010000257.1:0-6307 GCA_049511995.1 Terriglobales bacterium
CGTGCGCTCCACGGAAATCTCAAGTGGACTCTGCTCGCCGTCGCTGGCGCCTGGACGCTCGCTGCCTTCGGAGAGGAAATGGTTTACCGCGGTTATCTCATGAATCGCGTGGCCGACCTGTTCAATCGCACTCGCCGGGCATGGATCATCAGCCTGATCGCCGTCCACATCGCCTTCGGCCTCGCCCACGCCTACCAGGGACTGACCGGGATAATCGACGAGGGCCTGATGGGGCTATTGCTAGCAATCATTTATCTCCGCACGGACCGCAACCTCGCCGTGCCAATCATCGCGCACGGAGTGAGCGACACGATTGATGTTTTGCTGATGTTCCTTGGCAAGTATCCCGGAATGTAGGCGTTCGTCGCCAATGGCGGATGCCGATTACTCCTCCGGTTCTTCCGCGTCATTCACCACATCCACGACCCGGCTCCGTATAGAAAAGACAAACTTCGGCTCATCGCCATGCTGAAAAGTCACACGCACGGGCGCACGCTCCCAGGTCGGAGCCGGACATTCCGAATCAGGATCGTCGCCCGCGCTCGGCGTGCCAGCATCTTTTTTCAATATTGGCTTGCGACGCCCCACCTGGGCAACGACCGCGTAAAGTTTTTTTCCATCGTCTGACACGCCGCAATACGCGATATAGTCGCGGTACCAGCTCGCGGTCGAATAGAAGGGATCAAACTCGGGAAGGTTCAGCTGCGAGACGCGTCCGGTGAGGCGGTCAACCAGCAGCCAGCCTCCGCGCTGCCACTGCCAACGAGTGTCGTTGGTCTTAGCGTCCGCATTTTCGGCCGGCAGCGCATCATTGACGCGAAAAGCGCGTCGCACCACAAAGAGACGGTCCGTAAGCTCATGCGGTGCCCCAATCGTGTATTCCTTAAGCCGCGTATCGACAAATAGAGGCCGCACTTTCAAGTCAAATGATTTCTGGCCCGTAGCGTTTGGCCACTTAACTGAATTCCATTTCCCAAACGCAATAACATGCGGCTTCGTGACCGCAACACTGGGACTCCAAAGCAAGGCCACCGTTGCAAGCGTCACGACCCAGTTGGAAAGAAATTTCACCACCATAAAAAAAGGCTGGCACAACGATAAACATCCCCGCAATGACGCCTGAACAATGAAAATGTTCAGTTTCCATTCCATACCCTCTTCCCAGCCAGTGACGAATCCAAGAGCGATGCCGGAGTTGGCCAAAAAACTAAGGCGGCATCCCCTTGCAACAAACTCTCGCTGGCGCACTTTGAGGTCAGTGTGGGAAACTGGAATCAAGCAACGCGCACCGCTGGTCAGGAAGCGAGTGAAGCCATGGTTTACCCACCACGAGAGCGCCGGACAACTTTTCTCCCGCAATCGAGTTCATATGCCAGTATGGGCGATCTCCTGGTGGGCCGCCGCAAGCAGTCGATCCTGGTCGTCGACGATAATGCCGCGAACGCCGCTTTGCTCAAGGAATTGTTATCGAGCCGTGGGTTTCCTACGACGGCCGTGCAAAATGCCGGCGCCGCCGAGGCGGAAATTCGCCGAGAACCTCCCGACCTCATTCTGCTGGACGTGATCATGCCCGGGAAGACGGGCTACGAGCTATGCCGCGAGCTCAAAGACGATGCCAAGACTCGCCTCATCCCGATAGTCATGATTACGGGGCTGAGCGCTCGCGAAGATCGCCTCAAGGGGATCGAAGCCGGAGCCGACGACTTTTTGACCAAGCCGATCTATTCGGAAGAATTGTTTGCCCGCGTCAATTCGTTGCTCAAGTTGAAGGAATTCACCGACGAACTGGAGACAGCCGATTCTGTCCTGTGCACGCTGGGTCTCAGCGTCGAGTCGCGCGATCCTTATACCGAGGGTCATTGCGAACGGCTGGCCCGGGATGCTACCGATCTTGGCCGTTTTCTCGGCGTGGGAGAAGAGTCTGTTGTAGCTCTCAGCCGCGGCGGTTACTTGCACGACTTGGGGAAAATCGCCGTGCCCGATGAAATCCTGAAGAAGGGAAGCGACCTGACTCCGGTGGAGTGGGAGATCATGAAACAACATCCCATCACCGGTGAATCGATCTGCCGCCCGCTCAGATCGTTGCGCCTGGTGTTGCCCATCATCCGCCACCATCATGAGCACTCCGACGGCAGCGGCTATCCGGATGGTTTGCGGAGCGGCGAGATCCCGCTCCTGCCGCGCATTTTGCAGGTAGCAGATATTTACGATGCCTTGCGTACCGCGCGCCCGTATAAGCCAGCGCTCAGCCACGATCAAACAGCCGCGACCATGCGGGCTGAGGCCAGAAGCGGACTCTGGGATGAAGAGTTGGTCGCGGAATTCTTCGGTATGCTCGACCAGCGCCGGCAAGTGGCGTAGACATTGCATCCGGCCACCGGATCATCGGGCCATTTCATGTAAATTTAAATGCAAGGCTTTTGACTTTCAATCACCAGATGACCCGGTCAGCCGATAATCTAGTAATTACGCTTCTACGGATGGACTATTGACCTACAGCTTCGTGCTTCCCGCCTACAACGAAAGCGTGCGCCTGCGGCCGACGCTCCATGCTCTTCTCCGCCATATCCAGGAACAGAACTGGGATGCCGAGATTCTGGTGGTGAACGACGGCTCGACCGACGATACGGCACAAATCGTCCGCGAATATGGCAAGTTGCACCCACACGTGCTGCTCGTGGAAAATCCCGGTAACCGTGGCAAAGGTTACAGCGTGCGCAACGGTATGTTGCATGCCCGCGGCGACATCTGCCTGTTCTCCGACGCCGATCTCTCCTCACCGATTACCGAAGCGCAGAAGCTCTTCGACGCAATCGGTCAAGGCGCCGACATCGCCATCGGCTCGCGCTGGCTCCGCGCGGAACTGCAAACCGAGCGGCAGCCCCTCTACCGGCAAGCTTTTGGACGCATCTATAATCTGGTGCTGCGCCTGCTGCTAGGCTTGCGTTTTGCCGACACGCAATGCGGATTCAAAGCTTTTCGCCGCGACGCCGCGCAACGCATTTTCCCTTTGCAGAGAATCGAACGTTGGGGGTTCGACCCGGAGATCCTGTTCTTAGCGAGACGCGCCGGTTTGCGGGTGGATGAAGTTCCGGTCTTATGGGCGCACAGTGAGGGGACGCGCCTGCATCCCTTCCGCGACGGCTTGCGCATGTTCGTGGAAGCCGTGCGTATCCGCTGGTACGCCATGACCGGCGATTACGCAACGGACGCCGTGCCGTCGCCGGGAAAATTGTGAGAATTAGCGCGGCAGATTACGAGGCCGCTTGTCCGCTCGTGCCGGCGGCCAGTCGCACAAACTCGGTGACCTGCCCGCCCATTTCCTCCGTTGAAACCGTCCGCTCCCCGTTCCGAGCCAGATCGCGAGTGCGAAAACCGCCCATCAACGTCGACATCACACCAGCCTCCACGCACTCTGCTTCCTTGGGCAAATTGAAGGTGTGACGCAACATGAGCGCAACCGAAAGAATAGCGCCCAGCGGATTGGCAATTCCCCGGCCGGCAATGTCGGGCGCCGATCCGTGGACCGGCTCATAGAGTCCAACCGTGCCTCCAATACTGGCCGACGCGAGCAGTCCGAGCGACCCAATCACTCCGCCCACTTGGTCGGAGAGTATGTCTCCAAACATATTCTCGGTGAGAATAACGTCAAATTCGGACGGCTTGAGAGCAAGCGACATGGCGGCCGAGTCCACGTACATGTGAGAGATGTTGACACCAGGAAACTCCCGCGCAACGCTACTTACAACTTCGCGCCAAAGTCGCGAGCACTCCAGAACGTTCGCCTTGTCGACGGAAAGCACCTGCCGGCGCCGTGTTAATGCGAGTCGAAAAGCGACGCGGGCGATGCGCTCAATCTCTGCTTCGCTGTATCGCATGGTGTTCATTGCGTGGCGCTTGCCGCGATCGCCTTCGATAGAGCGAGGCTGGCCAAAATACAATCCTCCCAGCAACTCACGCACGATGAGAATATCGGTCCCTTTGACGACCTCCTCGCGCACCGGCGAGCAGCTAGCCAGCGAAGGATAATAGACCGCGGGTCGAAGATTCGCGAACGCCCCCAGTTCCTGGCGCAGGCGCAGCAGCCCCGCTTCCGGACGAAGTTCCCGAGGATTCTGGTCAAATGATGGATCGCCGACGGCTCCGAGCAGCACGGCTTGTGAAGCGAGACAGGCCTGGGTCGTGGCGTCTGGCAAGGGATCTCCGAACTTCGCCAAAGCGGAGCCCCCAATTTCTTTTTCGTCAAGTTCCAGGTCGTGGCCAAAGCCGCTCGCCACTTCTTCTAATACACAAATTGCCTGCGATGTAACTTCAGGGCCGATTCCGTCGCCGGGAAGGGATGTGACGCGGAGTTGCATGAATCCTCGCTGGCTAACGCTTTATGAGGAAACTCCCACCTTTGACACAATTATCACCGGTTTTCGGGAGAACTTGCAGTGACCTACATCTTAGCCACATGTGAGCATTGTCACATTTCGGAGAAATCAGGTTCTCATGAAGGCGCGGCAACGTCCACCAACGAATCGATAATATATCCAGAAAAGGAGTCCGGGCAGCGCGTTTGGGCAGTTTTACATTTTCTTACATGCAAGGAACTAAACCCCTCAAAATTACACGCCCCAAAGATAATCTTCCTGCTCGCCATGATGATCGCTGAAAGGAATCTTCACAATCGCCTGTCCGGCGCTCCCCGCTACTTGGGCGACATGCGCGTCACTGGAACTGGCGGCCACAGCCGCAGCGCGAGGCAGCGGCAAGGAAGCCGTCGCAGGCGGGAATTTCTTGCCCGTACTGCTGACACCGCTCCCATTGCTCGGAGTGCCTTCAACCACGTCATGGATCAACTCCAGCAAATGGCCGTCTTGAACCTTCTTGATGCGGTCCGCAAGAACGACAAACCGCCGGTAAATCTCGTCAAGTTCGCGGCGCTCGAATTGATGGCCGAGCTGTTCACAGCGCAGCGCCAGGGCGTGCCGCCCCGAGTGCTTGCCCAGAACCAGGCGCGAATCCGGAACGCCCACCGATTGCGGCGTCATGATTTCGTATGTCAGCGGATTCTTCAACATCCCATCCTGATGAATCCCCGCCTCGTGCGCAAAAGCATTACGCCCAGTGATAGCCTTATTCGGTTGCACCGGAACGCGCGTGATCTCCGCCAGCATCTGGCTGGCAGCATACAGGTGCTCGCTGGCGACCGCGTTTTCGTAGGGATAACGATCGCGCCGCACCCGCATCGCCATCACGATTTCTTCTAATGACGCATTGCCGGCACGCTCGCCGATCCCGTTGATCGTGCATTCAACCTGCCGCGCACCCTGTTGCACTCCCGCGAGCGAGTTCGCAACCGCTAGGCCGAGGTCGTTGTGGCAGTGCGTCGAGATGGTTACTTTGTCGATGCCGGCAACTTTCTCCCGCAGCGTTCGAATGATCTGCCCATATTCCTCGGGCATGGTGTAGCCGACCGTGTCGGGAATGTTGACCGTCGTTGCCCCCGCAGCAATAACCGCCTCGACTACCTGGCAAAGAAATCCCACATCGGTGCGCGTAGCATCTTCGGGCGAAAACTCCACGTCATCGCACAACGACTTCGCATGTGCCACTGCTTCCCGCGCCTGCTCCAGACACTGCTCCCGCGTGATCCGCAGCTTGTATTGCAAATGAATATCCGAGGTGGCTAGAAAAACGTGAATACGCGGACGCGCCGCCCCTTGCAGCGCCTGCCATGCGCGGTCAACGTCGCCCTTACAAGCGCGAGCCAGCCCTGCGATAATCGGCCGCCGCACCGCAGCCGCGATGCGTCGCACGGCCTCGAAGTCGCCATCGGAGGCGATTGGAAATCCAGCCTCGATCACGTCGACGCCAAGACGATCAAGTTGCTGAGCCAAACGCACCTTTTCCTGCACATTCATACTGCATCCCGGCGATTGTTCGCCGTCACGAAGCGTGGTGTCGAAAATAGTGATGCGCGGCCGATCCATCGATCTGTTTCCTCCGAAGTATCTGATTGCTCCTTAAACTCTATCGGCCAGCAGGATAGAAGAAAAGATTATTATGTTTAACAAACCATTAGCGGTTACGATAGTATTAGAGCAACTTATGAAGTATGTTGAATTGATAAAAGTGAAACTGGCGCGTGGCAGACGAAGAAGAACTCGGGCCTTAAGGCGCTGATTTTCCTGTCACCTGTCACCCGTCGCCTGCTACCTAAACCCTGAGGCCATCCCATGGACCTGTCCCAACTCGAAGTCTTCCTCACCGTCGCCCGCGAACGCCGCTTCTCCCGCGCTGCCGAAAAGCTGTTTCGCAC
>JBEKXO010000258.1:0-6289 GCA_049511995.1 Terriglobales bacterium
GACGAGAAAGCTTAGAAGATAACTAAGAAACTGCGGAACAAGGCTACGCAATGAGGCCAGCGTCGTGTCGCGCGGAACTTTTAGCTCGAGCACCATGATGGTGATGATGACGGCCATAACGCCGTCGCTGAAGGCTTCGAGGCGGTTAGTACCCATGCGGTCCCCGTTCTGCAGATTATGTGTATCAGATTTTTGGCGGATTCACGACCGGGCAACGAGCCCAGTGCCCGACGGCCACCTCGACGAGCGGAGGGAGAGCGGCAGCGCATGCAGGGATGCGATGGGGGCAGCGGGGTTCGAAGGGGCATCCGGCGGGAAGGTGGACGATCGACGGGACGGTGCCTTCAATGGTTGCGAGGGGCATGTCGCGATTCGTAGCCAGGGTTGGGATGGCGCGTAACAAGCCCTGCGTATAGGGATGAGCGGGCGCGCGGAAGATGTCGGCCTTGGCGCCAAGCTCGACTAGATTGCCGGCGTACATGACGGCGACTCGGTCGGCGACATGCGAGACGACGGCGAGATCGTGCGAGATGAAAAGCATGGCCAATCCAAATTTGCGGCGGAGATCGTTGAGCAGATCGAGAATCTGTTGTTGGATGGTGACATCGAGGGCGGTGGTGGGCTCGTCGGCGATGAGCAGTTGCGGGCGATTGACGATGGCCATGGCGATCATGACACGCTGGCGCATGCCTCCGGAGAGTTGATGAGGGTAGCTGCGGGCGCGCTGCTCGGGCTCGGGGATGGCCACGTCGCGCATGCCTTCGACGGCTCGGCGCCAGGCGTCAGACTTGGAGACGCGGTGGTGAGCACGGACGGCTTCGGCAATCTGATCGCCGACGCGCATGACCGGGTTGAGTGCGGTCATGGGCTCCTGAAAAATCATGGCCATGCGCGAGCCGCGGAGTTGGCGAAGTTGATCGGGCGGCAGAGCGGTCAGATGTGCGGGGGCGGCGTCGCCATTCTGAAAATTGATTTCGCCGCTAATGCGGGCGGCCGCAGGCAGCAGGCCCATGATGGCGAGCGAGGTGACGGATTTTCCGGAGCCGGATTCGCCGACCAGGCCGAGGACTTCGCCGGGTGCGATGGAAAAAGAAAGATCGCGCACCGCCGCCGCTGCTGATGGCTGAGCGGCTGCGTTCGTTCGCCCGCCACGAGACTGCGGAAATTCGATGTTCAGATCGCGGACGTCAAGCAGCGGGCGCACGAACGTTATGGTAACAGCGGCAGTACCGGCGGAAGCCGATTTACGCACTTACTTTTTCGGTCGCGATTCTGGCGGCACCAATCCAGCCACGCGGTAATAGACAACCAGTTGGCCATAGTGTTCGCCGGAATGCTCGAGCAGTCCCCAGGCCATGTCAGACAAGCGCACCTGCTGATTTTCAAAGGGATCAACCATCAGTTCGTTCAGTCCCGTATCACCCTTCTGCTTGATGGCGGCGGCACCGTCGGCGAATGCCTTCTTCACAAACTCCACTATTGCGGCTTTGGTTTTGTATTGGTCGCGCTTGGGGTCTTCTTCCGCTGGCGGCTTCAGGTGCATGGCTGGGTTGACGAAAAAATAATTCGCGTTTGCCGCATGCAGTAGTTGCTCGGCGAAGCTGCGCTCGGCGGGCACTGGCTTGAAGTCGTATTTGTCTTCGGGAAAATCTTCGGCCATGGCGATCAACTTGTGTCCGACGTAGTTCCAGTTATTGAGCAAAGACTGCGATGGGCTCACAGCGGGCTTTGGTGCTGCATCTTTTTTCATGGTGTCTTGCGCGCCTGCGAGTGCGGCGAAAACCAAGGCGGCAAGAACTGCTCCAATAAGTTTCGTTTTCATTTGTCAGTCCTTTCAATTGGTGTTTTGTGCGCACCTCGTTACTCCAGTCCAGCCTTGCGTAGCATTTCCAGAAACTGCTTCTGGGTGCGCATGTCGATCGACTGCGATACCAGCTTTCCTTCGCGATCGTAGACGAAGCTTCTTGGAATGCCTTCGACTACGAACATTTCGTTTACTTTTCTTCCGGGATCGAGCAAGACGGGAAAGGTGACCTTACGCTCACGGATGAAGGGATCGACCTTTGCCGCCTCTTCATCCGAGATGCCCAGCACTACGAAACCATTTGGGCCGAAACGCTGGTAGAGGGTTTCGAGGTCGGGCATCTCTTTGCGGCAGGGCGGGCACCAGGTGGCCCAGAAATTTACTAGAACGACTTTGCTGCGGAGATTGGAGAAAGTCCAGGTTTTGCCGGAGAGATCTTTGAGCGCGAATTCGGGATGCTCGCGCTTGCGATCATCCGCTTCGAGTTGCAGCATCGCCGCGTGAAACTGCCCGTCGTCGTTATTAAGATCGAGCGGGGCGTCGACGTGCTCGTAACGCACGAGCGTGGCCAGTTCAACGTATGGATAAGCGGGCGTCTGGGCAGTGGATTTGCCGGCTGGGCTAGAGTCCTCCGCCTTCGCCCATGGCACTGGATGCTGGCGCAGCGTTTCGGCGAGAGTGGTGACAACTTCCTGGAGCGTGCCGTGTCCGAAGTCGCCTTCGGTCGAGAGTCCGGCCAAATTGACCGCCAGGCGCAGCTTGTTGTCGGTGGCAGGCAACTGCCGAATCTTCAGAGCCAGATCTTTCGTAGTGCGTGCTCGAACGTCGTCTGGCAGGCTGCGCAGGCCGTGGATCTGATCCGCAAGGGGCTTCTCGCCGGCGCTATAGACAACTTTGTCTTGCTGCGCCGATCCACGATGGGGCGCATACGCGAGGAGCGCGAGCAATGATGCGGTCAGCGCAATGAGAGTTTTGGTTCGACGAAGGAGCGGCTTCCACGTCATAGCCCACCAAGCTTAACAATAGACTGCGGTCCGCACCAACTCCGGGACTCATTGCAAGCTGGCTTTTCTGCTATCGTGCGAACAAAAGCAGTGGGAGGAAGCATGAAGGGGATTGGCTTCGGGATTCTGCTGGCGCAGCTGTGCGCCGTGGCTGCCATTGTGCACGCGCAAGATGACGAGGTTGCGCGCGCCCAAGTGCTGGCCCTCGAAAAAGCCTGGAACCAGGCCTATAAGGCTGGAGACGTCAAGGCGCTGTCGGCGATTCTCGACAATTCGCTGGTGCTGGTCGAAGACGATGGATCGCTCAAGACGAAGTCGGAGTTCCTGGCGAGCGTTAAAGGGTCGAACGTGAATGAAGAACAGGTCGCTCCCGAATCGCTGACGGTGCGCGTCTTTGGCAGCACGGCGATCGCGATTGGAGTGATTGCGGTGAAAGAGGCGAAGGGAGGAAAGGCCGTCGTTCGTCGCGAACGGTTTATCGATACGTGGATTTATCGGAATGGATCGTGGGTTTGCATTGCCACGGATGCCACGCCGATGCGTGGGGGCGGGTAGGGGTCAAGCAGGAAACCAGTTATTAAACGGTGTTTGTCTATTTTACGCGTGACCTGAGTTAATGGTCGGCGCAAACTTAAGGACATTCGCGTATGGCGACCTCTCCTAAGCCGAAAAGTGCGAGCGCTCCGTATGATCCACTTGATCTTAGGACGCTGGCCGAGAGCATGGCTAAAGTCGTCTTGGAACAACCCGTCTACCCGCTAGCCAAAATCCCTCCATTTGAAGGAGCCGGTGTCTACGTCATCTACTACACAGGAGGTTATGAGCCGTACAAAGCGATCGCCCAAAAGAATAGGGGTCAGAAATGGGATCAGCCCATTTACGTGGGTGAAGCGGCAAGGAAAGGCGGCAGAAAGGGCGGCGTTTTAGTCGAAGGACCGGCCGGGAAAGTGCTTTTCAACAGGTTGAAGAATCACCTCGATTCGATTCGAAACACCAAGAACCTCAAAGTTGCTGATTTTTGGTGCCGATATCTTGCAATAAAGGACTTCTTCATCCCACTATGCGAATCTCTTCTAATAGACCGGTACACGCCAATCTGGAACAAAGTAATCGACGGATTCGGCAATAAAGTCGTGGGCGCAGGCCGGGAGCAAGAACAACAGAAGTCGATGTGGGACGTGCTTCACCCTGGCCGGATCGGTGCTGCCGCTAAGACGAACAAAAAGTACCCCACCGATGAAGCGGTGCTGGAAAAGCTCCGTAAGTTCTATGCGGGGAAACCCGTAAAGCTAATAGCTACTCCGGAAGCAGTGGCTATGGCGGAGAAAGAGGGAGAGAGCAAGGATTAGCGCTTCCAGGCTTATGATGCGGCGGAATTTGCCGTTCTTTCCTTCAATCTCGCTCGGATGTCTTTTGCTAAATGCGTTGCTAGCGCTATGGGTACCGCGTTCCCAATCTGACGCATGCTCTCCGTCCAAGAACCGGGAAAAACATATTCATCTGGAAACGTTTGAAGGCGGGCACTCTCTCGAATCGTGAAATATCGAACAGACCCGTCAGATTCTAGCAGCATGTTTTCGCCGCCTGGCACGCCGTGGTCGCCTGCTTTCAGAGTTTTGGCGGGTTCGTCCAACGGACTCCCGGTGTGTCCAACATATCTTCGCGCGCCAGGAATGAAAAAGTGGTTTAGACCGGGCTCCTCCAATTCCCGCTTCTTACTCGGGCGCGAAAGATCGCTTATCACATCTCGCACCGTTACCCATGGCTTCTGTAGGGGGAGCAAGCCGCCTCTCAGCTTATCGATCCTCGTGAGAATCGAGGAGTTCGCCTTGGGGGCAAATCGCCGAGAAACGGAGTGTCTGCGCCAGTAGTCGCCGGAATGAAATTGTTCCCATAATAATGAATCCGAACTGTGCGTGGGCGGTGGGAACGACCACTCCAATCCGAGGTCGCCTCTGAAGCCAACTATGAAGACACGTTCCCTTTTCTGAGGTACACCGTAATCGGCCGCGTTCAAGACCCTCGCGACGACTCTGTAATGCAATCCTTCAGACCTGCCTCTAGTGTGGTATCGCTCAAGACGAGCAAAGTGATCAGACCATTCTTCGCTGGATTTCCTGCGAATCTCCGGATAAGAGAGCATCAGCAGAATGTAGTTGAAGTACCTAGCGAAAGAAGAACGCGTCAACCCACGCACATTTTCGATGAGCACGGCCATCGGTTTGATTGTCCGAATGATGTCGACGGTTTGCGGGAACATATTGCGCTCATCTTCATGTCCGCGATGCTTGCCTCCGATCGAAAACGGTTGGCAGGGCACGCCAGCTGCAAGTAGTTCGATTCCCTCCGTGATGGTGCGATAGTCGAACGATTCGACACCGCATTGTTTGACAGGCCAAGCTGCCATGTCACCAACACGTCTTCGCTGATTTTCGCGCAACGAAGCGCACGCGTCGGCATCGCGTTCAATAAGAGCAACGTGTTTGAACCCCGCATGGGAGAGGCCTAGCGCGAGGCCCCCAGCCCCCGTGAACAGTTCCAGACTCTTCATTGATATTCACTCAGAAATGTATGCAGGTTTCTTGCCAAAGCAGCTTGATCCCCAATTTCGCATTCCCAAACAACTTTCACGGTCCAACCGAGCCTCCTCAGGTCGCGTAGGTTCCGGAGGTCGCGACGGCGGTTATTAGTCAATTTCGGCAGCCAGAAGCTCAGTCTTGATTTTGGCAGCCTCGCAAGGCTGCATTTCGGGTGGCGATGCCAGAAGCAGCCATGCACAAAAATTACTTTCTTCCATCCGGAAAAAACCAAGTCTGGTCTTCCCGGAAGATCTGAGCGATGTAGACGATATCTGTAGCCGGATTTGAAGAGCAGTTGCCGCACCAGCAGTTCCGGTTTGGTGTCCCGATTCCGAATTAGGGACATTCGCTGACTGCGCTCTTTTCGGCTGAGCGTGTCCATCTCATCCTCGTTTTTGCGCACCCTCGTCCTAGATGTCACGTACCTCGGCGGCTAAAGCCGACTCTGAAAACTTGCCGGTTATCGCAGCGGTGAACCGCTGCGCCACCCAAAAGCAAGATCAAAGTCAAAGGCCGCGGGCGAGGGCGCCCGCTCCACACGATTAGCTGCACCCGCTGGTGCTGCCGCAGCTCATGCACTTGTAGCAACTCCCATTGCGCACCATGATCGACCCGCAGACGTGGCAACTAGGAGCGTCTCCCATGTCGATCATGTTGGCGAGCGCGTCTGCGGCGTGGATGGAACCGGGTCTCAATTCCCGGTTCTCAGTTACAAGAGAAGGCGAATCCAGGCCTGTGGCTCCTTCCGGCGCGGCTTGGGGCTTGGGCCTCAGGTTTTCAAAGAGGAATTGTTGTTGGCCGCTTAGGAAGCGCATTTGGAGCCAGCGGAAGATGTAATCCATGATCGACTTGGCGTAGCCGATATCAGGATGGTTCGACCATCCGCTGGGCTCGAAGCGGGT
>JBEKXO010000259.1:0-6226 GCA_049511995.1 Terriglobales bacterium
TGCCAGGGACCTTCTCCCCTTGGTGGTGGGGGCGGCATTACGGCACCGCCGATTCCACGAATGCGATCGTAGATGGCGCCAGCGTGCTTCTTGACGTCATCGTAACTTCCCAGGTTGAATGCCTTGCTCATGCCTTGAATGTCTCGCTCCGTAAAGAGCGGGCGAATGTCTGTTTGAAAGCTCGTCGTTTTCATCATTGCGCCTCACAGGTGCTGGATTATACGGATGTCGCGGTCTCCCTCGTGAATCCAAAACTTCCTTTCTCTTGAGGTCAGGGTTATAGGCTTTTCATTTCAAGTTTGAACCGAAGAACTTAAGGTAACGCCGATCTGCCCAACGCTGAGCAGACGCCTTGCAATCAAAGAACCTCAAAGATGCTAAAGCGAATGCACACGTGGCCGACAACAATCTCAAGAACTCAGAACTTCGATCCGAAATCGTCGCTCGGGTGACACAAACACCCGGCGGCGTAAAGCTGTCACCATTCAGCCAGAACAAAATGGGCCGCGCAATTGGACGATGGTATTGCCCACATGTTCCTCCGCAAACATGCGGCCCAGCGCCCACCGCCAAAGCACGTGAAATTGTCTTCGTCCGCGCGAATCCTGGACTGGAAAACACCAATCCCCTCATTGAACGGCACCGCCACGGGGATATCGATACTACGGCGTGTGGCGTTCTGGGTTCCAGCATCTCTGCAGCTCTTGCTTATCTCGCTATCACCGGTCAAATCACGGGCGGCGGTTCAACGGACTTTCGCAAGAAGAGACGTTGCGAGCCACTGGCTGGCAGCCATACTCAGCTTGAAACGAAACAGCACAAGAGGGGCTGATGGTGCTCCACCAACCCCTCTTGTGAGGGTGTTTGTAGATCGGGCAATTCATAGGATCAATCACGATCAGGGACGGTATCTTCTCCTTTCCCCACCAGGGAACCGACTCCTGGGTAAGGCTTGTCATCTCCCATGATTCCCTTCCACAGGATGCGATTGAAAAGATCGGCATTGACCATGTCCGGGTGACTGAAATTGAATCCCTTCGTCGCCTGTGCCCACCACTTGCCATCGTGCAGTGATTTCATCGCGACCGTCTTTGGACGGGTTCCGGGATTGTTACATTCCGGAACCAAGTCAGGATCGACCGGCGGCTCGCACAAAATGCCCGGAATCGGCGCTGTGTATGGCTGCAGGTTGGGTTCCTTGATGAACACGTCAGACATGGGTAAGGCGTTCGCGTCATTGAGGCCCAGATGGTTGACTCCGAGAATGTCCTCAATGGTGCGAAGCACATTCGTGGAGTTATACATGGTGTGGACCACGGCGCCGCTCTTGGTGTAAGGCGAAATGACGAACACCGTCGACCGGTGCGCATCGACGTGATCGGGCCCATTCTGAGCGTCGTCCTCGACCACGAAGATCGCCGTGTCCTTCCAATACGGGGAGTTGGTTACGGCTTCGACCAAACGGCCAACGGCATAGTCGTTGCTCGCCATCTGCGCCAGCGGGTTTTCCAGATTCGCAGCGTTCGATGAGAAATTGCCGAAATGATCTTCCATAAAATCGACCATCTCGAAGGAGGGCAGATCGCCCTTCTTCACATACTCATTGAACTCGCGATTCCACTCTTCGAACCGATACTGATCGGGAGTGTTGAGATCCCATCCGCGGTAGTAAAGGTCTGTGTGGTCAAGAAGAGATTTCTTAACCGGCACCGCCTGCACCACCTTCTGCGCGAAGGCGTCACGAACGATGGGAATGTAGAACGGTGCGCCTGCGTACGGGTCGACATAATAATTCTCGTCGGCATAAAGCCCGTAGTGGCGAACCGTTTTACCGGCACGCAACACGCTGTCCCAAATGTAGCCGCCGATCGCGTCGGAATCGAGGTCATCCGCGCCTTCGTCGGCGGTGATGTCCTTCGTTCCCGGCTCGATCGATGAACCGCCAGTCGGATCAAACAAAGTAGTGATGCGCACCGTGCTCGGGCTCGGCGTTCCAGTCGTCGTGTCCGGCAGGGCAACGCCGATGTTGCGCGGATTGCCATTCCAGTCAAAGGGGATGTTGTAATTAGCGTTGCCATAGCCGACTAACACGTTCTTGGTCGTGGCATCGTTGGCATGGCCCTGCGTGTCCCAATTCCAGCCGTCGCCGCTGACATCGCCAGCGTCGTAATAATTGTCGAGCAGCGCGAACTGGGTTGCGAGTAAGTGCTCATTCGGCGAGATCGGCTGCGGGAACTGCACCCGTGTCGGATCGCCATTGCCCTGCGGCAGATCGCCGAGCACCTGATCGTAAGTCCGGTTTTCCTTCTGGATATAGATCACGTGTTTGATGTGCTCGTGCAGAAACGCCATCATCGGATCATGCTTTGGGTTGTTGAATCCGTTGTTGGCATCCACGATCTGCGACAAGTAGCTGAGCGTGTCGGTATCGGGGACAGGGATGGTCGATAATCCCGCCTTCAACAGCGCAAGAATATATTCGTTGCGCGAGGTGGGATTCGGCGGCGGACACAGAAGCTGCGAATATTGCGACGGAATGCCCATGCCAGGGCAATCGGACCGGTATTCGAGGTTGGGGCCAGCGTTCGATTTCATGTTGACCACGAATAATCGTGTGCCGTCCGCGCTCACCGACACCGAACTCGGATACCAGCCGGTGGGGATGCGGCCGAGCACTGCTCCCGTAGCAACATTAATAACCGCGACGGCGTTCTCCCCACCCAGAGTGGCATAGAGGGTGGTGCCGTCCGGGCTAAGTGCCAGTGAGTTCGGGCTGGAACCTCTGTACTTATAGCCAGGACGCGCTACCGAGATTCGTCCGGCAACTTTATCGTTTGCAGTATTGATCACTTCGATCTCATCGAGATCTCCGTTAGCGACAAAAAGCCAGTTCTGGTCGGCGGAAAGAATCATGCGATTCGGTTCGCCACCAACTTTAATCACGTTGACGGATCCCGACGCACTAACGTCGAGCACCTGGCCGTCGCGCTCGCTGCTGACATATGTCTTCACCGGCGCGCCCTGGACATTCGAAATCACCACCGGCCAGTAAGGCATTTCCCCGACGGCCGTGGACTGACCCGGCGCAAAGAAGACAGTTTCGCTGGTGACAAGACGCGTCGATGTGCTGATGGTCGAAAGCGAATCGTTCTCGTAGTTGGCCGCGTAGATCGTGGAACCATCCTTACTGATGGCCAGGCCGGCAGCGAGCGCGCTGAAGGGCATGTACATGTACTGTGCAATCGGGTTGTTGTTGATCGGTGTGGTGCTAAACAAGCCGCCCGTCGGGTACTCCTGTATGGGAACATTCGCCGGCTGATTGTGATTCAACAACACGAATGGAGCATTCGGCGTGTAGGCGCCATCGGCGCTGGCTCCGGTTGGGCTCGTCGAATAAACTTCGACACGGTCGTCGATGCCTCCGGCAACATAGAAGGTGTAACCTGACGGATCCCAGATTAAGCCGTCGTAGGTATTTGGAATGTTAATCATTTGTTTCTGCACGGGCTGGGCACCGCGTACGTCATAAACGAAAACCCACTCCGCGTTCGGAGTCAGAGTGCTCGACGGCAAACCGGTCAGCGGCCAGAGCGCAGCCCACAAGATCGCAGTACCATCCGGTCCCTGCGTGTAGAAGCCCGTGTTGTAGCCTGTAGTCAAGATCAGTAAAGCAGTGCCATCGGGGCTGAGCGCGGTGGTCACCGCTCCATCGGCATCGGCCGAACCGTCCGGACGCAAGCCCGTAGGCAGGCCCTGAAAAATGGATCCGGGCGCGGCCGTCGGAGTGATGTAAAAACCATCAGGTAGAAGATTGCCGCCAACTTGCTGGCCGCCCGCCAACGCGGGCGCCATCAGGCAAAGCAACAATGCCAGCAAAGCGCAAGAACAACAGCTGATATTTCGTCGCATGTTTCCTCCTTGTGGGGCTCTGGCTCTTTTGGCCTGGCGTGGCCCAGAGAAACCGGATTCAAGTTGAAAATGGCAGCCATTCTACACCAGTTTCAGCTCAGCGATACTTTTCGCGAGCGACAAGTACGATGACGCCAGCGACAACGAGGAGGAGCGAAATTGCGGCCAATGTTCGGGCTAATCGCGTGTTGTGAGAGTGCCTTCTTACAAGGGGCAGATTCACCAATGCGCTGGCGATGGATGCGAATACCGTCGCAACGCCCGCCACGTCTGGAGATAGGTTGCCATGAATCGTTATCGTCGCAGCCGCCGCTGTGGTGCTCGCGCTGCTGACCGTCCTACCCAGCAGACTCAAAACATAAGAACCAAATTTCCCCACAAAACGTGCGCCAATCGTGCCCACGATCTCCATCAGCAATCATCGGCACTTCTAGGTGGTCACAAAGGTCTAAAACAAGGGTCGGAACCTTTCCGCCGACTAGAACCTTGTCCCAGCGCCAAATGTCTGGCGAATCGCTTTCCAGAGCGGCGGGGTTCATCACAGCATAACGGGAGCGGGAGCGTCACGGACGTTCGAGGTATGGCTTGCGAGCATGAGGAGACTAGGCTCACGGCAACGTGCCCAGACGGCAGTTGCGCAAATCTGTGCGTAAGCAAGTTCTGAAAAATCGGCTGGGAATCTGGGTTAGAGTCGTCGAGTCCGTTTGTGAGATCGGCTCAACCCGCTGAAACCAAACCGTGGAGTTGGTTGCGGGGGGTGGATTTGAACCGCCGACCTTTGGGTTATGGGTCCAAAAACACTAGTGTTTTCAACAACTTACAAGACGCGGGTGGCCCTCGAAAAGCCTTGTAAGTAGCGTTAGGGAATCCTTATTGGACAGTTAAAGGACAGTCGCGAGTTGAAACGAAAGTTCTGCAATTGGCTGCTCGCAAATCGATGAGAATAGTCGAGGACGACTTCTCGCGTCGGCGTATTCAAGACTGCCGGTGAATGAAGGAGCGGCCTCTGCCTTGTCGCGACAGTGGCCAGGCGATCCGGTACCTACTCTGACATTTCTGGCCATAATGTCTCTCCCAGTCCTGAGAAATCGTTATCGAGTTCGAAGCCAATTGGCGTTGTTTCCGGCTAGGTCGTCAATCGGAAGCAATCGCGATCGCTTCTTACAAGCCGACTTCCAGTTACCAATCTGGCCAACTTCCCCGAAGCCCGTTTACGGTCAACTCCAATTGGCCGACAACGCGCGAACTTAGTGTCTTGGTCTGAGAGAAGAAAATTCTGCTACGGCGCCGGGCTTCTATTGGCATGGTCGCAACGTCTTCGAACTCGGCATCGTTGCTCGCGAAGTACACCGCTCTTAGGACAGTCGTCTCCCCAACTCGCGTATTATCGATCTCAACCAAAGGTGCGCTGCGTCGGTTTGCATCCTTGGGTGCCAGATCATTGCGTATTTGAATGACCCGAGCGCGGCTGGAGCTTCGAGAATCCTGGTCGCTTTGTTGGACGCTTCGAGCACGGCCATTCGGCGTGGCACAGTCGCAATCATCTCTGTGACCGCGGCGACACGCATGGCTACAGTGTGTTGAGCCACCACGAGCGGACAATGCCGTTTCTCGCCAAGGGCAGCCAATTGCCTGTCTGGATGGGTCTGGACGCCGCCAACAATGTCGACGCCAACATGTTCCGCAGCCAGGTATTGCTTGAGAGTAATTGCGCTGGCGAATTTACTCTTCCGGGATACGACGCACACAAAATCCACTTCGAAAATAACCTCTTTGCTCAGGTGAACCGTTGCGGTGTCGTAGTCTGCGTTCAGCATAAGGTCGAGCCTGCCTTTCTCCAGTGCCTCATATTGACCGGCGTGCAGCGGGACAAAGCTGAACGCTACTTTTGTGCTTTTCGGCAAAACAGAGGTGTAGAGGGTCGGCACGAGGAGGTATGCAACGTGGTCGGTAGCCGCGATTCGAAAAGTAGCATCTTCTTTCGCGGGATCGAAATCGCCGCCAGCCATTAAGCGGTCAAGACGCGGCAGCGTTGTCGCCAGATCTTGCAGAAGGCGCTGTCCTTTAGGCGTGGGCTCGTAACCGTTTGAAGTGCGAATCAGGAGATCATCGTGAAATGTATCGCGGAGTCTCTGCAGAGCGCGGGTTACGGCCGGCTGACTCACCAGCAGCCGGGATGCGGCGCGTGTGATATTCCGCTCTTCGGCGACAGCCGTAAAGACCACGAGAAGGTTTAGGTCGGCCTGGCGCAAATGCTCAATACGCATAATAGATATAAATATTATGCATTGGAATTATTCTTTGGCAAGAACGATAT
>JBEKXO010000260.1:0-6219 GCA_049511995.1 Terriglobales bacterium
CAATCGCGTCCAGATCACGACGGACGGACATAAGGCTTATCTGGAAGCGGTAGAGAACGCCTTCGGTTCCGATGCTGACTACGCACAACTCCAGAAAATCTACGACGCTCCATCCGAGAACGACACGCGCTACTCGCCCGCAGTCTGCATCGGCTGCGACATGAAGGTTGTGAGCGGGAATCCCGACCCAAAGCACGTCAGCGCCAGCTACGTCGAACGACAGAATCTCACGATGCGTATGAGTATGCGGCGATTCACGCGGCTCACGAATGGGTTTTCCAAGAAGATCGAAAACCACGCCGCGATGGTCGCTCTATACTTCATGTACTACAATTTCTGCCGAGTCCATCAGACCATTCGCGTGACCCCTGCGATGGAAGCCGGAATTGCCGATCACGTCTGGACAATCGAGGAGCTTGTTTCGCTTCTGGATTCAAACTGACCCATTACCGGCGTTTGCACAAGCTTGCGTTTTTGTCTCGCCTTTTTGAAGGTCAATGAGTGATATCGCGATCTATCGACAGTTGAGAAGCGTGCCTATTCCGAGCCCTTGTTTCCGCACATCGAGACGATAGGCGACTTCGGCGTTCTCGACGGAACCCCCGAGACAAACGAGTCCGAGCAACGACAAGGCAAGGTGATGAAACTCGACGACGCCATTAGAGCCTTTCGACAACGGCTCGGCGCGTACACCTCCGTCACCCTCTCCGGTAATGCAGCAAATCTGCGCGTAACCCGCAGATTGTTACTTTCTGACCGTGGAACACTGGTTGAGGGTGTGCCATATTCTTCTTGTGAACAGCCGTCCAAAGCCCGCCGTCGCTCCTGCCTAAATAACCTGCCCTTTTGATCGTGTCAAAAACACGAGAAAAGGGCTAATCGGAATTTCGTCTTTGCGAAGGAGGAATGATGAAAATGATGAAAACGACATCGTTACTGGTGGTATTGCTGTTGTTCGCCGGCGCTGCGTCGGTAGCGGTGGCACAGACTCCGGCTGTCGCGCACAACACGTGGACAAGCGGATCGCCGATGCCGACGGCCGTTTGGGACGCGGCCGTGGGAGTGCTCGAAGGCCAAATCTATGTGGTCGGCGGGAACGACGCCGATGGCACGATCGTTGCCGACACCCAGATTTACAACCCGGCCACGAACACCTGGAGCACTGGCGTGTCCCTGCCGACGCCGCTCGCAGGCGCTTCTGGTGCAGTGGTGAAGGACGTCTTGTACGTCATGGGCGGCAACAACGGATCGGGGTATACCAATGGACTATGGGCCTTCAACCTAAAGACGCAGACATGGTCGTCGAAGGCCGCCATACCCATCTCTCTGGAAGACGCAGGAGCGGCGGTGGAGAACAACATCATCTACCTCGCGGGCGGGAATTCGACTCAGGACCTGAGGTCCAACGCGGTCTATAGCTACAATCCCGCAACCGATGCCTGGACGGAAGAGGCGCCCTTGCTGGTGGGGAGGTCTGAACCTTCAGTCCGGCGAGTCGAAACCACGATCGTGGTCACGGACGGATACGCAAGCGGCGGAGACACCGAAGGTTACGATCCGACTACAAATATGTGGACGACCCTGATGCCGGATCCCGCTGGATGGAGAAGTTGGGCCTGCACCGGGCACATCGGTGCAAAGCTGTACGTCGTAGGCGGCTACTTCGGCGATAGCTTGAACGAATCGTTCAACCTGCCCGAGAACACCTGGAAGACGCTGGCCCCCATGCCGCAGGCCGCCATGGCCACCGGTTCCGCGGTCTACGAGGGGCAGCTGTACTGCCTCGGCGGCACGGTTGCCTACTGGGAGAATGGTGCCCTCAGCAATGTGCAGATTTATCAGCCGTAGGTCCGGTCACGGCCTCCCGCGCAAGTAACGCAAATCGCAACTAATACCACGCCGCTCAGATGTCTGGGCGGCTCTTTCATTGCATCAAACCGAAGTGGTTGCGGTAACTTCTGTTAACAGGCGTTAGCGCTCATTGACCCTGTGACCGGGTTTTGAGTGTACATGCGATTTAACACCAATCTGCCCAGAGCCGCTGCGCTGCACTGTCATCCCCTCGCGGAAAAAACCGTGAAACGAAGACGAGAAGAAACGGTTATCCGCGCAGAGAGTGGGAGTTCTGCGCTCGTTCACGCAACTCCTTGCGCGACTGCCTCTCGTTTTGCTGGCAGAAGCGCTAACAGGACAACTCCGATCACAAGGAATGCGATCACATCGGCAAAGTTCCGGTGGACGCCGTGAATCCACGCTTCCACGGTTTGAATAGCCATCACAGCGCCATGGGAGATGTGCCACCAAGCTGCTAGAGCAATCATCGAGCGATGCTCAGATGGTCTCCTTGCGGCGATGAGTAGAAAGACCCCGACCGGAATAAAAAAGCTGAGAAACATCGGATCGAGCTCGTTCTTCCGCTCCAAAAGCCAGCTGGAATGCCGCAGATCCATATATAGAAAATAAATTTGGGCCAGATTGATCAGCCCCACGATCACCAGGACGATCTGTGTCAGGCGTTCTCTTTTCACATTGACCTCATTATTTTGAGCGACCGGTTACGACGTGCGGACCGTCTCAACCCCGGACCAAGTCCACGCCTGCCAGACGATGACCGAGGTGGCCACAGTCTCGATCGTTGCGAAGAACAAGTAACAAGGAAGAGCGGGCGTCCTGCCCCATCCGACGAGAGGCGGGACGTAGGTCAGGAAACCGTTTACGAGAGTCAAAATTATACCCGCGACGATATTCGCCAGCCGGTTCGCTCGAAACGGAAGCAGCCGACACGCCACAATCATGGCGATGGGTATTTCCATGTAGACCGATGAAACCAGCAGAAGCGATGGTGGGAAATGTGGGGCGTCGGATAGATTTGGCGAGCCAACAATAGCAAACAGGGCAGTACAGTCCGCATACAGGTAGTTCAATAACGCGAAGAGCCAGAATAGAGACAACCGCTCCTTTGTGTCATGCATGTCAGCCTCCTTCGGAAAAGCAATGTGGATCTGAGTTGCGCTCCTGCGCTCTGTACTGTGCATTTGAGCACTTTGGGAATACGGGCGAGAACATCAAAAGGATTCAAGACGCGAGGAAGTATCCGAAAAATTCTGTGATTGAGAATGACTCATGCGAGGTTCGGCCAACCAATGTTGTAAGGCGATTGCGCACACGATTGTGCATTTGACGCAGCAACCCAAAAGGGGGAACGATAAAGGCCAGCCGTGACAGGGGAAAGAAAAGGGCCGAAAGGAAGTCCCGGCCCAAAAAGATCAGCGAGTTTGAGATTCAACTGCGAGAATTTTTGTCGGTTAGCGCATCAACAGAATACAGAGTTGCTTTCACTGTTGCGGCGACAACGGCAAGCGCTTCTGGGGACAGCGGAGCGCGGATGGAAGGAATTCAACAGATGTACACAACTTATTAACAAAATGTCTGTATGAAAACCGGCTATCAGCGCTGGGTTCAGAAGATTTAGATTTGCACAACCATTCCTCAGCAGTTGGGTGGTATCAATGGCAAAAAAAAGTTGTTGGTAGATCGAAAAAAGTTTGAAGGCATCGTAAAACAGATGCTTGAAACCGATCCACTTAAGCGCGAGGATGTGAAGGTGAGCAAGAAGAAACCGCAGAAGTTAATCCCGCCGCAAAAATGAATCCCAAGGATCGATTTCAAACCAATTATCGGGTTGATGAAATGTAGTTTTAAAGTTGGAGAAGAACCCCTTCTGGCCGAGCACCCCAGACAAGCTAAAATCGTCGCAAAAAGCACACTTAACCGTGGCCTCCATGAATGCATGATCGCTGCTATTTTCGCGGACTATAGCAAGTAGCAAATTAGCAAGCCTTGCCTCCTGTGGTTTGCCGGAAGTCCCAGAAAATGGCCACACCGGAGCCTTGCGTAAGTCGATTCCCAAACTGTGAGCAACCTCGCTTGGGAATATCGGATAGTCGGCTCCTGAATCTACAAGGGCGATTAGTTTGGTGGTTTTGAAACCATTTCGCAGAACAATATCAAGATAGGGTCGCGGAGGAGTAAAGGGAAATGCAGTTGTGTAAGGGAACTTCACGCGGGCATTATTTTACGCCAGCGGCCATTCCATCATCTTCGAGGGGAATCTTTATTAAAACGGGATCTGGTTCGCCATTAAACTGCGCTTGCACGGAGGCCGCTTCAATGGAGATTGCAGTGCCCACCACATGAGTCTTATCGCGAGACAATGCAACCCAAGCACCAGGAGGCGCGTCTTTTAAAATCCCACTGAGATCACGCGGCATAGTGGACTCTCGCGCTGCTGGCTTCTTCTCCGACATCAGCCCTACTCCCTGCACGAGCAGTAGGCGTGGGGACCGCCACTATTCCATTTGAAGCCAGTTACCAAAGTAAGTCAAGTAACTCCCGTGTAACTCTGAGTGCGATTATGGACGTATGAATGGAGTGAACGCATGTTCCTCGACTAGCTTCGCATAAGGCAAATTCCCGGCCAGCGCCATTCTCCGCACGGTCATCCCGAACAGATCAGCCGCTTTTCGATTGTTGAACCGGAACGAGAATTCGTTCAAGTAGCGTTGCAGGTGCTTTAAGGAAACTTTGTGGAAGGCTCCCGCGATGCCGCGCTTGAACAATGAGAATGCAAGTATGCGCTTTTCGTTCGCCAATCATCATTGCCTTCCCATCTCCTTCAGTAGACTGCTCTCATACCTGGCAACACCAATCTAGCCACTGCATCTCTTGCGTCTTTTTTGGGCACTCATCCGTATAACGAGTATGGTAGGGGCGGCCGCACTATCGCTGGAGGGGCTTGTGGCAGTGGATGCGGATGTGGTCCGGCTTCGCCAAGGCGACCTGAACGCTCTCTCGGAACTGATTGCCCGGTATCAGAATCGCCTGTATCGGTACCTGCTGCGCATCGTGCGGCAGCCCGCCGAGGCGGAAGACCTGTTCCAGCAAACATGGTTGAGAGTGGTCGAGAAGATTCGTTCCTTTGATGCAAGCCGCAATTTCGACGCCTGGCTGTTCACGCTGGCGCGCAACCTGGCGATCGATCATTTGCGCCGGGTTCGTCCGCAGAGCCTGGACGAGCCGCTCGCCAACAGCGGGCACAGCGAAACCGCGGCCGACCGGATTCCGTCTAAAGACGACACGCCGCTCGAGCACGCGCTCGCGGCCGAGCGCCGAACGGAGATCAGTGAAGCGATGGCGGGGCTGCCGATGATGTATCGCGAAGTCCTCACACTGCGGTTTGAGGAAGAGATGAAGATTGAGGAAATCGCGCAGGTCACAGCGGTTCCGGTATCAACGGTGAAGTCGCGGCTGCGGCGTTCGCTGGAACAATTGCGTTACGCGCTGGAAGCGCGCTAATCGAGGAGCGGTATGGCAATGGCAAGGGCAATGAGCGAGCACGACAAGATTCGAGAACTGCTGGCGTTGGCGGCAGCCGGCGCGCTGACGAGCGCGGAAGAAAAGCAGGTTGCGGAGCATGTGCGGTCTTGCATCGCCTGCTCGAACGAGTTGGGGGCTTGGCTGCCGATTGCGAGCGAACTCCGCCGATTGCCGACGCCGCAGCCTTCTTCGTGGCTGGTGCAGGCCACGCTGGCGCGTGCGGAGGCGAAGCTCGCCGAACAGGCCGAGCACGATTGGAACCGCCGCGTAATGATTGTGGTCGTGGCGTTTGCGTGGGTGCTGACGATTGCCAGCTGGCCGGTTTTCCAGGTTGTGAGCGGGCGTTTCGGCAGCTTGCTCGAGCCGCAGTTCAGCCATACCTGGTTCAGCCAAACCTGGTTCAGCCAAACGTGGTTCAGCCAAACCTGGTTCAGCCATTCTTGGATCGGTTTTGCCGCGTTCACCGCGCTAGGGTGGCTCGCGGGAGCGGTGGCCGCAGTGATGCTGGCAATCCGGCAGCGCGGCGAAAGGAGGCTGGCATGAGCCGCTTCACGAAGGAATTGCGCGTGATTCCGAAGGCAGCGTGGATGGTTGCATGGTTCGCCAATTTGTGCTTGACACTGCCGTTGTTCATCTTTGTCGTACCAACGGATCGGGAAATAGGCAAATGGCCACGCTGGGGACAAGCGCTGTGCGTGTGCGCGATGTACCTGTTCATGGTGGCTCTGGTTGCGCTGATCGGATACATCTACGGCGACGCGAAGCGGCGGCAGATGCGGTACGTAATGTGGACGCTGCTGGCGATCTTCGTTCCTCATGGGATTGGGATGATCTTGTACTTCA
>JBEKXO010000261.1:0-6098 GCA_049511995.1 Terriglobales bacterium
GCCGAAATACCTTTCTCCGCCGCCTCCGCCGCCTGCCGTAGCCCCAGAATCCGCTCCTCGCGGTCCATCTTGACGGTCGCCGCTCCAATCACCTCCGAAAGCTCTCCCGCCGCCGACCGCCGCATCATATCCATCTGCCAGAGCCGATCCTGCGCGGTGACGTACCCCTGCGCAAAAAATAAATCCTCCAGCGACCCCGCCTCAATCGTAGGCATCCCACGCTCATCGCGGATCACCCGCACCCGCGAAGAAATCCCCGGCACCGAGGCCGCCCCATCCAATTGCGGCAGCGGACGCCGAGCCATCCAATAAAGCCACCACACCCCAGCAATAACTACCACCAGCAAAAAACAAACGACGTAGTAAACGATGCGCAGCGCAGGACTGCGCCGTCGAACTCCAGTGTGAGAAATCTCAGGCAGGGAAGAAGTAGAAGACATTACTCAAAGATTGTAGGGGCGAGCGAAGGCCGTGACAACCGGTGCAGCGACAAACACGTTTAGTAATAGTGTCGTAACAAACAACGAAAGAAACGTACGTTTCTTGTTGCATGTGGAAACCAGTCTGTTGTACTCTCCGGCTCTCACATCGGGCCGACTCCGGGAAACCAACACTTTTTTGGAGACTGACCATGATCTGCAGCGTTCGCAGGATTCTCGCAACTGTATCCCTTCTGGTTGTCGCTTCCAGTTTCTTCGCCGCCCAAACTCCGCCAACGAAGCAAATTCCGCCCAGGCCCATCGGCTTGGCAAGGTGGAGCCCGACGCCCCAAGAACTGTTCGTGCCCTATTGGACGCTCGAACCTGGCTGGAACACCGAACTGGAAATGCGTAATAATCTCGCGCAGCGCGACCTGAGCATCACCCCCGTCCTCCGGACTACAGACGGAACTGAGGTTCCACTTCAGCCGGTCGATCTGAAGCCCGACGAAATCGTGTCGATTAACCTCCGCGACGCGACAGCCTCCGCCAAGCCGGAACTTCCCATAAAGACGGGGACCTTTGGTTCCGTCGTGTTCCGCTTCAACGGTATGACAGCCTCAAACGCGTTTGCTGCCGCTGTCGTGCGCCGCGAAGGGCATCCCATCGACTTCCACTTCGATGCTTACGACAGCGGTGCAACCGCAGTGGAAGGTATTTGGTCGTTGCCCACTGAGAGCGCAACCGACTATTTGATCCTCAGCAACCCCACCAGCAAGCCGGTGACCGCGAACCTGACTCTCTCGAACGCGTCAGGGGCAGCCGTCCCACTCACGGTCACACTGGCGCCCGGACAGAGTCAACGCACAAACATCCGGGAAATATTTCGTGCTGTGGCCGGCGACGCAGTCGGCGGGCTAAGCCTGTCTGTCGAGAAAGATGGAACTCTTTCCGCTTCCGAAATTGTTTTCGACGAAAGCACCGGATTCTCGGCGATCATGAAGCTGTTTGACCGCGAGCCCACCGACAAGCCCGAGAATCACGTGATTAGGGCGCCGATGATGGCTCTGAGCCAGCCCGACCAAAGCCTGGGACTTCCAGACGGAACGGTTCTTGAGCCGAAGATCTTTCTGCGTAACGCTGGATCAGTGTCCACTGTTGTTTCACCGGGAGTAAATTGGCGCAATGAAGATGACGCGGGATCATCCGCGCTGCCAGGAATTACACTTTCCCCGGGTGAGATAAGGACTATTAATCTGGCGGACTTCCAGAAGGCAGGGCCGATCCCGACCCACGCGTCATGGGGCGCGGTGACGCTCGCCTATACTGGGCGCAGGGCGGACTTGATCGCTGTCGCCATGAGCTACGACAAGACGCGCCGCTACGGCTTGCAGACGCCATTCATCGAAGGCACCAACCGTTTGTTCAAGGGGAGCATGTGGCACGCAGATGGTACCCACAACACTCTGATCACGACCGGAAACGGAGGGAGGGAAAAGACCAGGGCACAGGCCACGCTCTACTATAATGGTGGAGAAGATAAGTACCGAGTCGAGAAATCGCTTTTGCCCGGCCAGCAGCTATGGCTCGACGTAGGGCAGATAACGCGCAACCAGATTCCGGACTCTGACGGCAAAACCATTCCTCCCGGAGTCATGACCGGCTCCTATGAGCTGCGTGACCTTGATCACCCGCTGGCGGGACTGCTCTACGAGGGAAAGTTAGTGGTCGACAAAACATACGGCCATGCCTCCTACGGCTGCGCGGCATGTTGCGGGTGGGAGACGCCGCTATTCGACCCCTACACCTTTGGGGGCCCTCCCGACATCGACTTTCCGGAAGAGGTCAATTCGATGGATGTCTGCAGCCTCGAAGATTATGACATAACCGATGATATGTCCGACTGGAAGAGCAGCAACACAGCGGTCGCGACGCTGCCGTCCCCTACCCTGCACACCGTGGCGGTGGGTACGGCAACAGGATCGGCCGAAGTGGAGTTGCAAAGCTTCAATATCAGACAGAACTGCCCCTATGTGCAGGAGGGCCCGGCGCAGCCGGTCTGCGTTGGCAGTCTTGTCTTCAGTGGAACAGCCAATGACTTCATATTTGTCGGGTCCAACGCGAATATCGTGTCTGCAAACACCTTTTTTCTAGCTCTGGGTGATGGCACCGCGACGGGGGGGAAGTATGCAGGAAGCTCTAGTGACTCCAATGACGTAGTTACCCTAACTTGGGATTCCTCGGTAAACCTCGAGAAGGCGACGGTTCAAACAACCGACCAGAGCACCAAGGTCGGAGATAGGACGCTCACGTTCACATATACGCCGCCCGGATGCACTGCGGCGCTCACACTAACGCAAAATGTGACAGCGAGACAGTTCGCCTGGGTCACAAACAACTCGCCCGCGAACACATGCAGCCTAGGATATGGCTACCTCTACAACTACACTTATACAACCTATACACACCCCGACGGGGCGGCGGTTCCGTCGGGCGTGGGCCTGACCAATACCCCCGTCACGGAAACTTTCAATCCGCCGACCATCGCATGTGGAAACCAACCCGGCAATGGAAGTCTCGACGCGAACAGCTTGTTCTCAGACACGATCGAAGTATGTGGCACGAGCCCAATCCCCGCCTGTTCTTCGACAAACAGCCAGGCCATTAGCATCGCCGGTTACCCAGTTCGGACGAACAGCCTAACAATCACAAACACGGAATTGACCTACACCAGCCAGGGGCCGACCCAATGAGGGCGTGCACAATAGCTTTGATATGCTTTTCCTGGTGTACTTCTTCGTTTGGGCAGGCGAACACCATTAGCGTGCCAACCGAGTCCTTCGAGCGTCGCGTTTTATCTCAAGAAGTGCCCGACTTTTCAGTGACTCGCGGTACGCTGCTAAGCAGCCTGGAAAGTTTAAGCTCCGGCCCAGTTCCTTTCCGACTTGGTTTTGAGGGGGTTCTCAGTGCAAAGTTCGGCGAGGCCGTCGAGCCCGATCCGCATTTCGACCTGCATCTCCAAAACAAGACTGTGCGTGAAATATTGAACGCGTTGTGCTTTGCAGATCCTCGCTACACATGGTCAGTTGAGGATGCCACAGTCAACGTGTACCCCCGTGCCTCCGTCGATGATATGAATTACCTGCCGAACCGAAGACTCAACAAGTTTGAACTCAAAGGGATTACGAACATCGATCAAGGCCTATTAGCCATATACCACCAACTCCCGCCGCCGGAGGAGCAGATTGGCCACGCGCAGATGGGCGGCGATTCCTCCTACCCGCTGGAACCCTGGACCGCAACCTTCGAGGCTTTGACAGTTCGACAGGCGATCAACCGTCTCGTCGCCCATATGGGGCCGCGTGCGTGTTGGACTTTTCACGGCTCGCGAGATTTCAGGACCTTCACATTTTTTCGGAGTGGATTCCAACCGGACGTCGGCACCGGCGCAGCCAAATGAGACTTGGCTTCCGTTGTCCTCTAAGGCCCTCCAACCCATCTGGCTGCCTCCACTTGCAGCCAATTCTCGTACACTTATATACGTACAGTACTGCCACCACAAATGTTCCAAGTGGAACATTTGTACATACAATATCATCAACATGATGTTCCACGTGGAACATAGAAACCATTTTCCAGGAATCCCTCCGGCCGGCGGGAGGGCGGGGTTGGCGGAACCCGCGCTCCCCCAGTATCATGTTTGGAGTCCTGGCGCGCCGTATCGTTCAGGGCGCCGGCCAACATGCTGCAGAAACGTATCGACGATCAGCCGACCATCTCGCAGGAGAACATCCGCGAGGCCGAGGACATCTTCCTCCGGCACCTGAAGCGCGTCGGCCTCAAGCAGACCGGACAGCGCAACGCCATCCTGCGGACCTTCCTGGAAACCCGCGAACACCTCTCGATCGACGAACTGCATCGGCTGGTCAAGAAGACTGATCCGCGGGTTGGTTTCACTACCGTGTACCGGACGCTGAAGCTGCTGGCGGGCTGCGGGCTGGCCAGCGAGGTCGCCTTCCACGACGGCATCGCCCGCTACGAGCACCAGTACAACCGGCGCAGTCATCACCACATGGTCTGCACAGAGTGCGGCGCGTCGGTAGAATTTTTTGCCGAGAAGGTTGGCGAGATCGAAGAGGAGATTGGACGCAGGCATCATTACGTCACCACCCGGCATACTTTCCAGATTTATGGGGTTTGCGAAGAATGCCGAAAGAAGACGAATGGACGGCGCATTGTCTAGTTTTACGAATCTTCCGTCGGGCGGCGCGATGCGGTCGCCGCTCTTGGTGAGTTGTCCGCATTGCGAGACGGAGATACCGGCTAAGGCGGCGTTCTGTCCGGGATGCGGATGGTCGATGAAGCCAATTCCTTCGGACGACCGGTCGCTGGCGGCGTTCGCGTATTTTCCATTGCCTATCCCATTGCTGGCGGCCGGGGTGATTCTGCTTTTGCCGGCGATGCGTGGTCGGCGCTATGTGCGCTTTCATGCGTGGCAAAGCATTTTGCTGTGGGGATTGTTTCTTGTGCTGACCGCGATCGCGCTGTCAGTTTCGAATGTGGCGGCGCCGATGGCATTGTTGGTCTGTGGAATTCTTTCGGTGCTCGCCATGATATTTCTCTGGATTGTTCTATCGTTGAAAGCATGGCTGGGCGAACGGTTTGAACTGCCCGTGTTGGGCGGGTGGGCGGCGCGGCTGCCGTAGTGCAGGAAAAGCAGGTCACAGGTCGCAGGTGACAGGAAGTGCAAAATCGATTTCGTTTTATGTCACTTTTGTTGAGGCCCTAGACCTGATCTTTAGCTTTTCCTGTTTTTCCTGCCTCTCCTGATCTTCCTGTCACCTGCGACCTTTCACCTGATCCATGTTCTGCTTGTTAGAATAGTGCTTCGCAATTCATCGTCACTTTGCATTCCTAGGAGAACTCATTGAGTCAGCTTCAGCGCGTTAAGATCAGCGCTCTTGGTACTTACGTTCCGCCTCGCCTTCTTACTAATGCCGACCTGGAAAAGCTTGTCGATACAAACGATCAGTGGATCATGGAGCGAGTGGGGATTCGCGAACGTCATCTTGTCGACAAAGGAGTGGCTACCAGCGACCTTGCGGTTGAGGCGGCCAAGAGGGCGCTGGCCGAGCGCGGCATAGAGGCTTCGGAGTTGGACGCGATTATTGTGGGGACGGTTACTCCGGATATGTTTTTTCCTTCAACGGCTTGCCTGGTGCAACACAAGCTGGGTGCTAAGAATGTTTGGGGGTTCGATATCTCGGCGGCTTGTTCGGCGTTCGTCTATGCGTTGCAGACGGGGGCGCAGTTTGTGGCTTCGGGATCGCATAAGAAGGTGATGGTGATTGGGGCGGATGTGATGTCTTCGATCATCGACTATACGGATCGCGCTACTTGCGTGATTTTTGGCGACGGAGCGGGGGCCGTGCTGCTGGAGCCGGCCGAAAACGATTCAATAGGGCTGATTGATTTTCTGCACGAGGTGGACGGATCGGGTGCGTGCTCATTGTATATGCCGGGGGGTGGGAGTTTGAATCCTTCGACTCATGAGACGGTTGATAAGAAAATGCATTATGTGCATCAGGATGGCGGAGCGGTGTTTAAGTTTGCGGTGCGGAAGATGGCCGTGCTCTGCGAAGAGATTCTGAAGCGCAACAATATTAAGGGGAGCGAGAT
>JBEKXO010000262.1:0-6073 GCA_049511995.1 Terriglobales bacterium
GTCGTCGCGCAAGGGCGCGCGCGCGCACCGGATGGCGGGGACCGTCTTTTGCGTATCGATGCTGGTTATGGCGGCCTTCGCGGGCTATCTCGCCGTAGCAATGCCCGAGCAGATTCCCAATTTGTTCATCGGCACGTTCACCATCTACCTTGTGGCGACGGCGTGGTCGACGGTTCGGCGCAAAGAGGGGTCTGTCGGCATTCCTGAAAAGATCGCTCTAGTTGTAATTCTGTGCCTCTTCATCCCCTTTGCGATCCTGAGCTTTCAGTTGGCGACTGGCTTGAGGCCTTCTTTCAAAAGCGCCGTCCCCCTAGAGGGCCCTGTCCGCATTGCGATCTACTGCTTCACGTTCTTCGTCGCTATGGCGGCGATTGGCGACGCGAAGTTAGTACTGGCTGGTGGCATTACGGGTGCGCGACGCATTGGGCGGCATCTTTGGCGTATGTGTTTAGGACTCACTTTCGCGGCCGGTTCGGCGTTCACCAACGGATTGCCACGGCTACTGCCGAAGACGGTGCATGTTCCGCTCATCCTCTTGTTTATTCCTCAATTGACCTCGCTCGGGTTGCTGGTCTTCTGGATGATCCGCGTGCGGTTCACGGGTTGGTACAAAGATTTGACGCCGAGTTAAAGCAGGTTTCGTGGCGTCGACCAACCGGAACTAACTGAACTTCCCACCCAAGCCAAAGGCGGGCTTGAGTGGGGCACCTGTCCGTCTGCGCGGTTCAAAGAAATGTTATTCGGAATCCAGTTAGTAAACATTGCGCGACTTTGGCGTTGATTCGTGATTTGCCCTGAGTTTTCGGCGTTTTTCGACTTAAACGAAAATACGGTCTATGTAGGCGCTTTCTCCTCGCGCACTTTTCGCTTGACTTCCACAGGGGGTATCCCGCAGATTACGCAGTAGTTTGGCTTTGAGAGTAGCCCCGCTCTGGCACTCGCAAAACCTGAATGGCCACAACACTAGCGCCCGTGGACTCACGGGAAGTTGTACGGTGTGATCGTTGTTCTCTCGTGCAATTCCGCACATCTAACAGTCTTTGCCGCCGTTGTCATCTTTCGCTGGATGAGGACGTGGCAGAGAACATCGCTTTGACGCCGACACCGGAAGTGATGCCGGTGCACATGGACTCCAATGGACGCGGGCATCTGCGGCTGGCGCACTCGATCCGATCGTTGCGGTTGCGCAATGGATTGAGTCAGCGGCAGCTGGCGCTGCGCATGTCGGTGCCGCGAACCTACGTCTCGAAAATTGAAAATGAGAAGGCTACGCCGACGCTGTCTTCGCTGGAGCGGTTGGCGCGCGCGCTCGAGGTCACCGTGCCTGATTTGCTCTCGGGCGGTGAACGGAGCCGGCAGGAAGAGGTGCGCGAGTTGATGGAAGATCAATTTGTGGCCGACGTAATGCCGTTTCTGTCGCAATTGAGCGGGATGCAGATGTCGAGCATTCTGGCGCAGGTGCGGGACTTGACGGTGCGTCCGCGGCGGAGTGCGTAAGCTCGCGGGTTCCAGTCGCCAACATCTGGCCGGCGAAAGCGCATCGTATGGGTGCGCCTAGCTAGAGTCGCAGAATATTAAGTTTATCCGGGCACACAACCAACTGGACAGCCGGGACCTTCGGGTTCCGGCTTTTTTCGTGCGCAAGGCAATGCACACTGCGCCGATTCATCTGCATAGGTTTGCACAGTTCGAGCCGGGCGTGAGCAATGTTTTGCACGCGACGACAAAATATTTCCGCAATATTTCTCTTTATTCTTGACCCACGCAGTTGAACAAGCTACGCTCGCCCCACTCCCCTAAGAGCTGGGGAATATCCCGGCCAAATTCCTTTGGTGAACAGGAAAATTCGATGAAAATCTCTCAGTTCTGCGGCATCGTTTTGTTGCTGGCGTTGGGCTCGATGATGGCCTTTGCGGACGGCATCCAGGATCCGAAAATTATCATTAAAGGTGTGGCGCAAGACCTGACGCAGTGCCCGCAGTGCCAGGGCGTCGGCTTCAACTTCAGCTTTAACGTTCCGGAGAACGGATCGGGCACGCTATATTTCACCAACCAGAGCGGAAAGAACTGGAATTCGCTGACACTGATCGAAACGGGCGAACCGGCGGCGGACATCAGCTGCCACTCCAACTTGTTCTCCAGCTGCACAGCCGAAACGCTGAAGAACGGTTCCGTGGAGATTTTGCTGACGAACCAGGGTCGCGCGCAGTGGAAAGACCAAGGAATTAAGAACGGGCAGAACTTCGGCATTTCTTTCAGCTGTCTCGACAAGAGCTGCTGGCCGGACGGATTGAGCTTTAACGGACATGGCAGCCCGAACGCAAAGGGAATTATTCCGGAACCGAGCACGATTGGACTGATGGTGACGGGGCTGGCCGGGTTGATTTCACGTCGTAAGACGTGGAAGAACCGCTTTAATTCTTAGTGGGACTTTTTCCGGTTCACCAATTGGGAAAATTCTGGCAGGGCCTGGAGCTTCTGCAGTTCGGGATCGTTCCAGGCCTCCTGCGGTGGGTAACCCTTATCCAGCGCCAACCGAAGTGACTTCAACGCCTCGTCCGGCTTTCCAATCAACGTCTTCACCTGAACTTCCGAATACACCAGATAAAGATCGTCGGGCTTGATGGCGCGTGCCTGGTTGGTATATTGCACCGCGTTCGCAGCATCGCCCTTCTTGGCGTAGAGCAGGCCGAGATCACCCATGGTGGCGGCGGAGCGCGGGTCGATCTGCAACTCCTGGAAGGCGAGCGCGATGGCCTTGCTGTAAGCGGTAGCGGCCTGGTCGGAATGCCCTGACCAGCGGTAGGCGTCGCCGAGATTGCCGAGCAGCACTTCGTCGTTCGGCGTCATCTCAACCGCCTTTTCGTACATCTTTGTCGCTTGGTCGTAGTTCTTCAGATAGAAGTAGGCGGTGCCGAGGTTCGAGTACGTGCTCGAATCGGGAGCGAGCGCGAGCGCCTTTTGATATTGCGGAATGGCCTCGCTCCACTTGCCCTGGCGAAGATAAACCGAGCCAATATTTTCGTAGCCGATGGGGCTATCGGGAGAAAGTTCGATGACCTTCTGAAACTCGGGAAGGGCTTTCGCGTTGTCGCCGAGGCTCCAGTAGGCATTGCCGAGGGCGTTGTGATTCGACCAGTAGTAGGTGTTGGCGGCGACCGCCTTTTGGAAGGCCGCGATGGCGTCGTCGCTTTGGCCGGCGCGGCTGTAGGCGTCGCCGAGATGGCGATAGGCCTCATCGGAGTTGGGCGCCAGTTCAAGCGCTTTCTTCAGCTCAGTGACGGCCTCGGTGTTCTTGCCGGTGGTGGAGTAGACGTTGCCGAGCGACAAATGAACTTCGGGCAAATTGCCGGATAGGCGCTCGGCTTGTTGCGCGGCCAGCGTGGCTTTTTGAGCCCAGATGCCTTCTTTCGTTTCCTGATACATCTGAACACTGGAGTCAGCGAGTCCGGTATACGCCAGAGCGAAGTTGGAATCTTTGTCGATGGCTTGTTCGAAGAGGCCTACAGCCTGGCGGTAGGCGTCCTGATTATGGCCGTTGCGCAAGGTGTTTCGGCCTTGCAGATAGAGATCATAGGCCTTCACGTTTTCGGTGGGATGAGCGCCGACGCGAGCCTGCTCGTCGTCGGTTGGCTTGACCGCGAGGGCGGTTGCGACGGTGCCGTAAATCTGATCTTCGAGGGCGAGCACGTCGCCTGGGGCGCCGGGAAATTCCTGGCTCCAGACACGCTTGCCGGTGGTGGCATCGTCGAGGCTGAGGGTGACGCGGAGAGCATCGCTGTTGCCCTGCACGATGCCTTGCAGAACGAGGTTGACGCCGAGCTCGCGAGCGAGCTTAGCGAGAGGCAGATTCTTGGCAGCCGTCTGCTCGACGGCATCGGACGATGCGAGGTGCACTTCTTTCAGTTGAAACAGTTTTGCTGCGAGCGCTTCCTGAATGCCGTCGGCTACGTAGCCGAGGGCTTTCTGGTCGCCTACCAGTTTCAAGGGCATGATCGCGACGTATTTACCTTGCGTGAGTGAGGGGATGCCTTGTGCCATCTGGCCATAGGATGGTCCGGATCGATTGAGCATCGTGCGTCCCGCGAAGGTGGCGAGGGCGATGACGAGCACGGCTCCCGCGATCCACATCCAACTCTTGCCCGGAAGATCGAGGCTGAAACGCGAGCGGCGCACGATGGGATGCGCGATCATCTTCGACAAAGTTTCGGCGCTGATGTTGGGGTTGGCTTCCCAAGTCGACAGCTGCTGCAACAGTTCGACAGCGGAGTGGTAGCGGTTGGCTGGCTCGCGCTCGAGGCAACGGCTGACGATCGCGCTTAAGGAGCGGGGAACAGAGGCGTCGACGTCGGAAGCCGAGCGGGCATCTTCGCGCGTGCGCTTCATCAGGCTGGCGATGGCGGTATCGGCGTGATAGGGAGCCTTGCCGGTCAGCAGTTCGAAGAAAATAAGGCCGACGCTGAAAATGTCGGAGCGCTGGTCGAGCGTCGTGCCCATGGCTTGCTCGGGCGACATGTATTCGAGCGTGCCGACGAGAGCTCCAGTCTGGGTTAGGCCGGAATCTCCGAGGGAACGGGCTAGGCCGAAATCCATGACCACGATGCGGCCGTGGCGGTCGCGCATGATGTTTTGCGGCTTCAGGTCGCGATGGATCACACCTTCGGAGTGGGCGCAGTCGAGGGCGCGGCAGACCTGCTCGACGACGCTGATTGCTTCCTGGGGAGTGAATTTTCCGGCGCGGCGCAGGAGCGTGCGGAGATCCTCGCCGTCGACGTACTCCATGCTGATGAAGCGGATGCCTTCGGCCTCGCCGAGATCGAAGATGCGGACGACGTTCTTATGCGTGATGTTGCGGGAGAGAATCAGCTCTTGCTTGAAACGCTGAAGAATCGCGGGATCGGTCGCGAGCTCGGGACGGATGACTTTTAGCGCGATGAGGCGGTCGAGTTCGCGATCGCGGGCCTGGTAGACGGCGCCCATGCCGCCTTGCCCGAGGATGCCCAGAATTTCGTAGCGTCCACCGAAAAGCACGCCGGGTTGCAGGCTGAGAAAGGCTGAGATTCCGGCAACGGAGGCCGCAGACGGCGATGGCGGTGGCGATGTTTGGCGGACGTAGGGTAGAGCCTGGGTGAGACCGGGAAAGGCGCTGCCATGGCCCATCGTTGGCGCGTCCGAGAGCGGGGCATTGGAGGGCGGAGGAGGCGTTAGAGCTGCGGCACCAATGGCCTCTTCAGAGGGCAGACGGGTACCCGGCATGGTCGGGCTGTCGGAATCCTTCCGTCGGCGGTCGCGCTCATCCATGAAGTCGGCCCGGATACGGAGAGCTGGCGAGAGGAGCGCGCCTCGGTCCTCTGACAAAGGCAGCGTTTGCCTCAGGTTGTCGCGGGGAGATCGAGAACCCAGCACTCCGACGTGCTACGAGAGTATACCCCGGAAATGGCTCCCGGGAAACAAGTACCATGCTGCGTCAATGCCTTTCTCGCGACCGTTGGTGCCTAGATTGAGAGGCATTACCAACCGGTCGGTACGAACATTTCGCGATTGCTGCCAGCCGTGCTTAAATGAGAAGTTGGGCGTCAGGTTTAGCGCCATCCCCACGCGCGGCATCCAACCATAACTTAAGAACGAATTTTGAGCCTCTTTCCCTTCGGCTCGACTGGGCGGCGGGACGACAAGCCCCAAGCGGCATCGGAAGTTTCTAATAAGGCGCCAGAGCAATTGATGGAGGAAATTTGGACTTCCAGCTAAACGAAGAGCAACTGCAACTCAAGAAGACGGTGCGTGAGTTTGCCGAGCGCGAGATTGCTCCGAATGTTATGCGCTGGGATGAAGCTTGCGAATTTCCGCTGGCGACGATCAAGGAGCTGGGCAAGCTCGGGCTGATGGGGATGATCTTTCCGCCGGAATATGGCGGCGCCGGAATGGGCTATGTCGAGTACGCGACAGCGGTCGCGGAGCTTTCGCGCGTGGATGGGTCGGTCGGGATTATCGTCGCAGCGCATACGTCGCTGTGCTCGAACCATATTTTTATTGCGGGGAACGAGGCGCAGAAAAAGAAATATGTGCCGAAGCT
>JBEKXO010000263.1:0-5906 GCA_049511995.1 Terriglobales bacterium
GGTGTTATTCGGCGGACGGCTTAGGCGGTCTGCCCCCGCCGTGAGTCTTGCGTCGGGCAGCAAGCTTGCGGAAGTAGTCACTGCCGCGCTGGGCGATGACGGAGCCGCCCTTACGCCCCAGAGAGACAGCGGCAGTCTGTTTGGATTGCTTGAGAAGATCGTCAGCGAGCGCCAGAGCAGAGCGGAGCAATTCACGGCATCGGGCAGTTCGGTTCTCTGGGAGTTCTGGCGTAGTGGCGAGAATCTGATCGGTCTCAGAGATCAGATTTTTGAGCGCTGCGAGTTCTTTCCGCTGTGACATAAATTCACGATACGGCGAGCGCTCGCTGTAACGCAAGAGTCCAATATTTTTTATCAACGCACATTTCAGACACTACCGATGGACCGGTGGTGTCTTAAATGACGAGTGTTTAAGACACTACCGATGGACCGGGATCATTATCGCATCACGAACAAGGCTCTGAGTTTTGCGCAGCACGCACGCTCTACGGCCAGTCTACCTTGCGCTGCACAGGTTGTTTGTGAGAATACTGATCGTGAGTCTTTAGATCAACCATTAGATCATAAGCTCCAGATCGTCCCATGCCCACCTTTGCCGCCATCGATATTGGATCGAACTCGGTCCGTTTGAAAATTTCGCGGTTGCAGGGCGGGCGGCTTAAAGAAATCCATGAAGACCGCGAAGTCACGCGATTGGGAGAAGGCGTATTCAGTGGCGGATTGCTTTCGCCGGAGGCGATGTCTGAAACCGTGCGTGTGCTGCGGCGTTTCAATCGCGCGATTCAGGAGTGCGTGACGGACTCGGTCAGGGTGGTGGCAACGGCGGCATTGCGCGATGCTCGCAATTCGCGCGCCTTTGTGGAGTGGGTGCGCTCGACGACCGGGTGGACAATTGAAATTATTTCCGGGCTGGAGGAAGCGCGCCTCATTCACCTGGGAATTGTTTCGGCCGGCCGCCTGGGAGCGCACCGTGTTCTGCTGCTTGACCTCGGAGGCGGCAGTTGCGAAGTGACATTATCGCGCGGGGGCCATCTGTTGGATACGGTGAGCTTGCCGCTGGGGGCGGTGCGTCTCACGGGCGAATTCCTGAAGCACGATCCGCCGCGCAAGAACGAACTGAAACGACTGCAGGAATTCGTGGCGCGTGAGGTCGCGCGCATTCAAGACCGAATCAGAGCGGCGCATGTCGGGACCGTGATTGCCACGTCGGGCACGGCGGCGGCGCTCGTGGGCGCGGCAAATCGCATGGCGGGAACGAAGAAGAGTCGGGTTTCGACGTATGCGACGCGAGAGATGATACGGCGACTGGCCAAACAAATTTCACATTTGCCGCTGGAGCAACGGCGGAAGGTTCCTGGCATTGGCCCGCGACGCGCTGAGATTATATGCGCGGGCGCGATGGCCTACACGGAGTTGCTGGAGCGCTGTCATCTTCCCGGATTCCGCTATTCTGCGCTGGGCTTACGCGACGGCATCCTGGCGCAGATGGCGGCGGAGTACGATCGCAGCACGCGCTCGGGACGCGCGATTGAATCGGAACGCTGGGAATCGATCAGGCGCGCGGTGGACCATTACCGCGTGGACATGCATCATGCTTTGCACGTGCGAGACGCGGCTTTAGTGCTGTTTTCGTCTTTGAAGTCGGTGCATCATCTGCCGCCGGAATATCGGGAATGGCTTTCGGCCGCGGCCATGCTTTATGAAGTCGGCGACTATGTGAATCGCAACGGGCATCATCGTCATACGTATTACATCATCGCGAATTCCGAAATTCTTGGCTACACGCCGCAACAGCGGAAGATCATCGGCTCGATCGCACGCTATCTGGGAAAGTCGCGTCCCACGCCGGGAGACGGGCCCCTGAGCGCGCTGAGTCCGGAGGAGCAGGAGAATGTTACGAAGGCGTCGGTGCTGCTGCGGATTGCTCGCGCCTTGAATATGGGGAGAAGCCAAGCGGTGGGAAAAGTCGCGGTGTCGGCGCGCAACGGCCGGGTTTCGATGAAACTGACGCCGCGCGGAAAAGCGAGCGTAGACCTGGAGGTCTGGTCAATCGAGAAGGATGGATCTTACTTCCGCGAAGTTTTCGGGCGCGAACTTTCGGTAGCGGCTGCGTAAAGCGCGCGCAGGATGCGCGGCGTGATACACCAACTGAGCGAGCCTGCATTGCGCCGCGTTTCAACTTTGGCGACAGCGCCTTTTTTGAGTTCGACCACTGCCTCGCAGCCATTATCGCTGATCACACGGCCGAGAAATTCGCGCAGGTTGGGGTTGTGGCCGACCAGCAAAACGGAATCCTGGCGGGCGTATTTTTCCAGCATCTTTTGAAATTCAGAGAAGGTCGCTTCCGGCCGCAACGCGTTCTCCATTACAAGTTTGCCTTCGTGGCCCATTTCGTTGCCAACTAACGCTGCCGTTTGCGACGCGCGTTTGAGCGGGCTGGAAACGATGATCTCCACCTGCACGCCGAGCGCGACCAGTGCGCGGCCGATATACCCGCATTGCTCGATGCCGTCTTTGTCGAGGCCGCGTTTTTCGTCCTTCTTCGCGGAAAGCAAGCTCTGTCCAGCACTGGCGTGACGCAGAAAATATAGAAACATTGTGAAGCGATTATTCCTTTCCGATCACTTCTCGAACGATTATATTTCGTCGGTTGCAACCCGGCCGACCCCTGCTCGTCCGATCGGCAGTCGCCCGAGCGGCACTCGTCCCGTCACGCTGCGGCGGCTGGCGGTTCGACGAGGAATTGAGGCTGGAATTTCCTCGGGCGTCTTGGTGCCTTCGGCCACCCCAATGAGAAATTCCTGGGCGCTGAAAGCGGCAGTGCCTCGCGGAGGCCGCTTGCTGCGTCCCTTGGGCGATTGCCAGGGGCGCAGGTAACGACCGTCGTTCTGCAGGAACCTGGCTTTCACATTGTCGGCGAGATAGGCCGCCAGAATCTCATGGACGACACGGTCGCGCAGCAGCGGGTTCTTCAGTGGGAACAGAACTTCGACACGTTCATGCAGATTGCGCGGCATCCAATCGGCGCTACCCAGGTAAACCTCGGTATCGCCGCCGTTCTCGAAGTAATAAATGCGGCTGTGCTCGAGGAACCTGCCGACAATGCTGCGCACGCGTATGCGGTCGCTGACGCCGCGAATTCCCGGCCGGAGCGCGCAGATGCCCCGGACGAGTAACTCGATATCGACGCCGTCCTGCGATGCGCGGTAGAGCGCCTGGATAATATCGATGTCGAGAAGCGCATTCATCTTGGCAATGATGCGCGCCGGGCGGCCCATCCGTGCGTGTTCGGCTTCGCGCTCAATCAGACGCAGACATTTTTCCGCCAGGTCGAGAGGCGCCACCATGAGCGGACCATATCCGGGGTGTTCGGAATAAGCAGTCAGAAAACTGAAAACGTCGTGCACCGCGCTGGTAATCTCCGGGTCGGCGGTGAGCAGGCTGAGATCCGTGTATATGCGGGCGGTGGTGGCGTTGTAATTTCCGGTGCCAAGGTGCGCGTACTGACGGGTGACACCATCGGGGTCGCGGCGCACCAGCAGCGAAAGCTTGCAGTGCGTTTTCAGACCGACTAATCCGTGGAAGACCTGGACACCGGCGTCTTCCATCTCGCGCGCCCAGCGGATGTTCGAAGCTTCATCGAAGCGGGCTTTCAGCTCTACGACGGCGGTAACTTCCTTGTGGGCGGCGGCGGTGATCAGAGCTGGAACAATGAGCGAATGCTCGCTGGTCCGGTACAGCGTCTGCTTGATGGAGAGGACGCGCTCGTCATCGGCCGCCGATTGAATGAATGACATGACGGCGTCGTACGAATCATACGGATGGTGTAGCAGAACATCGTGGCGCCGTAACTCCTCAAAGAGATCGTGGGACTTCGCGGTGAGACGCAACTCCCGCGGCACGTAGCCGTGAAATTTCAGATCAGGGCGTGCCGCTTCGTCGTAAATGTTAAACAGCCGCGAAAGATTGACCGGTCCGTGAACCGGAAAAATCTGCCAGGGATCGAGTTCAAAAACTGTGCCCAGGCGCTCGATGATCTCGGGGTCGGCCTCGGACTCGATCTCCATGCGCACCGCGTCACCTTTGCGGCGATTGTGCAACTCGGCGCGGACGGATTCGAGCAAATTGCGCGACTCTTCTTCCTGCAGATAAAGGTTGCTGTTGCGCGTGACACGGAAGGCGGCGGAGGAAATGATGTCATAGCCCTGATACATGCGCGCGGCATGATGGACGACGAGGTCGGCGAGAAAAATGAAATCAATTGTCCCCTGCGACGGCAAGCGGACCAACCGTGGCAGCGAGCGGGGCACGGTTACGACTCCGGTATACGTAAGCGAAGAGCGGCGACGGCGACGCAGCAAGAGCGCGACGCAGGTTGCCTTGTTGATCACACGCGGAAAAGGATGAGCGGGATCGACGGTTACCGGCGTGAGCAGCGGATCGAGCTCTCGCATACAGTATTCGTCCGCGAAAGCCAGCGCCTCGCTGTCGAGTTCGTCGATACCGAGTACGCGAATTCCCTGCTCCGCCAACTCCGGGCGCAGGCGGTCATTCCAGCACGAATACTGTTCTTCGACGAATTCGTGGGTCGCGTCCTTGATCAGCTCGCGCTCCTCCACCATGGTGAGGCCGTCGGGAGTGGTGGAGTTGTGGCCATCTTCGAGTTGCTGCAACAGGCCGCCGACGCGAACCTCGAAGAACTCATCGAGGTTGCTGGCGGAAATTGCGAGAAATTTCACGCGCTCCAGCAGCGGATTACTCAGATCAGCGGCCTCTTCGAGCACGCGCCAATCAAACTTAAGCCACGAGGCCTCGCGGTTGAGAAGGGTGGCGCGATTGTTCGGAGTCTGTCGAACCATATCGTGGTGGGTGGAACGTTGTGCTGCGATCCGGAGGCAACTTGGAGCGGCGATCGACCCAAAAATAGTATACCAACGCGGCTGCGCGCTGGCTTCATCGCGCGAGCGGCGATTTGGAGATTTCAGGATTTCGTGGTGGTAGGATTCCGCCCTCGAAGTGCAAGCCAATGCATATGTAGGCTGTCGGCTAATTTCTCGTGAATTTCCGTAACTAATTAAGATCACAAGACTTAACTAATACTTTAAACGGCGGACAGGTTGGCGCGAAGGATGCTATGTCTGTAATGTTAATAAAGTCGATAAATACAATAGACTTTATGGCATAATGACCGTCCCCCAGGACCTCCATACCAGCGACGCATCCGTGCCGGAGGTTTTTTCTTTACAGCTGTCCCGAATGTGCCAGCGTATCGGCGTGTGTTTTGCGTTACGAGTTCGACTCACGAAAAAAAGGAGAGGATTTAGATTTATGAAATCAACCAAACGCAGGTTTTTCACGGCGCTCATGTTGGTGGCAGTTGCAGCCGCTGGCTGGGCGCAAACCTCGGACTCTGCCGCACCGAGTCCCCAGAAGAAACACAAGCCCGTGGCCGCGAATCCAGCGGCGACGGCGATAACCGCAGCCGACGTTCAGTCCTTGAGAGACGCACTGGCCGCGCAGCAGCAACAGATTCAGCAGCTTTCTCAGCAACTGCAACAGGCCCAGCAGAACTGGCAGCAGGCGCAAACCGCAGCGACGGATGCGGCCGCCAAGGCCTCTGCCGCGCAGAAGCAGGCTCGACAGGAACAAGAGACGGTAAGCGAGTTGAAGAGCGACCTGGCCGATCTCAAGACGGTGAGCAGCTCGCTGTCAAACAACGTAATGTCAAACGATGGGACCTCTGGCACTCCTGTGTTGAGGAATGCTCTGTATTCCTTGCAAGAACCCATGCCGAGTGGCAATTCGGAGTCGACGCAGGTTTATAACAAGCAAATGGAGAGTCCCATCACGCTCCGCTTCCGCGGCATCAACATCACTCCCGGTGGATATGCCGCCGGAGAATTTGT
>JBEKXO010000264.1:0-5850 GCA_049511995.1 Terriglobales bacterium
TCCATGTCCGTAGCGCTAAAAAGAAGCGGGGCGCGGCGCTCGGAATCTGATTAGCAGATTCTCTTCGCAACTCGCGCCGCAGGATTTTTCCCGATGGCGTGCGCGGTACCGCATCGACAAAGTGAATTTCGCGAGGCTGCTTGTGGTGGGCGAGATGATCGGCGACGAAATTGCGAAGCTGTTTGTCGAGCGCGCCCGTGGGGGCGAAACCTTCGCGCAGGACGACAAATGCACACGGGATTTCTCCGGCAGCGAGGTCGGGTTTGCCAACCACGCCGCAGTCCCGCACGGCCGCGTGCTCGAGCAGAACGGATTCGACCTCAGCCGGGGCGACGGGGAATCCTTTGTACTTAATCATCTCTTTGCTGCGGTCGAGCACGTAGAAGAAACCTTCGGCGTCGCGGCGCACGATGTCGCCGGAAAAATACCAGCCATCGCGCAGGACGGCAGCCGTTGCTTGTGGTTCTTTCCAGTATCCCATCATGATCTGCGGGCCGCGCATCAGGAGTTCGCCGGGTTCGTCAGGGCCCACTTCTCGGCCGTCGACATTTTTGTCGGTCACATCCACGATCCGGCAGTCGGTTAGTGCCAGGGGCATTCCAATAGAGGCGGGGCGATACATCTCAGGAGGAGCGATATAACCAACGTGGGTGACCGGGGAAGCTTCTGTCATGCCGTATCCCTGATTGACGAGGATTCCGGTGAGGTCGGTAAGGCGGCGGCCAAGTTCTGGAGCAAGCGGGGCGGCGCCGCATTTTACCCATTGCACGGCGTGATTCTTGGGAAAGATTCCGGCTTCCGCGGCCTGGCAAAGTGCGTTGATGGCAGGGGGCACCAAGGGCATCATGGTGATGCCTTCGTCGATCAGTAGCGCGCAGAGCTTTTGCACGTCGAAGCGCGGCATCAGGACCAGAGTGGAGCCTAACGTCGCGGAAAGTGTCAACGCCACCGTTAGCCCATAGATATGGTAGAGCGGCAAAAAGCAGAGCATGACAGTATCGGGTGTGAGCGGCGCGGCGTTCGGGCCGATGGTCTGATAGACATTCGCAACCAGGTTGTAGTGCGAGAGCATGACACCCTTAGGCAATCCGGTGGTGCCGCTGGAGTAGGGAAGAGCGGCGATGGTCTCCCGCGCACTCTGATTTGGTTTGGGGAGGTTCGCCGATGCCGGACCCAACAGAGTGGCGAAATTATCGCAACTGGGATATTGGTTTCGCGTGGTGAAGATGCGGCGCAGAGCGGGAAGTCCAGCGAGGTTCACGTTTTCGAGAAGCGGAGCGTCGGTGATGAGAAAGGTTGCACCGGAGTTTTCCAGTTGATAGCGAATTTCGCGTTCGCGGTAGGAGGGGTTGAGCAGGGTGGGAATGCCTCCCGCAAGCGTGGCCGCGTGGTAGGTGACGGCGAATTCCCAGGAGTTGGGGAGAAAGATCGCGATCACTTCTCCAGGAGCTAAGCCGGCCGAGACTAGTCCGCGAGCGACTGATTCGACTAGGCTGCCATATTCGGCGAAGGTAAAACGACGACCACAGGACGTGTCGACCAGAGCCGTCTTCGCGCCATTTCGGCGACAGCTGTCGAGAACAACGTCGTGGACGAAGCGTCCCGTGGGATCGGCGTAAAGCTGGGTGCGAAGCATCGGGAAAGATTGTAGTGGGAGTGAGTCGAAGTGAAAAGGAGGAACGAGACGGAGCGCGATGGAGCTCAAGCGCTCAATTTGCGGAGGAATTCCTGCTCATCCATGCGGTATTTGAACGCTTTGCGCCCGTTGATGAAGACGACGGGAACTTCGTCGGTGTAGAGGCGCCGGATTTCGGCGTTCGAATCCACGTCGACCTCGCGCCACGTGAATCCGCCCCGCTTATGTAATTTGACCAGGCTCTCCTTGACGATTTCGCAGAGATGACATCCTTTGCGGGAATAAACAATGACCTCGCGGGGCGGCGTCATGCGAGGCAGTGTAGCAGTTCTAGGCGCGGCTTTCCAAGGCGATAGGACCGCACTAAAGTCTCAGGCCCGGCTCTGAAGTATGGACCGTGGTCGCCGCTTCGCGAATTCGCGTAGAATTTGCGGATGACAAGGAATGGGGCAACTCTCGCCGGCAAGACGGTGCTAGTTACGGGGGCGGCGAAACGACTAGGGCGTGCGATCGCATTGGCCGCGGCGGAAAATGGCGCGAACGTGGCGATTACTTTTCGTGAGTCGGAGCGGGAGGCGCGTGGTGTGGTCGCGGACCTCGCGAGACTAGGAGCTCAGGCTCTGGCCATTCGATGCGACGTTACCGAAGAGCAAAGCGTCCGCGCCATGGCGAAGGAAGTGGCGAGAGAATTCGGTGGAATCGACGTGCTGGTCAACAATGCCGCGAACTATGAGACCGTTGCCTTTGAAAAAATTACGGTAGCACAATGGGATGCGATTTTTGCTTCCAACACGCGTGGACCGTTCTTGGTGTCGCGAGAGGCGTTGCCGCATTTAAAAAGGTGTAAAGGCCGCATCATTAATATGGGATCGCTCGGCGGCCTCCGGCCGTGGGCGACGCATGCGCACTATTGCTCGTCGAAGGCGGCGGTGCACATGTTGACGAAGGTGATGGCTAAGGCGCTTTCGCCGGCGATTGCGGTGAATGCGGTTGCTCCCGGAATGATCGATTTGCGGGAGAAATCGGCGGCGGCCTTCATGAGGAGGATGTCCAAGCAAACGCCGATGCAACGGAATGGCACGGCGGCCGACATTGCGGCGGCCGTTATGTTCTTTGCTGCGGCTCCTCATTTTATTACCGGCCAGGTGCTGGCCGTCGATGGCGGACTGGGACTTTGACCACGACGGATGCCTTCCCTAAGCATTGCTTCGGCAATTTGTTTCTTGGCGGCTGTTCGCGTATCGTTCCTTTTCGGCGCTACACATCTCAATGACCCGATCCCGACGAAGCACAGATGCTCTTCTACTGTTGCTGACGATATTTCTGTCCATTCTCGGCGTCGGCCAGGATCGACCCGAGGAAGGCGGCCATGAACTCCAGGTCTGGACTGGTGGTGGGCACTCGGTACCGGGCGGAACAAAAGATACGAGTGCATGGAATGCCGGAGTTCGCTATGGCTGGATTCTCACGGCTCCTCACGGCCCGGGCTTTCTCAACGGGCGATTCGAGCTTGCGGTGGATGCGGTGCCGGCGTTCGTTATTTTCCAACCAGCAAATACTGCATATGGCGCGGGAGTAAATCCTGTCGGGTTCAAATGGCTTTTTGCAACGCGCGGCAGAATAGCTCCCTACATCGAGCTTAACGGCGGAACTCTATTTACGACTCATGAAGTACCGGCGAAAACGTCGAACATAAACTTCACGCCAGGCGCGGCCTTCGGAGTGCATTTTTTGGGCGATCGCGCCTGGTCACTGGATGTCCGATATATTCACATTTCGAATGCCGGGCTGACAGTGCCGAATCCTGGGTTGAATACCGTGCAGGTGCGATTAGGATTTGGGAAATTCTTCCCGAAGAAATAGCCCGCCTCGGGGATGCGGCAAGCCATCTCAAATAATTGGGCCGGATGTAGATCTAGCCGTGACGTGAAAACGTCGAGGAGGTCTGCCTGGGTTCGGCGCGGCGGCCGCAGCAAGGTCCGGGAGGGATCGGCGCCCCATGCGGACAAGTGAGCGGGTGATTGAGAAAGCTGCAAATCTTGTCGGTGGCTTCGGGCGAAAGTATGTGCTCGAATTTGCAGGCTTGTTGCTCGATTTCAGTTTCGCTGTCCATGGCGAGGGAATCGGTGAACAGGCGCTCGGCCAAACGGTGGCGTCGGATAATGTTGGCGGCGCGCTGATAGCCGCGTGGAGTCAGTTCGACGATCGCGGAGCCGTCGCCTGTCGAGAAGCCGGCCGGCTTGAGTGCGTCGTGGCAAGGATTGATGAAGGGCTTGTGATCGTGTGTCTCGGGCGGGTGCGGGCGCGTGGCGACCAATCCCATGGCAGCCATTTTTTCAATCGCGATAGAAACGGGCAAAGCGCCGTGAACTTCCATCCTACCGATTTCGGCGAGCTGGCCGTTTTCTTCTAAGGCAAATAATTCTTCCAGCACTTCGTCGAACTGCTCATCGTCGGCCATGGAAAAAACTTCTTGTGCGGCGATTTTGCCGTGATGCAGTTCGATGCGTCGGTCTGCCAAACGCGCTACTACTGGATCGTGCGTCACCATAACGATCGTGCGTCCTTGCTGATGAAGCTCACGCAGCAGACGCAGAACGATTTCTTCATTGGCGGCGTCGAGATTACCGGTGGGCTCGTCGGCGAGAACGATCTTAGGGTCGTTGATGAGCGCGCGAGCGATGCAGACGCGCTGCTGCTCGCCTCCGGAAAGCTGCGAGGGCAGATGGCCCGCACGCTCTTTGAGACCGACGCGGTCGAGAGCTTCGAGCGCTTCCTTTTCATCGGTCATGCTGTGGAAGTATTGCGCGAGCATGACGTTTTCGACAGCGCTGAGATACGGGATCATGTGGAACTGCTGGAAGACGAAGCCGATGGTTTCGGCGCGTACGTGATTGAGATCGGAGGCGCTCAGGTTGGCGACGTTTTGTCCGTTGATCCATATCTCGCCGCTGGTTGGGCGGTCGAGGCATCCGATGAGGTTGACCATGGTGCTCTTGCCGGAGCCGGAGGGACCCATCATCGCGACCCACTCGCCCGGCGCAATGGACAGAGAGATGCCGTCGAGCGCTTTAATAAGGCCGCCATTATTCTCTTCTTCTCTGGCGGGATAACTCTTGGTGACATTGTTGAGCCGAATCATTCGAATCTCACCTTCTATTCGCCCCTCAAGATAATAGCCGGTTGCACGCGACGCAGCAGCACGATAGGTAATATCGCCGAGGCCAGAGCTACCGCGATGCTGCCTGCAAGCACGTACGGAAAAACGCTGAATCGCGGCACGACCGGAGCATGGAAATTGACGCGACCAATCCAAGCGGCGACGCCGATGCCGATGAAGAAGCCAAAGATCGCGCCGATGACGCCCAATGCCGCGGCTTCGGCGGCAAAGAATCCATTGACCAGACGTTCGGAGGCGCCGAGCGCCTTCATAATGGCAAAATCGCGGCGACGGTCGAAGACCCATCCCATCAGCGTAGCCAGCACGCAGAGCGCGGAGGTTAGAATCACCAGGGTAGCGGAGGCGTACAGCGTGGCCCGCGTCTTGTTGAGCACGTTGGCTTCGCCTTCCACGATCTGGCGCACGGGGCTGACGTCAGCCGAAGGCAGAAGCTGGGCAAGTTGGCGAATCGTCGCTTCGACGTCCGCGGTCGTGCCATTGGCGGCGACTTCGATGGTCGAAGGAGTAATGCCGGTCCAGTTCTGAAATTCAGATTGATCGAGATATACCCGGCTGTCTTCGCCGGCACCGGTTTGCAGCATTCCAGCAGGAGTGAGTTGGATTGCCTTGCCCTGGAACGAGAGTCCGAAGGGCTGGCGATTGTTGCTGACGACAGTCGCGGCGCGCATGCCAACCAGCGCGTCGTTAGGAGCCTCCGGCCAATGGCTCACCTTCCACCAGTGGTTCAACTGCCGTGCTCGGGCGAAGTCGGTGCCGACGACGACTACCGATTGCCCGTCTCTGGTTCGAGCCAAGGCATACGAGAAAGGAACGGCGAGCGCCTTCGTGCCAACTACCGATTCAACCTTATTCAGGGCGTCGGCGGGGAGAGGTTCTCCGTTTTTCGCGACGATGATTACATTGGCGCCATAGTTTCGGAATTCCGTGCGGAGCTTAGCTTGCACGTCGACGTAAAGGTTCATCATCGCCGTGGCGACCGCGGCTGCCACGATCATGGCGAGCAGAGCTGAGGCCGCGCGCCTGCGACGGAGGA
>JBEKXO010000265.1:0-5739 GCA_049511995.1 Terriglobales bacterium
CTCGTCCTGAGAGCGCTCCACGACCGGCGACTGCAGCTCGCGCCCAGCCGGCGGCCCATCCCCAGGCTGCGCCTCGCCCCGAGACCGCTCCTCGCGAGGAGAAAAAAGCTCCTGGAGGCAAACAAGAGCCTCATCAATAGCGAGTTGACTCCACTTGTGGTGTCAGGTCGCTCGGAGAGGCATGAAGAAGTTGATTTGAACTCTTTGGTGCGGAGTCCACTCTCGGACCCGCACCATTTTTCGTTCCAGACGTACCATTTTTCTGTGAGCGGTTTTGACCATTAAGAAACGGGCGGAACATCTATAAGTAAAGCCGACCCGCAGAAAAAGTGAGGAGTCAATATGCTTGGAACTATACTGATCGTGATTTTGCTCTTAGCTCTCTTTGGTGCCCTGCCACGGTGGTCGCACAGTCGAGACTGGGGATATGCTCCGACCGGAGGCTTGGGACTGATCCTTGTGATCGTCGTCATTCTCGTAGTCATCGGTCGCATTTGAACCATGCGCAGTAGTCGAGCCCCTTGGGCGCCATAGTCTTCTGCCAGAGAATCGGAGGTTGGCGCCTGCTCTCTATCCGCGTACTGGCACCTCACCTCGTCATCCGTTCCGGTTAGATTTGCGGAAGCAATCCTAGAGTGCTTGGCCCACCGGCCGGCGAGGTCGCGATCTCGGGCGGGGAGTTTCATGTCCATTCGCCTTCTGTCTCCGTCTGTATGCGAACAGGCCAAACAGTCCGCCCAGCACGGAGAGCGCGATCAGAACAAAGAGCACATCCCAGTAGTATCGCGCAAAAAAACTCACGATGTGACGCCCGTAGAGGAAGCCGAGATAGGCAAGGATAGTGAACCGAATGCCGCGCCCCACGGCCAGAGCTGTAAGAAACTTCCTGGTCGAGTATTGCATCGCGCCTGCCGCCAGGAGCATAGGTACTATGGGAAACGGCGGCGGGAGCAGGGCGGGAATCGCGACCGCCGCGAACCCCCAGCGTGAAAAAATCGCATAGACCTTGTCGGTCTTCTTCTTCGAGAACTTTTTTTCCAGAGTTTCCTTGCCACCTTTGCGCGCCATGCGGAAGGTAAGGTAGCCGCCGATCAGCGACCCCGCCGTCGCCATGATTGCGTAATAACCCCACGGTTCGCGATGGTGGGCGGCCAGCAGAATGGTGACGACGTCCGTGCTACCCGGCAGAGGGATGACGGAATTGTCGATGAGGCCCAACAAAATTAGGCTGGGGCCCCCGAGATGAATCAGCCATCGCAGGGCGCTCTTTTTCGACACGAGCAGGATGATCGCAAACCAGTCCAGCTTCATTATTGGAACCTGAGCCTGGAAGTCCGCAGCGGTCGGACGTGCTCAACGTGAATGGCAGAAACGAGTGACGCCAGGCAATCGATTGGCACAAAAAAGCGCCGTGGCGTCACCGTCTATCATGCTTCCGAATCTTCGTTTCCACGGCCTCGGCTGCGGAAAGTTTTCGATCCCGGTGTGGTTCGGTGCGCGGGGCACCGCTGTGCAGTTCACAGATCTCTCCGATCGCTGCCCCACAGGTGTTACAAGCCACGGATAATATCTGTTTGGGAGTGAGTTCTTTGCTCTTCACTGCAGTACAATGCGCCGCTTGCGGCAAAAAGAATGTTCAAAATTGATCATTTTTTAATAGTTAGGGAGGCGTCGGGTTTCATTTTCTTGATCCGCCAGGCTTTTTTACAATATGAGCAAAAGTGAACATCTTCAGTGACGGCGATTCGGTCAAGATGTCCCAAGGTGTAGCTGCAGGTTACACGGGAGAAGTCTTTGATGGCACCGCACACCATGTTGGCCAAGAGAAAGCGCGAGTTCGACCCACTGAGCTTCCTTGCCACTATCGGCGCGGGTAGGAAGGTCGTGCTTTTCCCCAAGAAAGAAACAGTCTTCTCCCAGGGAGATGCGGCCGATTCCGTTTTCTATATCCAGGAAGGCAAGGTTCGCCTCACTGTCGTATCGAAGGCTGGCAAGGAAGCAACCTTGGGCATATTGAGCGAGGGAGAGTTTTTCGGAGAAGGTGGCTTGGCCGGACAGCCCTTACGCATGGGATCTGCAACCGCCATGACGGACTGCGAACTTCTGTGCATCGACAAAAAAGCTATGATGGCAGCGCTTCATCGGGAACACGAATTTTCCGACATGTTCGTGGCCTATTTGCTGGCAAGGAACATCCGCTACGAAGAGGATTTAGTCGACCAGCTCTTCAATTCCAGCGAAAAGAGACTGGCTCGGATTCTGCTCTTGCTGGCTCATTTCGGCAAAGAAGGTGAGCCCGAAACGGTCATCCCCAAGATCAGCCAGGAGACCCTTGCCGAAATGATAGGTACCACCCGCTCTCGAGTCAGTTTTTTCATGAATCGGTTCAGAAAGTTGGGCTTTGTTGATTATGGCGAAAGCGGGCTGAAAGTTCATAGTTCGCTTCTAAATATCGTTCTCCACGACTAGCTCCCGCCTGAGTTTCTAAATTTGTCATCCGAGCCAGGCGAAGGATCTGCTTTCTACTCTGAGTCAACAAGGGCTATTCCGCCAGGATACTTCTGAAGGTAGCCTTAACGCCAGACAGAATGCCAACGCCTAAGAGTACAATCGCCAACACGACAATCCAGTACGCCGGCAGGTGCATCAGGTACGCGGCATAAATTAGCCCACCGATCAAGATTGCAAAACCAATCGAGTAAATTTCGAACGACATAGCATCTCCTTATATCAACTCCGCAGTTGTTACCATGTTTCCTATAGCGACGGTGATGAACTGGCTTTCTGATCTTTCACCTGGAGGTCATTCACTACCTGTTGGACGTTCGGCACTCCGCTCGCTATCTGTGCGGCGCGCGTCCGCTTGTCCTCTGAGTTCACCTCTCCGCTCAGTGTCACTACACCGCTCTTTACTGCGTAGGAAACGGCATCATGCATCTTGCTTTGGATCAGAGCCGCGTCCAGATTTTCCGCGATGCCTTTATCGAGATCGGCATTCACGGCCCTCGCATCCTGTTCTCCGCCTACGGGAATCACCGCAATTTGATCGGCGACAACTTGGGCACCGGCGAGAGACTTAGCGAGAGATTCGGCGTCTGACTTGGCATTCGCGCTGGCGACTTGGCCGCCTATGGTTACAACGCCCTTGTCACGATCTTCGCTGACCGAAACATTCTTGAATCCCGCCTGATCGAGCGCCTTGCGAATGCTGTCGGAAACGTCGGGAGACTTAGTGGCGTTCGTTGAGCATCCGGCCAAAATTCCGCTGGCAAGCAGCACGAGCGCGATAAGGGACAATTGAGTCGTCTTCATGTCTTCATCCTTCTGATCGAACACCGAATCGAATCCGCGAAAATGGCTATTTCTGCCGTTGGAGACAGGTTACAGAATCGCTCACTTCCTCCGTCAGTGCTGTGTAGAATCGCTCACTTTGCGAGAAAGTAAGTTTTATAGTCAGTCGTCGGCGCTTCCGGGTCTCTCGTCGAACATTCAGCGAAGTTCTCGCAAACCGGTCAATTGTGATCAGCCTTCCACTGTCTGTAAGGTCGATACTGATAGCTAACCAGGTTCTGACTTCCCGGAGAATTTTGAAGGGATAAAGGTCGGTTCTTGTAGACAAGGTAGGGAAGGTTTCGATGAATCTAAATCTGATGGACCCTAAACTGTTGATGCTCGCTGCCGTGGTGATCATAGTCATCGCAGTGGTGGCTTGGCTTTACATGCGAAAACGGCGAAATTCAACTGCCAGCCTGCGGAAGAAGTTTGGGCCCGAGTACGATCGGGCGGTATTGGTGCACGGCACAGGACGAAAAGCAGAAGCGAAACTGGAGGATCGACGGGCGCGGGTCGAAAAGCTTACCTTCCGCGATCTGGATCCAGCGGAACGTGAGCGCTTCTTGAAGCAGTGGGATTCGATACAGTCCCGCTTTGTCGATTCCCCGAAGGGCGCGGTCGCAGAAGCAGATGACTTGTTGTCCTCCTTGATGAAAGCTCGCGGCTATCCCGTCTCCGATTTCGATCAGCGCGCCGCCGACATTTCCGTCGACCATCCCCGAGTGGTGGAGAACTACCGCTCCGCGCATGAGATTGCGCTGCGGGTCGGGAAAGACGCAGCCACGACCGAAGACCTGAGGACGGCGATGATTCATTACCGCTCTCTATTTGAGGAGTTGGTGCAGGTGCCCGCGATTGTGGATAGGAAAGAGGTCGCGTGATGACAGAGTTTGGAACCACCACGACAAAAGAAAAGAGGAAATTATGAAACCAAGTACAGAAGACAAGGCTGAGGGCAAGATTCACGAAGTGAAGGGAAAGATTAAGGAAGAGGTAGGAAATGTGACAAACGACCCCGACCTGGAAGTCTCAGGGAACGCAGAAAAGAATGCTGGCAAAGTTCAAAAGTGGATCGGCCACGCTGAAAAAGCCGTCGGAGAATAAAGACTTATCACCCTTAAGGTCGCAAATACACAGGAGGATACCAATGTCACAAACCGTAGCGGAGAGAACAGCTGAACACGTTAGCGAATCAGCTCGCCAGGCGTCACGCGCAACCAGTGCGATTGCTGATGCGCTAGGGGATGGAGTGAGAGTAATGAGGCGTACCGCAAAGCAGGGCGGCGACGCGGCGGAAGAAATCTTGAACGATACAGGCGAGCGTCTCCAGCGACACCTTGTACTAACCATTGCGGCGACGCTTGTAATAGGGGTCACCGCCGGAACACTCGTCGGATGGATGTCGAAACGCAGCTAGATCGGGAAAAAGTCGAAGCAATCCATTGCGACGAAATCGCCGCGTTGGATGTTTTTCTTTGGTCGCAATAACTAAGGAGGTTGCGTGATTAACGCCCAACTGGATGTTCCTCAGAAACTTGAGGCACAGGGATCTGGTGCCGCGAGTGATATGCGTGAGCAGTCACGTTCCAAGCGCTGCGCAAAGATAAAGGACCTCGGTTTCACATCCTCTCGCCACATAAAGATGTACGGCGAGAGTTTTGAAATAGTGTCGGACCCTTTCAGCGATGGTGATGGCGTGGCAGTTCGCGCCATCAGCGGGAACGACCCAGAGATACGCACCCTGCGGCTTCCGACAACAATTCTCGTTGGTTCCGAGGATCGATTTCTGAAAAAGCCGGGTATTCCGGGGCAATCGACTCTATAGTTTGACGCCGATTTTGACACCGAAGACGAGAAATGAAAAAGGAGAACAACGATGACGACGACTGGACAGAACAAATGTGCCCACCTGCCATGCCGGTGCACAGCGAAAGATAACGATAAATACTGCGGTCAAGCCTGTAAGGAAGCGGGATCCAAAGAAGTTGAGATCGCGTGCCAGTGCGACCATGAAGTTTGTCCGCTTACCGTCTGAGGAGCAGTAGCTCTTGGACGCATGAGCGAGCAACAAGTTAACCGGGGAGTCTCGATATGAAGATCTACAGAACTGTGATCTTGCTATTGGGAATCGTGGCCCTGGTGGTTCTACCCGTGGTGGTAACGGCGCAAACCTCGATCGCTGTGGGAGGCTCCGCCGCCAGCACTTTCGACTTGTCCCCTCCTAGCGCTAGTCCGCAACCGGGGCTTACGTACCCGTACTAGGGTATATAGGCGCAAACATCGCCCTGGAATTTATTTATAGCGGACCACCTCATGGCTTTCCCGCATGCATCTTAATAACGCGCACGGGGCGCCCAACCAGGGTGTGAATCCTGGCGCGCGAAACCCTGGCGCTACAAGTCAATG
>JBEKXO010000266.1:0-5684 GCA_049511995.1 Terriglobales bacterium
TCGCGTTCGAAGCGGGCTGGAGCTTCCGGATTGCGGCAGATTCCACCATTTAGACTCACCCGCCCGGCGCCGATCAGATCAACCGCAGTCGAGCGAGAACAATAGCCCTGCTTGGAAAGGGCCCGAGCCAAACCAATTCGCCGGGAGGAATCTTCTGCGGGCATGCTTTTATGCTAAACCACGATTCGCTCAAAGCGATGCCCACTGATTCCTCGCGACCGGCTCGGTTCTCGATTTAAAATCATTTGCATGATCGATGCTCATCGGTTCTCCCTGTTCCTCGGCGCGGCCTCGCTGCTGGCGGTGGCGCCCGGCCCTGGCATGTTGTACGTCCTTGCTCGCACCCTTGCCGGCGGTCGTCGTGAGGGAGTGCTGTCCTGCCTGGGAACATTCCTCGGCGGTCTCACCCATGTGATTGCGGCGGCGACCGGGTTGTCGCTTGTGCTAGCCACGTCGGCAACCGCCTTTGCCGCGGTTAAGTATGCGGGTGCGGCGTATCTGATTTACATGGGCATTCGCATGATCTTGAGTGCCCGTGACAATCAGCAGGCGGAGATCGAAATTCGGCCTGGCCAAGTTCCCAGAAATCCCTTTTGGCAAGGCATTGCGACGGAAGTTTTGAATCCTAAAACGGCAATCTTTTTTCTCGCTTTCATTCCACAGTTTGTGAATCGGGCGCACGGGGCAGTGTTCTGGCAATTTCTTCTGTTGGGTACGATCAGCGTGGCGTTGAATACTTCCTGCGACCTCATCGTGACGTTCATGGCAGCTCCGATCGGTGCGCGTCTGCGATCTTCAGCGGTTTTGCGCCGCAGGCAGCGCACCGCCACAGGACTGACGCTAATCGGCTTAGGGACGTTCGTTGCGGTGTCGGACTCGAGGTAAGGGATTTCCCGCCGAGCAGCGGGGGTGTGATAACCTTCGACTTTCATGTCCGACCCCAAGTCCGACCGCCGCTCGCGCCAGCGCATAACCGCCCGGACGGGCGTCTCCATCCGATCATCGCAAGGCCAACCGGCCACAGGAATCACCCGTGATTTAAGTATGAGCGGGATCTTCCTCTATGCAGATTCAGAAATCCTCGTGGGCAGCCAATTGGAGATGGTGCTCATGCTCCCGGCCCAACTCACCGACGGCGAAAAGCGTTGGGTGCTGTGCCAGGCCTCGGTGGTTCGCGTGGAACCGGGCGGACCCGACGGCCATTTTGGCGTGGCTGCTAGCATCCGGAGTATCGCGACCCTGCCGGAGATTCCGGGCTGATAGGAGGTCTTGGGGCGCTCATTCCAGGCAAGGCACTATGTAAGTCAGGGCGCAACGGTGGTCATCCGGCCGTCGCAAGCCTGTGAAAATTTGTTAAGAACTTAGGATTCTGCTTCCCTTTGCATAATATTTGATGCAATAATGCTGGCCCTTGGATTGCTCTGGTCCAGACAACGACATTAAAGATTGCAAATGTCAGGTGATTCGATCATGTGGATGGAAAAGCTGTCCCAAGGCGTGCTTCGTGTGCTCACGCCTCTGGGGCCACGGTACCTCAACCCTTCATTCGTGCAGCGGCTGTACTTGCTGTGGATTTTTCGCAACTTCGATACTTTGCCCCTAAAAGTACTGAGCCCGGGGCAACAAAGACGTATCGACGCGATGTGCGCCCGGCACGGGTTTCTCTCCGTGCTGGAACCAAACGGACTGATGGATACTCCGCTGCTCGGAACCCTGGAACAGCGCCCGCCGGTTGCGCCGCCACGCCGGCCCAGTCGAAGTGTGTCCGATGCTGTCGCCCCGTTCGCGGCGGATCTTCACCAGCGCTCCTAAGAAGAAGCTTGGCGCGAGTGCCCAGCTTGGACACTGCGGTTCCGCGCGCGAGCGGATACATTGAGAGCAGAGTCGGCACAGGCCCGGCAAAACCGACCCGCATTATTCTCGTCCCGAGAAGTCGCCAGCCGAGCCCAATTCAATAAGAAATTTGTGGAAGAAAAAGGTTGGGGCTTGTCGTTAAGACGTGCCAGCACCTCCAAGTCGGCCACGGTTGGTGCGATGATGAGCGGCTGTGTTATATTCGTGATCGGTAATCGCATTCGCCCGATACGGTGATTCCGAAAAGCAGCTTCCCGGCTGCAATATGAGCAATCGCCCATACCCGCAACCATGATGCGGAATTCCCAGGAGCGAAGCTGAAACCCACAGACGGGCGCGTAGCTCAATTGGCAGAGCAACTGACTCTTAATCAGTAGGTTGAAGGTTCGATTCCTTCCGCGCTCACCATCCATAAGTATGTTTTTATTTAACTACTTAATGTGGTATTTTAACTTAGAGCAGCTAATTCGCGATTGTTCCGCATGTCAGTGCCGTGTCAGCATCAGGACAGGTTTTGGTTCTATGTGGCCAGCTCGGAAAGAGGGCACGGGCGTTGGTGTAGCTCCCTATGTGTCGGCGTGGCGACTATTGGCTTGACGTGGCGCATTAATTGTCCATATATTGTGCTTGTGTCTGACAGCCCACCATCAGTAGTAAGTGTGGCGCAGCCGGTCTTTCACGAGGTAGTCAAAGAACGGGCAGGCGATCCAGCGAATCACACTGGGCCTTTTCTGTTGAGGTGTAGCTGCGGGCGTAGCATAGCGGCGCGGATACCCCTAGCCCAAGGTGCCCGCTATACGTGCAGTTCTTGCAGTTCCTCCGGCAAGGAAAAGACTCGTTTAAAGAGGATACGCAACGAGGCGAGGAACACTGCTCTCCGACAGCGGCTAGACCCGTTCTTAACGCTCGCATTGGATGGTCACGAGCGCGAATGGTTCGAATTGGCCCAAGAGCTAAAGGTTGACGCAGTCGCGCTAGAGACTCTCGTCGCCATAGTCCAGGAAAGGAAATGGCAACAGTCGGCTGCTCCATTGATGTTTGTGCGGTTGAATGTAGAGCGACGCAGCGAAGAATGGAAAGATCCATTTAGCGAAGATGGCAGGTTATATCGCGCGCAAATTTTCTCGCCAGTGCCAACGCGTGAAGAGCGCGCATGGCTTAAACAACGGGACAGGATTATAGAACGGAATGCGCTTGTCACCCCCAAGGATATTGAGGCAGCGAATCAGACTCTGAGCATCGTTCAGGACGCAGAGGAAAGAGGGGTGATTTGCGCTCGCGCTTTGGGACTCACGCGAGCCCAGTATCTATCCGGGGTTAGCGATCCCGAGCGGCGCAGAAGGGCAGCAGCATGGAAACGGCTCTATAGGCACGGTATCCCCTCAGAGTTGCGCAAGGCGCTTCGCGCTCGCGCTTGGCAAGACCTCAACGACTACGAGACTCTGGATTACCTCCCCTCTAAGGCCACCCCGGTACCGCGATACGATTTCCAAGAAGAGGACTGGCGATCACGGCGGGTCATCCAGTACGCGCGCCGATGATGATCGCACTGAAACAAAAACCAAAAAATTATTATGAGACAAATGTCCCCAAAACCGATTCCTTCGTGTCTATATAAGTGAGAGATGAATTTCCGAGGGCATGCCAAATGGCGTGCCCTTTCCTTTTGGAGTAGATACTAATGCGTCTACATTTGTCCCCTGCAGGCGCGGGGAAATCTTTACGCACTCTCCTGGGAGCATTCTCGGAAAATTGGGTGGTGGGCTAAGCCTCAGAATTACCCACCTAAGCAATTCGGCACTGTGGGCAGTTTTGATTGTCATCGAACCAACGTTGCTTGCCGTGTGAGGAATCTTGGCAAGTCACGCGAATCTCACGGTGCATTCGCGCGCTTAGTTCGCCGCCCGATCACACTACACCACTACCTGCAATCGAGATTGTAATCGACTTTATCAAACCCAGGGAAAATACTGCACCCCCTGCGATGAAGGCGAGCAGCAAACCCTAACCACAACCCAAGATCAGCCTTGGAGCACACCGCATTCAAACGAAACCGCCGCACGGCGGTTTTGCTGTCTTCAACGTAAGTCTCGCAAACAACGATCAGCCAAAACACCTGACCTGTGTTGCGCCGTTTGGCACTTTCTTGATTGGAGAAAAAAATGGAACAATCCGAAGCTGAGAATAGCATTCTCAACGAATACCTAACCAAAGCAGAACTTGCTGCCCAGCTACACCGCAGCATCCGCAGTTTGGACTGTTGGGCCTTGACCGGCGATGGGCCGCCGTGCATCCGCATAGGGCGCAGGAGTCTTTACAGACGCGCCGCAGTGGTTGAGTGGCTTAGAAGCTTAGAAACCACTCCCCGCCGCGTCGGGCGGAGACAACGCGGCGGCGCCTAAGGCAAACACCCTGACATTCCGCGCGCAGATAACTGCTCACCGTTTCCCGTCGCGGTTCTCTCCAATGTATGCAGAGGAAGGCAAAGGTCGAACTTCTATCTGTAACGTTTCCCGCCACGCTGCTCGCACTACAGGAAAACCCATCTCAGAAATTCGTTATCTGGTCATGAATCCGGGCAGGGCTCGCCACAAGTGAAAGTTCTCAGCGCATTCTCGCCGCACTCATTTAATCCGACCGCGATGAGTCGGTCGGAGTGGCGTCCCGTTGTTCGTTCCCCAGGGCAGCTGCGGCTACATCCCGCGATGAAGGAACTCGGCTGGACCGGTGTAATAGAAGAACTCAACAACGCCGCCCAACTGAAGAACCACTCCATGTCCGATCAAGTTCTCATCACGACAAACGGGACGATTCTCAGTGGCTTTGGGCAGTGGCGGTCAGCACTTTTGGAGGGTAGGCCCGAGATCAATTGCATCGCGTGTCCACTCGATGAGGAGCAAGCCACACTGTTCATGCTCTCCTACCATCGACCGCGGCGGGGATGGAATGACTTTATCCGCATTTGCGTCGCGCTGAAATTGGAACCCTATTTCCAGCAGGGGGCGCGCGATAACATGCGCGCCGGCGGCAAGTACAAGGGCTCGGCAAATTTGCCAGAAGCTCAGCGTATCGATGTGCGCGAAGAGATTGCCCGCGCCGCCTGGGTTGGCGGCCGTAACGTCAGTAACGTGAAAACGATCCTCCGATCCGCCCACATAAGACTAATAGAAGCCCTGACTGACGGGAAACTCAGAATCAACTGCGCGGTTTCGTGGTGCAAGCTGCCAAAGGCACAGCAGGTGGAGCAGTTTACCGATTATCTCTGGGAACGCACAACCCACAAGGTGATCCGTCAGTCCATCGGCCGGTCCAAGAAGAACGAGATCAACCTCGATTTTCGCGCCGTGATCAATATGCTGCAACAGCAGGAGGCTCAAAAACCCGGATCGGTTATGGTGCGAGTTGGTCGGCTTCAACGCACTGTCATTCTCATCGGTCAGGATCTGTTGGCTGACCCGCGTTCTCAAAGGAGGTTTAAACTGCTGTGAAATACCGCGACCCGCTCAAGCAGATCCTCTCTAAAACGAGTTCCCACTGGGACTGCGACGAAACCCGCCCGTCCGCTCGCCGGGCCTTTCGCAAAGTGATGCAGTGCCGTACTCCGGCGTTGGGTGTTGAGGTGTATGCCTCGGAAAACGAGGAGAGGCTCGTCAATCATACCTGCAAATCGCCAGCCTGCTCGAGTTGTGGCAACAAGACCACCATAGATTGGCGGCGAGACCGCGAGGCTGCAATGCCCGACGGGCTGTATAAGGGGATTACCTTCACCATGCCGGATCTCCTGTGGTCGTTCTTCCGCGACAATCGCTTCCTGGTGCCGGCTCTGTCCG
>JBEKXO010000267.1:0-5615 GCA_049511995.1 Terriglobales bacterium
GCTGGGGTGGGGCGTTATCGCAACTTGGTGGATGGGAACATTTCTGGGCGTTCTACTAGCATTTGCGGCAAGGGCAGGTTCGCGCAACAAGATCGACGCAAGCGAACTGGTTCGCCCCATATCGAAGTTGCTGATGGCGATGGGCTTTCTAGCGACTGTCGCCGGACTAACGGGCTATGTGCTGGCCAGTCGGGGTACAATCGCCCCACCTAGTTGGGTTGGCTCTCTGCTCCCTCCCGCAAGACACGCAAGATTCATGGCTGATTGGTGGGCACATAACGCTTCCTATTTTTTCGGCTTCTTTGGAGGAATTTTTCTGTGCACCCTTACGATCCGAAAGAGGCGTAACTCTGTCGTGATGCGGCGTACAGTCGATGGAGAGGAACAATTGAAGAAGACGAGAAAGCGAATCCTCATCGGTACGTTCGCGCTTTTGACGTTGGCGGTATTGACCTGGGGCTACTCTCAGTTTGGGTGGATGTTCTACCGTTACCACAGCACTGCGTGCCAACAGCGGAGCAAGGCATACGAGGCGCGCATCGAGACGTTGAAGCGGGACGCACGCGAGAGGCTAAGAATCGGCACGCCGAAAAAAGATGTAATCCGGTTTTTCAAAGAGAACGGCCTTCCGGTCTCTTTGGACGGAAACGAGTACGAAGGGACGATTTACACGGATGGATGTGCTCCTGCTGGTTGCGGCTCAGATGCCGCTCTTCTTGGGCTGCGTGTTAAAGCTGATAGCAGCGGGGCGGTTGCGGGCGAACCAATCGTAGGTGCAATTTACACGAATTGCCTATAGGCGAACCACCCAACGAGTGATGAATCGCTCTTACACTCATTGAACCCGGTCGGGCAACTCTCAATGCGTGATTGGTGCACCCACTGGATTCGCCCTACAAGGACGAAAGACCACGACATGCGAAAAGGGTTTACAAGACACCCACAACCGGACGCCCTCGCGACTTCCGTCAAGAACTACATCACGCGGAGCGGCCTCGAGCGCCTCAAAGACGAGCACCGGTTTCTGCTCACCAGGGAACGCCCGGCCGTGGTGGAGGTGGTGGCTTGGGCTGCCGGCAACGGCGATCGCAGCGAGAACGCCGACTATCAGTACGGCAAGCGGCGGCTGCGGCAGATCGATGGGCGGATTCGCTTTCTCACGAAGCGAATCGAGGCCGCGGAAGTGGTGGACCCGGAAGCTCCGAGAACGGGGCAGGCGGCGACGAGGGCATTCTTCGGAGCGACCGTGCGCTATGCCAATGCCGCGGGAGTATCGCGAGTGGTGAGCATCGTGGGCACAGACGAGGTCGATCTCGACCGCAACCACATCAGTTGGGTGTCACCTCTGGGGCGCGCGTTGATGAAGTCGGAAGAGGGTGACAGCGTAGTCCTTCAATTGCCGGGCGGTACAGAAAACCTGAGCGTGCTGGAAGTGTGTTACCAGCGCATTTCTGTGGAACCGTTCCGTGAACCACCTGGATCCGAGGCCTCGGCAAAGAGACTCACTCGCCGACGCTAAATCCACCTGACGAAAAAGAGACGAAGCGGCACAGGTTGTGAAAGAGCGACGACCGTAATAGAGTGCTATCGACTTTTGGCAGGCGATTCGGAGATGAGTTGAGTCCTCATAAACGTGCTTGTGGCACCGAATTATCAATGTTCATTGATTGCCCATAAACGGGCATGGGAGAGATCGATTCATGATCTCCTCCTACATCACCATGGGATAGTTTCGTTTTCCCAGCGCGTGAACGTACCCCTAGGACCATCCGGGCCGAGCAGCGCAACGCGCACCACCTCGCGCGAGCCATCTTCGACAGAGGCCGTGCCCTCATATCCGTTGAGGTTCGTCTTAGTGAAGCCCGGGGTCACTAAGTTGACTTTGATCCCAGTCGACTCCAGCTCGATCATCATGGCCAGCGTTATAGCGTTGAGAGCCGTCTTGGACGCAGGATAAACTGGACTGAACATCGCGTAGTAGGGAAAGGCCGGATCGGCGTTCAGCGTCAGCGAGCCTACTGCGCTTGAGATATTGACGATGCGGGCATCAGACGACTCCCGCAGAAGCGGCAACGTCGCCTGGTAAACGGCGAGGACACCGAATACGTTCGTTTCCCACACTGCGCGTATTTCATCGAGCGATGCGTTGCTCGCGAGGGTTATCTTTGCGTACTCACGGAGAGATAGGTTGCCCTTTTTCGTATTCGAGATCGCTGCGTTATTAACAAGCAGGTCGAGACGTCCAAACTCCTTGCGGATGCGTTCCGCCGCCGCGGCGATCGAATGCCGATCCGTTACGTCGAGCTGAAGGGCGATAGCGCCCTGTCCGATCTCCTTGGCCGCCGCCTCGCCGCGCTCAAAATTGCGCGATCCGACCAGCACAGTGAGACCGTTCGCCACAAGTTCCTTAGCCACCTGAAACCCGACTCCTTGATTGGCCCCGGTGACCAGGGCAACGCGGTTGCTCTGCATAGATATCTCCTTTTAGGTTCAAGCCTGGAAATACTGCATATTCTCAAGATCGGCGATAAGGCCGGACCCCCTCGGGTTCCATCCCAAGCGTTTCCGCGTTTGCGCACTGGAAGCCGGCATGTCGAAGCCCACGAACATCGCAAGCCAGCCAAAATGACTTTGCGCTTTCTCTGAAGGAAGGCTGACCACAGGCACCTTCAATCCTTTGCCAATTACTGCAGCAATTTCCCGCATCGGTATCCCCTCTTCAGCGACCGCGTTGTACCTACTTCCCGCTTCGCGTTTCTCCAACGCGAGCCTGTAGAGATGGGCAACGTCCTGAACATGCGCTGCCGGCCAGCGGTTGCGTCCCTCACCTATGTATGCCGACACTCCCTTCTCGCGGGCTACTTGGACCGCGTAGGTGATCAGGCCCTGCTTGACCGTGTCGTGCACCTGGGGAAGGCGCACCACCGACACGTTCACTCCGCGCCCCACCACGGAAGCTCCTGCGACTTCCGAGCCTTTACGAGGATTTGGGTGGTTGGCGTCGAGATGATCCTCGGTTGCGAGCTGACCTGGGGCAGCATTGCCCATTCCGGTTCCGGAAGTGATGAGGAGCGGGCGGTCCGACCCGATGAGCGCGGCGCCTAGAGCCTCGATTGCGCGCTTGTCCTTTTCACAGACCTCGGCGAACTTCGAGAAGTCCTGGCCGAAGGCGCTGTGGTCGAAGGCGAGGTGTATCACGCCATCGGCCTGGGCAGCGCCGCTGCGCAGGCTTTCCATATCTTCGAGGTTCCCTCGATGCACTTCGGCCCCGGCGGCGATCAAAGATTGAGCGCCAGCGTCGCTACGAGCGAGGCCGAGTACCTGATGGCCAGCGTTGATCAGTTCCTGAACGATGGTATAACCGATAAAACCTGTAGCACCCGTAACAAATACCTTCATAAATTGTCCCTCCTGAATTGTTGTGAAATGAATGACCGCGCGGACGGCTATTGATCCCCTTGACCTCGACCGATTGCTTCGAGATCCGCAAGTACTTCAGCCGGGATCTGAAGCGTCGCAGCCTTCAAATTCTCGCGGAGATGTGCCACTGAAGATGTTCCGGGTATCAATAAGATGTTAGGCGAGCGATGGAGAAGCCAGGCTAACGCAACCTGCATGGGCGTGGCTCCGAGTGATGCCGCAGACGCGTCAAGTGCCGACGACTGTAACGGAGTGAAGCCTCCCAGCGGGAAAAACGGAACGTAAGCGATCCCTTGAGCAGCCAGATCATCGATGAAGGCGTCATCGTTCCTGCGGGCCACGTTGTAGAAGTTCTGCACGCACACGATCTCGGTAATGGTTCGAGCCTCCGAGAGCTGCCTAGGAGTGATGTTGCTTACTCCGATATGACGAATCAGGCCCTGACGCTTCAGTTCGGCAAGCACGGTCAGCGGTTCTTCGATAGATTCCTCGCCGGGTTCCATGATTCCTCCAACCCGAAGATTGACGATATCTAGCGCATCGAGACCAAGGTTTCTCAGGTTGTCATGGACGCCGTCGATGAGCTCCCGGCGAGAGAGAGCATGAATCCAGGACTTGTCTGAACCGCGCCGAGCGCCCAATTTGGTGACGATCACGAGACCATCCGTGTACGGATGCAGTGCCTGCTTGATGATCTGATTGGTCACATGCGGTCCGTAGTAGTCGCTGGTATCAATGTGGTTCACGCCGGACTCTACTGCCTCGCGAAGGACGGCAATGGCGGCATCGACGTCCCGTGGTGGTCCCCAGACGCCGGTTCCGGCGAGCTGCATCGCACCGTATCCCATGCGGTTCAAAGTCATCGACGTGCCGGGCAGCGTGAATCGTCCAGCAAGATCGGTCTGTTCAATCATTCCGTTCCTCCTTGCTACAATCATTTGATGAAGGATTCTTCAGGTTTGGAGTTCGCATATGCCGGCTGACGCCGTCGTTGCATTCGAGCCAAGAAAGACGCCCCTGCAAGCGAGGTCAACGGTCACGGTAGAGGCGATTTCTGAGGCGACTATTCAGGTTTTGCTCAGTCACGGGGCAGACCGATTGACGACGACACGGGTCGCCCAGCGTGCCGGCGTCTCGGTGGGCACACTGTATCAGTACTATCCCAATAAGCAGTCGCTGCTGTTTGCAGTGCTGGAAAATCATCTCACTGACGTAATGGCAACGGTTGAGGCCGCTTGTGGGAGCGCATGTCATAAACCGTTAGCCGAGATGATTCGAGAAATGGTGGAGGCGTTTGTCGACGCCAAGATGGACCGCGCAGACATCTCTGTGGCCCTCTACCAGGTCGCTGCCGACGTGGGTGGCCCCGCCTTGATCAAACGGATTAACCAACGGTCTCGGAAAACTGTTGAGGCGATGCTGGAGACAGCGTCCAACATCAAGTCGCCACCCGACAAATTCGCCATCGACATCATGCTTTCGGCCATGGCGGGCGCGATGCGTTCCTTGCTGGAGGCTGGACCATCCCCTGCAACGGTCCGCAAAGCGCGAGAGCAACTCGTGCTCCTTTGTCAGTCATACATGACGGCCGCGACAGCGAAACGCGTTTAGAGTACTCGCCGCGGTTGTTAGCAACAGCCCTTTTGAAATTAGCTGCAATTGTTGGTGATCCGGAAGTGGTCCAGAAACGGACTTCGGGGAGACGTCATATCTGAATGTCAGCGCCAGGGCAGATCTCCCCGAGGCCGACTTCTTGCCCAGGTCGCTGAATGTTTGTTCCGGGGCATAACTTCCGGGTAGCCCGTGATACGCCCGCAATCGTTAAACGAGTGCAACCGAGCTGCCAACTCTCCAAAACGAGACTCCCGGACCTTTTGTAGCCATTCCCATCAACAAGCCGCGAACGGTCGGAGGCTTCGCGGCGGTTCCGAGTCGATGCGGCAAAAGTGTGTCGAATCGCACAGTATCCTCTGAGCGCACGCGCAACAATGGCTGGGTAAATCGGCAATCGTTTAGAAACAAAACTCGAAGGAGTTTTGCGATGAGGATTCTAGTTACAGGTGGTACAGGCAAGGTCGGGTCCGAAGTAATTAAGGAACTGGTTAAACGCAACGTGAGCGTCCGCGCTCTGGTTCGGAAACAGGAAGCATCGACAACGATGCCGAAAGGAATCGAGGTATCCCTCGGAGACCTGC
>JBEKXO010000268.1:0-5580 GCA_049511995.1 Terriglobales bacterium
ATTGCTTTTTCCTTTTTGATTTTGATTTTGGTAAACAGCAGACGATCTAGGATGCGGCATCGCTTCGCTGCGTCCCATGTCTGCGCGTCGACCTTAGTGAAGAAGCTACCTTCGCGGGCTTCGGCAGTTGTCAGCAACAAGTAACAGGTGAGTAAAGTTTAAGTAACAAAGCTCTTTTCAGTCCCGGTTGCCCTCAATTTACGAACCGCAAGCTGGGACTCATCGGGTATCTAACTGGGTCCGTTTACGCCGCTTAGAAAGCCCCCCAAATGTCCGGTCAACGCGATGAGACCGACACCCAGAGATTCAATCGCCAGGCGATAACTCGGCAAGGCCGCTGCCCGCCGTCGCGCGCGGAAATGCAGCCACCAGATCAGCCAGATCATCACGATCGAGACGCACGCAAGCGCTAGGTGCAGCAATAGGATGCCCTTAAGTTTCTGGCCTTCGAGTTGGAACTGCCATGCGAGTATCCCAGTTGCGAAAACCGGGATTGTTGAAATCGCCGCCACCAGCAGGTTGTAGTAGGCTGCGTCCGCCAGGCCATGTCGCTTCGTCCATTGCGCGATAAGATCGAACACCACCGACGTTATGAACAGCGCGATTGGAAAATGGATCAGCACCACGTGTTGCGCGTGCTTGGCTAGGAATACCGTCTTGAGATCGAAAGGATTTACCATCGCTCTGCTCCTGTGAGATTGAATCGTCGTGGGTTCTGCTCTGGCAAAAGTTGATAGTCCTGTTTCAGATTTTGGCCGGTCCCGGCATGGAGGTACATCGGCAGCATGCACAACGCCAGGCTTAGCATCCTCAAGTTGTTTTTCATTTTGTTCCTCCCAGGAATTGCTTAGGAGCGCGTGGCTCTTCCGCACCAGCATTTCCACGGTGACTCCAGTTCGCTCTGTGACTCGTTGTGCAGAACCGACCGAAGGCGGTTTTTATTCCGCGGCAAATATTTAGTGGGCTATGGGAATAAAACGGCCGTCCGTTGGTTTACCCTTGTGTGCGTGTCGGAGGAGAGCTTGCCATCAGAGGCGTTCGAGCAGCTAGCCATGCCTTACTTCGAGCGGCTCTATAACTTTGCCTGCTGGCTGACGCATGACCGGCAAGAGGCCGAGGATCTTGTGCAGGAGACATACGTCAAGGCACTTAAGGGGTTCTCCTCGTTCCAGCCGGACACAAATTTTCGCGCCTGGATCTACAAGATCCTGCGGAATACGTTTCTGACTTCCCGCACCGGGCTGAAGGCGACCGCTACCGTGCCGCTCGATCTCGAAGGGGAAGAGGAAATTCTGGCCGCGGTCAAGGAAACGCCGGAGAGCATCCTGCTGCAGCGTTCGGACGGGCAGTTCGTGCAGAAGGCCTTGGAGCAATTGCCCGTCGCCTATCGCGAGGTGCTGCTGCTGTGTGAAGTGGAAGAGATGTCGTATCAGGAAATCTCTGCCACGCTGGCCATCCCGATGGGCACGGTGATGTCGCGTTTATCGCGTGCCAGAAAAGCGTTACGCGATGGCCTGCGGCCACAGTTTCAAAAAGGATGAATCCAACGGTGAGGTAAAGGTGAAGTAAAGGTGAACTATGGTTTGTGAGTCATGGAAAGCAAAACTCGACACCTATCTCGACGGCGAGCTTCCAGAGCAGGAGATGCGTACCTTCGACGCTCATGTGCGCGGCTGCCCGTCTTGCTCGGCGGATGCCCTTACGCGCGTACAGATGAAGCGCGCGATTCAAGTCGCCGGAAAACGTTTCGTTCCCAGTGCTGATTTCCGAAGACGGATCGAGCGGAGCATTACGCCCAAACCGCAGCGCAGTTTCCGTCTGGGATGGAGGTTGGCGGCGGCAACGGCCGTGATTCTCGCGGTCGGGACGTTGACTTCAATCTATGTGGGATCCTGGACCGGCAAAGACCAAGCCTCACGAGATCACGTTTACAGCGAGATTGCCGACTTGCACGTGGCGACGCTCGCCAGTTCATCGCCGGTGGATGTGATCTCCACGGATCGGCACACGGTGAAGCCCTGGTTCCAGGGAAAAATCCCCTTTGCGTTCAATTTGCCGGAACTCCAGAACTCCGAGTTCTCTCTGCTCGGAGGCCGGATGACTTACCTCGACCAAACACCGGGTGCGCATCTGATCTACGATGTGCGGAAGCATCATATTTCAGTGTTCGTGTTCCAGGAACGGGCGTTGTCGTTGTCGTTGTCATCGTCATTGAAATTGCCGGCGAGCATGGACGAGAGTTCTCTCTCGCCGAAGCAACTGCCATTCAACATGGAAACATGGAGTCAGGGCGGGCTTCGCTATTTCGTGATTGGCGACGCGAGTGCCGCGGACATCGATAATCTTGCGAAATTGTTTAAAGCCGCCTCATAGACAGAGCCGCAAAACGATCGAGATGGATCCTAATTTTGCTCTCGCACATAATCAACTCGGCCCGGCGTACCTTCAAAAACAAACGTACGATGAAGCGGTCGCAGAATTGCAAAAAGCGGTCCAGCTTTCTGGAGGCAGCCCGATATCGATAGCTAATCTTGCTCGCGCTTACATCGCGTCCGGCGGGAGGAGCGAAGCGGTAAAGCTGTTAGGCGATCTGAAGAATCGCTCAAACCCTGGTTATTCGAACGCTGCGGAGATTGCCATGATCTACACATCTCTCGGCGATACGGATCAAGCTATGAATTGGCTGGAAAAAGGGTACGCAGAGCGATTTAACCCCGGCGTCCTGCAGCGGCCGGGCTTCGATCCTCTCCGGTCGGATCCGCGCTTCCAGAACCTTGGGCACCGCATTGGCCTGCCCGGGTGAGATACCGATTGAAAGCTAACCTACGAAAATGACAGATTGGAGCGAAACGACGCGCCGCCTCTAACGCCCGGCACGCGAAGGCGATAGAGGCCGCCGCCGCGCGGCGCTTCGCCGTCAAATCCGGGAGGGCGCAGTTCGGGTCCGGAGACGATCGCCGCCGAGGTCACGTACATGTCGGCCAGATCCGTGCCGCCAAAAGTTAACGCTGAGGTTTGCTTGATGGGCAATAAGACGTCGCGGTCCAAGTGACCATCCGGGGCGAAACGTTTTACGCGTCCGCCGAACCAGATCGCGGTCCACACATATCCGTCGTGGTCGATGGTCATGCCGTCGGGCAATCCTTCTTCGCGTGGGATCTCCGCGAATATCCGCTGATTGCTCAAATTTCCAGTTTTGCGGTCGTAGTCGAAGTAGTAAATTCTGCGCGGGAGCGAGTCGGTGAAATACATTCCGTCAAGGGCGGGCGTAAAACCCATCCCATTCGGAATGCCCAACCCATCGGCCATTACGGTGACGCTGCCGTCAGGATCAAAACGGAGGAGTTTGCCGTTCCCGCCCATGGCTCCCGCGAATACTCTTCCTTCGGGGTCGGCGATGACATCGTTGAAACGATCGTTGCCCGGGCAAAGGCCGCTGGCCACTTCGCGGAGAACGCCGTCGCGCGTGAGAGTCGCAATGCGGCCATCCTGAAATAGCAGGAGCGAGCCATCGCGCTGCAAAGTGAAGCCGCCGGTGATCCGCGTCTGCGCGGCAACGGAGCACGAATGGGTTGCGGGATGATAGGCGTGAACCGTTCCCTTTGTGATGTCGAGAAAGAAAAGCGTTCTTGCCTCGGGATGCCAAAGCGGGTTTTCGCCGACCTCACAGGCCAGAGGGGCTACCAATTCAACAGCGAAATCAGGAGCAGTCATAAAATGATCCAATATCTTGTTCTTAACTCTCGCATCTCTTGATTTTCTTCACGACGAAACCGATGTATCACTGAATCTCGTTCGATAGCAGAGCTCGGGCGATTTTTTGAATATCCGCGCGTGATCCGCGAAAGGCCCAGAGTTGCGAGCGATCTTCGACGTGATGCAGCCCAGTGTTTCCGCCGATCGCGGGAACGTGATATTCCATTTCGCTGAACATTCCCCAGCGGCTATTCACACTGCAAGCCTGCGTGGAATAGCCACGATCCTCTGGCTCAGTCCAAGGCACATCGGCGTACTCGCCGGATGGATTCACGAAGAAATTGCGGATGATGAGAGCATGTTTATCGCCGGCAGGATAGATGTAGCCCATTCGGCCGGTCGTAACTGGGGAGCGTAATCCGATTTTATGCTCGCCCGCCGCCCGCATCTTGAACCGCACCAAACGATCGCTCACGCCCAATTCATCTGAAGGAGTATCGACCAAGCCAAAGTAAATTCGAGGATCCGCTTTGGAGTAAGTGGGGATGAAGAGCTCGCCCTGGTGCGGCATCTGGGTAAGACTCCACAAGCCGACCAACGGAGTGTCATTGGGATTCGGGTCGAGGATGCGCAATGACGTCAGCAGAGTATGCCCGGCATATTCAACCGCACTGGTTCGAAGCGTTGTGTCATAACGCAAAGGATTGAGTGCAGCGTCCACCGATTTTGCGATCTCCAGCTCAACTCGTTTCCTGGATCGAAACGCATTGATTTTCAAGCGATTGGTCAGCTTGACGCCATGAGCTGTCTTGATCAGTTCATAATTGCCGGGATCGAGACTTCGCGGCTGCCAATAGCCGGCGATATCGATGTTGGGAAACTTTGGGAAAAAGAAATCGAGCTCGGGGGCGAGCCACGTTCGATCGCCTCCGGAATTTTGCCAGTCATCGCTTGCGTAGTAGGCCCGGGCAGACTCCACGGTGTTGAGCGCCGAATTCGTCCACAGGAAGTTCTGGTCACTGCCTGGCGCGAACACTCCTAGAATTCGGCCTCCATAGGGCAGGAGCAACAACCGCGTTCCATCCTTGGTCTGATAAATCTCAGTCGACTTGCCCACCGCATTCAGGGTTGCGACGAGTTCTTGCAGCATTTCCAATCCACCTATATACCGGGAATGTAACCTTTGCCGAACGTATTCGTGTTCTCTTTCCGGAAATCGGCGGCGAGAGACATGAGCGCGCTGGTGCCACCATCGACAACAAAGGTTTGTCCTACGATGAACGAAGCGTCGTCGGAACATAAGAAAGCCGCCAGCTTCGCAACATCTCGCGGTTCACCGCAACGCGCAACTGGAATCGCTTTGTAACCGGCTTCGGCCGCGATCTCATTGGTAAAGCCGGGGATACACTTGAAATAGTTCTCCACCGTGATCCAGCCTGGCGCGATGGCATTGATGCGGATGCCTCTGTACCCCAACTCCACCGCCAGCGATCGGGTATAGGCGAGAATCGCTCCTTTGGTTGCGGCGTAGGCGGTATGATCCGGCACGCCTTGCAAGCCATGCACCGACGACATATTGCAGATCACGCCAGAACCCGCTTGCAGCATGCCTTCCACCACGCGCTGGGTGAGGAAATATTGTCCGCGAAAATTGATGTTGAACAATTTGTCGAACTGGGCAGGCGTGACTTTTAGAAAGGGACGATTCATCGTCACACCGGCGTTGTTCACCAAGCAATTTATGCCACCAAGAAACTCGCTCGCTTGATCGGCCAGCTTCCTGACCTGCTCCAAATCATCGAAATCCGCCCGAAATGCAACCGACCTGCGCCCCAGAGACCTCACTTCTTCGACGGCGGCCTTCACTCCAGCATCGCTTTCGAC
>JBEKXO010000269.1:0-5556 GCA_049511995.1 Terriglobales bacterium
ACATCGTTATGCCCGATGGCCGCGAACTGCGCGTCAGTCACGCCCACACCGCCCTCCGCCGCGGATACTTCGTCTGGAACGATCTGTGCTGGATCCGCGAAATCTGGCCCGGTCCAATCGTCATCAAAGGCGTCCTCACCGTCGAAGACGCGCGCCGCTCCGTCGACGAAGGCGCCGCTGCCATCGTGGTCTCGAATCACGGCGGACGCCAGCTCGATGGCGCTCCGGCATCCCTGCGCGTGCTCCCCGAAATTGTCGCTGCAGCCAACGGACAGTGCGAAGTCCTGATGGATGGAGGCATACGCCGAGGCTCCGATGTAGTCAAGGCTATCTGCCTCGGAGCCCGCGCCGTCCTCTGTGGACGCGCCTACGCCTACGGCCTCGCAGCAGCCGGTGAGCCCGGAGTCGCCCGCGCCCTAGAAATTCTGCGCGACGATCTCGCTAGAACTCTAACCCTACTGGGTTGTCCCTCCGTAGGCGCCCTCGATCGTTCGTATGTGAACGCCCAATAAGGTTGCTAGCGAAAAAACTTTTCGCGCAATCCTAAATAAAAAAGGGCACCGCCCACGCGGTGCCCCACCTACCAGCAACTTGATCGAAAAATTCGCGCCTACTTGTTCTCGTTGAGCGATCCCGCGCCAAATTCCTTGCGCTGAACGATCGGACGCGCCACTCTCGCTGCCACCGCCGCCGGCATTGCCGCCGCCGCTCCGTAGCGCTCAAGCAGCACCGGAACCATCGCGCCCTCTGCTTCCTTCACGAAGGTCAGCTTGCTCTCGCCGAGCATATCGACGCGTATGAAATCCCCCAGCTTCACCTGCCCCGTTGCCACCAGGTTCGCCAGCGGAAATACCAGATGCCGCTCGATGGCCCGCTTCAGGTGCCGCGCTCCATACTTCGGATCGGTACCTTCCACCAGTAGAAAGTTCTTCACGGCCGGCGTGCAGTTAAACACGAACTGATGCGCACCGGCCGCCATCAGCACGCGCTGCTGTACCATGCCCAGTTCAATTTCCAAAATCTGCTGCAGGTGCTCGGAACGCAGCGTCTTAAACACGACCACTTTGTCGATGCGGTTCATGAACTCCGGCGCAAACTTGCGCCGCGCCGCATCCACCGCCGAGCGGTTGATTTTTCCGTCGAGCGAGTCGTCCACCTGCACAGCCTTCGGCGCAAAGCCCAGCCCGCCATCGACCAGACCGCTCATCTCAGCCGCGCCGAGATTCGAGGTCATGATGATGATGCAGCTCGAAAGATCCACGCGCCGGTTATCGCCGAGCGTCAGGGTCGCTTTGTCCAGAATTCCGAGCAGCAGCTGCCACAACGAGTCCGAAGCCTTCTCGATCTCGTCGAATAGCAATATCGACAGCTTCAGCTTCTCAGTGTGCCACTGGTTAAGCGCTTCCTGCGTCAGCAGCGGATGGGTCTCGCGGTGTCCCAGGTATCCCGGAGGTGAGCCGATCAGTTTCGCAATTTCATGCGAATGCTGAAACTCGGCGCAATCAATCTTGATGCAGGCGCGCGCGTCGCCAAAGAGCGACTCGGCTACCGCCTCCACTACTCGCGTCTTGCCCGAGCCCGTCGGCCCCAGGAAAAGCAGGTTGCCCACCGGACGCCCCGGCGCATTCAAACCGGCCAGAAACATCTGATAGATCTCCGCGACCTTTTCAATCGCCTGATCCTGCCCAACAATCTTGCGGCGCAGGCCAGCCTCAAAGTCACGAGCGTCGTTGCTGCGGCGGTTCGGATCCAGAACGGTTGCCAGATTGGTTCTCATCGTCTCGGGCCCCTGTTTCCTTTCGGAGAACTGCAAGTTTTCTGCGAAATTGCTCATTTTTGTCATCTCGGCGGCAGGTGCTTGTTCGCCGCCTACTCCCCCTTGTGCAAGCCGCTAGCCATCCTCCAGAAACACCGTAATCCCTCGCTTCTCATCGTTTTAGATGCGGCTAGCCCACTTCCCGCAAATCCCGCCAGGTTACCCACAGTTTCCTCAAGAGCAATTCTTTGCAGTCTGCTGGAACTTTCCCTCAGCCGCCCTCCACCCACACGCCCATGTCCGCCAACCACACCCCGCTTGGTCGCAAGTAACGTGGCAGCCCGCCTTACTGCTAAGGCACAATGGTAAAGTTTCATTATCCGGAGATAATCCTTGCCTCAACATTCGACGGTTAGCAGAGCGCTGCAAAAAATCGGTCCCTCGCGCGTTTCAACCACCAGTCTCGCCGCCATTATCCTGCGTATGGCGATGTCGAGCTTTCTGCTGTCCCCGACCGTCGCGGCCGTACAGAATCCCCACGCCCTGCAGTTGATGCAGGTCAATGCCAACGCCACCAAAAAGCCGGAGCCGCCAGCGTCCCTCGTCGCGCCTCCTGGTTCCGAGGTTTATACCGCCCAGCGCGGAGAAAGCATCACATCCGTCGCCCGCAAATATCTGAAGCGCACGAAATACCTCACCTCGGCCGAACTGGCCGAAGCCATTCGCGATGCCAATCACAACCGCCAGGGGGTCTTCCTGAAGTCCGGTGAGCAGATCATCATCCCCGGAATTCTAGAATCGCCAATTGTAGAGAAATCGGTCCCAGTTGCAAGCAATTTCGAAGTCCGCGCCATTTATCTCACCGGAGTCATGGCCGGCAGCGAGCACGGCGAGCGCATTATCCGTCACTGGCGCGAGGTCGGCGGCAACGCCGTCGTTTTCGATATCAAGGATAGCGACGGCATCGTCAACATCGCCTTCGACCATCCTCTGGCTACCGGCCAGCGCCACTATATCTCCGATCTGCCCAAGCTCATTCATTTCCTGCATTCTGAAAACATGCACGCCATCGCGCGCATCGCCATCTTCCGCGACGAGCACCTTGTTACGACTCATCCTGAACTGGCCGTAAAGTCGCGCCGCACCGGCGAGCCCTGGCGCGAAAATGGCAAGTTAGTCTGGACCGATCCGTCGAACCCCAAAGTTCAGGATTACGACATAGCTCTAGCCAAATTCGTAGCTCAGTCCGGAGTCGATGAAGTCCAGTTCGATTACGTCCGCTTCCCAGCAGAAGGCGACCAGAAGGACGCCGCGTTTACCTATCAAAGCGAAGCTGCCGAGCATTCAACCGATCCTGCGAAAGCCGATCCTGATAAAGCAGGTCGAGCCAAAGCGGATCACACCAAAGCAGCTCCAGCGAAACAAATGCAGCGCTCGGACGTGATCGCAAATTTCCTCGATCGTGCCTACTCTCAGATCCATCCCACCGGCGTCCTCCTGTCGCTCGATGTCTTCGGAGTCATGGCCTGGCAGCGTTCCGTCGACCTCGCGCACACCGGCCAGGACATCGTAGCCATGTCAAAGCACTGTGACGTGCTCTCGCCCATGATCTACCCCTCGCACTTCTTCGGCATGGACGGCATCGCCCACCCTGGCGATGCACCCGAGCATTTCATAGGCGAGTCGATGGACCGCTTCAAGCTGATCACCAAAGACAGCAACGTAGTAATCCGTCCCTGGCTGCAAGCCTTCGCCTGGCGCACCAAGACTTACTCTCCGCAATACGTTGAAGTTCAAATTGAAGTAGCGAAACAGAAAGGCGGCGTGGGATTTCTCTTCTGGAACGCGAACAATGATTACTCCAAGCCCTATACCGCGATGCCGGAAATGCAACTCGCCAAGAATAAGGGCCGCTACTTCCGCGGAGACGAAATAGGCGCCAAGCCCGAGCCCACCACTCCCGTCGCTGCCGCTGCCGCTCCTGTAAGCGGAAACACCACCGTAGAGACAGGCCCAGTCCCCTCGGCCAGCGCCCAAAAACCTCGCCGCCACTAGGTCGGTAGACGCGGACTTGAGTGTGGCGCGGGCGCCCTCACCCGCGTGCCGCTGCCTGTAGGATCGCAACACCGAAATGACGTTGCCGATCGCAGCCCAGCCCAAACTTGGCCGCCAAGCCCTCCAGACTTTAAGATGGATGCGCAATGGAAATTCTCGAGCGGCTCGACATCACGTCTTGGCAAGGACCGTTCCCTCCCGACGTCATCTCCCAAGCCGCGGATGCACTCGAAACCGGAAAGCTCCTCTACGCACGCCAGCTTCCCTTTGAACTCTCCGAGACCGAGCGTCGCTTTCTCTCACCGAATTGCCTCGACGGCAACTCTAAGAACATTAGCTTCCGTCCCGACTCCGGAATCTTGAAGGGCACGAGTTATCAGGGCCCTGGGCGCGCCGAGTTACAAGCGATGTTGCAGCGCTATTACACACAGGCTTCCCACTTACTGAAAACTTTGTGCCCTGCATATAGCTATCACCTAACGCCCGGATTCGCCAGCTTCCGTCCCGCCGAGATCTCGGGACGTTCAACCTCCTGGCGCCACGACGACACTCGTCTCCACGTCGATGCCTTCCCCTCGCGCCCCCTGCAAGGCCTCCGCATCCTGCGCGTCTTCACCAACGTCCATCCCCAAATGCCCCGCCTCTGGCGCGTAGGAGAAAAATTTGAACAGGCCGCCGCCAACTTCCTTCCCGCGATCAAGCCGCCTCGCCCCGCGGTCGCCTCGCTCCTTTATCGGCTGCACATCGTAAAAGGGAAGCGCACCCCCTACGACCATTTCATGCTAGGCATCCACGACCGCATGAAGGCCGACGAAAACTATCAATCCAACGTCCCACAGACCAAGCTCGCCATCCCGCCCGGCACCACCTGGATCTGCTACACGGACTCGGTCTCCCACGCTGCCATGTCCGGCCAGTTTGCCTTCGAGCAGACCTTCTATCTGCCCGTCAGCGCCATGAAAGACCCCGAACGCTCGCCCCTGCGCGTCCTGGAACGCCTGTTGGATCGCAAGCTAGCCTGAGGTTTGTAAACGTAGCAGAATAAAGCAGAAGCCTTCCCCCGTGCTCCTGTGGCTGAAGTTGTTGAACTTCTGCTCCAAGCCCATTCCCAAAATGGGTCGCCGATTAAGCAAGTTACCGGCCAGTAACGACAGTTACTCTTACCAAAAGGGCATCCTCCCTACGCATTTGGGCTATGTACTTTCGTGTCCCCCTGCCTTACCCTCCTTTACACCAAGTCTCGCCACCACCGGAGCCCAAATGAAGTACCTACTTTCGGCCCTCATTCTCGCCCTTCTTTCCGCGACCTCGGTCCGGGCGCAAAACTTCCTGGCCACCAACAGTTCTCCACTTCCGGAAGCTCCCACCCCGCAACCTTTCCTGACCATCGAGAACAAGGTCAATCTCAGCATCCTCGCCGGATTCGTCGCCGCCGACGCCATCACCACTCAGCGCGGCCTCAATGAAGGTCTTCGCGAAATGAATCCCGTTATGCGCCCCTTCGTCACGCGTGGCGCCGCCGGCGAAGCGGCAGGTTCGGCTCTGGGTTATGGCGCGGCCGTCGGATTCGCTTACCTACTGCACCGCACCCACCACTACAAAGCCGAACGCATCACCATGCGGCTGATGGTGGTCGGTGAAGGCGCCTTCGTAGCCAACAACATCGTCGCCATTCGCTAACTATTTTTGTATCATCCCGAAGTCAACGCTCTTGTACTTGCTCTTGGGTGGCGCAGCGGTTCACC
>JBEKXO010000270.1:0-5430 GCA_049511995.1 Terriglobales bacterium
CTCCACACAAAAAAACCCTCTCGACCGATCCGAGAGGGTTTGCGAACTGGTTGGAGAAATTTTTTATGCGGCTCGCACCACGTTGCCTGCCTGGAAGCCTTTCGGGCCCTTGAGCAGATCGAACTCGACGGTCTCGCCTTCATTCAACGAGCGGTAGCCGTTCTCCTGGATGGCCGAGAAATGCACGAAGACATCCTCGCCGGTGGAGCGCTGGATGAAGCCGTATCCCTTCGCCCCGTTGAACCACTTCACAGTACCCTTCTCTCTCACAAAGAAACTCCTTTCGCCTCATCGCTAGGAATTATTCTTGCGCCGTGTGTGTTTGCGCTGCACCGTTCTCCTCATCTGCCTGCTCTTGCATGGCACGCAGACGCACAAGACCGCTGCAGCGCACCCCCTCAATGCGACGTCAAGAATGTGATCGCGTTGCCGCGCGACGGACGAAACCACACCAACGGAAACGGCTCCCTTCGCATTTCGTCGAGCGCTTGAGCGCGACGAAACACTGGAGGAGCCGCGAAGACGAAGGCGCGATAAACGACTGCTGACACGGATACGTCGATCCTGCTGCAACTGCTGCTGAACCTTCTTCTGAAGCATCGCCAACCCGGTTCAGGCTGACGAAGCAACAGATAATAGCAGGAAGATTGCCGTTGGCAAGAGCTAAGTTGCGAAAGGGAGAAATGGCAACATGACCGGCGCTCATGCGGAGATGGGAAGCGTAATCCGCTGGGCTGGAAAGTGGGCTGGGCGAATCCGGGGGATTGCGTAACTATCTGATAAGATTTGAGAAGCAGTGTCTTCGATAACTCCCATTGAGCTTTCGCAGAAGCAAGGAGCGGCCGAGGTTCGTACGGCACCGCACGAAGGATTAGTGCGCTCGACGGCGCTTTACATGTTGCGGACCGAGGTGCACACGTTCGCCTTCTCGGTCGCGGCCAATTCTATTCTGTCGTTCTTTCCGTTTCTGTTGTTGCTGATGACGCTCGTGCGTTATGTGTTTCATTCGCGGACGATGTACCTCGTGATCGAAAACCTGCTGCGCGACTATATTCCGACGGGACAGGAATTCGTAATTCGAAATTTGAATGCGCTGGTTACGGCGCATCATCGGGCACAGGTTTTTTCGCTAGCCATGCTGCTGGTAACCTCGACGGGAATATTTCTGCCGCTCGAAGTTGCGTTGAATCGCGTATGGGGATTCCGCAACAACCGCTCTTACTGGCGCAATCAGTTGATCTCGCTCGGGCTGGTGTTTGCCTGCGGGACGCTGGCGTTGCTGTCGGTGGGCTTGACGGCCGGAAATGTCGCGATTGTGAAGAGCGCGCTGCACGGCTATGGCGCCTGGTATATCACCATGGTGGACTTCATAACCATGAAAGTCTTTTCCATCCTATCGACAATTGCCATCTTTTTCCTGGTGTACTGGTTGTTGCCGAATGGCAAGGTTCCGGCTCGCGGAGTGCTGCCTGCGGCGGTAATTATGGGATTGCTGTCGGAGGCGCTGAAATACGTTTATATCTTCGCGCTGCCGCGACTGAATTTTGCAGAGGTTTATGGGCCTTTCGCGATCTCGGTCAGCTTGATGTTCTGGTCATTTCTGTCAGGAATGCTGCTGCTGACGGGAGCGCATCTGTCGGCGCGGAGGCTGCGTGTGTGAAGAACTGGCGCCGGAAGAGTCCGTTCTCCAGCGCGGAGGAGGCTGCCAGGAACATGGTGGAACTGCTCGCCAAGGAGGCGGAGAAGGCGGGGACGCCATTAACCGATCACGAGAAAGAAATCCTTCTTCAGCCTAGCTCCGAATCGCCATTTTCAGTTTCAGAAGAGTTGCGACGAAAAGCGAAGACCCTAATCAGCAGAATATTCGAAGCCGAATCCCCCGAGGAATTCGATAGGGACCCCAGGAGCTTCTCAGACTCCATGTTGCAGGCTGGCGACACGGCCTACTCAAACATAGTCGCTCTAGCCGAGGAAGTCTCCCGTGACATTCGTCCGCCGCTCCATGGTTGGAGATTAGCCAAGGACCGCTTGCAACTCATTGGCTGCGGCGGTCTTGTGGTGCTCGTGATGTTCGTACTAGTTACCATCGCTGGCTTCGTCTTCCACTGGAAGTGAGCGCATGACGCGATGTGCCATTCACAGCTTCCACCTTGTCGCCGACTTCGGGAAACTCTTCTCAATGAATCCAAATACGGTTTTTGGACGCACGCTGTAGATTGGTTCTTTCATGCTGCGTGGATCCATCTTGTACTTCTTCTTGTAGGCTGCCGCGATACGATCGAGCGCGGCTGCTTCTGTGACTTCGGTGGCTTGTCCCTCGATGATTACGGCGTTGGCGCCGTCGTCGTTAGTAATGGTGCAGGCGGGATTGGCGGCGAGGTTTTGGCCTTTGCGGGATTGGCGTCCGGTGGAGAAGAAGAAGGCGTCGTCGAGCCAGACCCCCCAGAGTGGCATGGTGTGCGGACCGCCGTGAGCGGCGTGAATCGTGGCCAGCCAGAAGGTGCGACAAGTGTTTAGTTTTCTTGCAACCCATGTCCAGGAGAGCAGGCCCTTGCCGTCGTTAGCTCCGACTATGCCGTAACCGGGAGCAAAGGGGCGGTCGGCGTTGGGGTGGGATTTAACAGTCTTCTTCTGGTGTTTGGTGGCACGCGGCGTCATGTGACAACCTCCTTGGCTTCAGCCTCAGGGCAACTATTACTGATCCTAAGAGCCTTTGATTGCACTGGCTTTAGCGGGCAAGAGTGCCCGCTCCACACTTGCTAGCTCTTTAGTTCCTGCACGGCGCGATAGGCCTGATCGATGGCGCAATCGGTGTAGGCGTAGGCGTCCGCGTCGGCGTTGGCAATGGCTAGACGCCCGAAGGGCTTGCGCGCTATCTGACAGGGTGTTTCGTTTTTATTGCCTTCCAGCCAAAATTTGTCGAAGAGCGAATTGTATTCATAGGCATAGCCGTGAGGCCAGCGGTTGACGGTAATCTCGAGAATGTCGCGGGCGGGATCGAATCCGCCAGGACCGAGCATGCGCGCTAGCTGATCACGAATGTTGCGCTCGTAGGTTTCGAAGGTCGTTTCATAGAGCTGAATGCGGCCCATTCTATGCTGGTCGCGCGCCGGTATTCCTGGCTCGCAGGCGGCTTTCATCATATGCACGACGATGGGATCGTCGGGAGTTTTGGTGCACTCGTAGCCGCCGATGCTCACTGGAATGTCGAGGTTCACGGCGGTGTGGTACATGCCGGGCGCGTAAATCGTGCTGGCGGCGAGCTTCTGGAAGGCGCTCCAATTGCGCACGAGAACGTTGGTATAAAGAAGAGGAACTTTCTGCGCCGAGGCGAGCGCGTCTTTCTGCGGCTGCGGTAATTCTTGCGCGATATAAGGAATCACCACGTGCCAGCAGGCGAGGATGCAGTTCGTGGCGCGCACGGTCTGAAGTTTCTTGCCGGCGAGGTATGTGACTTCGACTTCCTTGGCGCGTTCGGGCTTGCCGAGGTGCTTGACCTTAACTACGGTGCTGTTGAGGCGGATGCGCGTCCAGTAAGCCTGCTCGTCGAGTTTGGAGTAATCGACCTTCGCTAGCACAATGCCGGTGGATGAGTTTCCGGGAATCGCGGCGGGAATCAGCTTGCGCACGAGCAGGCGGGCGATTGAAGCGTTGCCGTCGGGAAAGTGAAAGAAGTATCTGTCGGCTTCGGCATTGGGGATACAGTCGCGGTTCATGCCTTTGCCGGGAGTGGGATCGAGATTGAGACCGTCGAAGCCTTTGTATCCGAGGCCCCAGGCATCCTGCGCAGAAACGGCATCGATGCCTACGCCGAAGAGCGGGTGAGGCTGAGCCTGAAAAAGCTTCACGATTTCGTCGCTGACGCCGGCGATTTCGGTCAGGTACTTCGCATAGCTGATACGCGCGAGGCGTGCTTTCTTTTCGTCGGAACTGAGACCGGGAAGATAGTCTTTTTTCTCGGTCAGGAGGCGCTGAAAATCTTGTTTTGCTCTTTCCGAAAAGGGAGCGTCTGTGAGAAAGCTTTGTAACTCGGCTTGGCCACTGGCCTCGTTGATGCCGCTCTCGTCGCTGTTGGTGCGGGCAGCGTTATCCACCAAGCGATCCGCGCCGAATGTTTCTTTGTCGAAAAAGATCTTGGGCTTGAGGCCGAGTGAACGGTAAAGGTCGCTGTCGACGTACTTGTGATAAGAAGGCACATCGATGCCAAGCTCTTCGATCAGGCCCTTTGCGACTGCGCTGTAGGGGGCGGGGCTCTCGATGGAGTAAGTGCCGCCGTAGCCGAGCCAGGTGCGATTGGCGGCGCGAAATTCATTGCGCTTGGCGTGGCCGCCGAAATCGTCGTGATTTTCGAGAACCAGGACGCGAGCGCCGTTGCCGGCAGCTTTGCGGAAGAAGTGCGCCGCAGCGAGTCCGCTGATGCCGCCGCCAACGATCACGAGATCGTAAGATTCACCGGTGTCGACGGCTCGCGGAGCGTGGTTCCAGAAATCGCCGTCGCGGACGCTGTGCATGGTTTCGAAAGAGCCGGGATGATCTCCGCGCAGACCGGTTTTGGCGGGAGGGTAATAACCCGGGACGTCCTGGGCTTGAAGATCGGAAGCAGCCGCAGCCCACATTTCCGGCGGGATGATGGCGGCGCCTACAGTGAGCGCAACGCCATTGAGGAAATCGCGGCGCGTGATACGCGCGTCCATTCCCAGTTCCCGATCGCGTTTTTTGGATTGTGATGAAGTAGATTTGTCTGACACAGGGCCCTCTGGCGAGAGGCAGTTTATCATCGTGCCCACGATAATCGAGGGCTGTGGGCATTAATCGCCGGGCGAGCCGCCGCTTAGCTCATCATTGCCACGCAGGCTAGTGGTTTCGAGGCCGGACTGCGCCGTCGCTTCCAGCACTTCATCCCAGAACGAAGTATTCGGATCGACGGCGGCGACGCCGATTTGGCCCGCGGCTGGAGTTTCATCCGCTCCGACCCAGGCGACGCGAAATTGTTCCTGCTTGCGTCCGCGGGTAAGAGTAATAATGGCACCCTGTCCAAGTAAACCGTGAACACCCTCGAGGAGCGCTCCGCGACGGCTTATGTTGATGGTTATCACTCTTTGATCAAGCGGACGGCCTCTTACGTCTGTCCCAGTGAGCAACACAGGCAACGCGAGATCGACGCGCGGATCACGACGCTTGCCGAGCCGCTGGGCACGCAGATCATTCAGAAATTGCTCTTGCGTCAGCGCCGCACCTTTGCGAATCAATTCGAGGAGCGGGTCGGAGATTTCGGCATCGTCGGTTGCGTTGAGCGCGGCGGAAGGGATCTTGTTCTGAACTTGTTTTGCGTTTTCCTTGCGTCCAACAAAGATCTTGGGGACTTCGCGACTATTCATCAGTTGGCGGATCAGTTCCTCGACTCGCGCCTGCTGATCGTTCTCGGCCAAA
>JBEKXO010000271.1:0-5398 GCA_049511995.1 Terriglobales bacterium
CTCGTCGAGACGGGACGAAAACCGCCGATCGCTCTGCACGTCGGGCACAATTAGCACCTGTCCCTGCCGCGCCACCCAGCCGGCAATACCTTCGCCCATCTTCAGACGGGCCTTCGACAACACTTCCGCGGCCGGTCCGACGGCGATCGCGAAATAAAGCTCATCTTTCTCTTCATCCACCATCAGCAGCGACCAGGTGTCGGGGCGGAAGTATTCCGCCATTTTCTCCATAATCGTTTGCAGGATCGAATCAAGGTTGAGCGACGATGTCAGCGCCTTGGCGACATCGTGAAAGATGGACAACTCCTGGGACAGGCGAATTGGGGATGTACCCGCTGCCTCCGACATGACTCCTCTAAGTTCGGGTGTGATTCAGAAATTATAGGTTTGGTCGCACCATACCGGCAACGAACGGAGGTAACCAACACGGCTCAGCGAGGCATCTTGGCCCAGCCCACAGTGCCCCCTCACAACCAAAGGGTCACGGTCCTCATCCAAACTATGCGCATTTTTCTCTCAAATTCCAGCCTCTGGGGATTATCTGTGATTCGACAGCATATCGTATTGATGGCCATTTTGGCTGTGATTTCAATCGCCTCTTCCGCCAGCGCCGCGACGGAGACCAAATATAAGTTGGACGTCCAGTTGTCGGGCAATGGCAGCGGAACGGTCACCAGCAGTCCGGCCGGTATCAATTGCAGTCCGACCTGCAGCAAATCGTTCCCCGCCGGAACGGCGGTGACGCTCACGGCCACGGCGACCAGCGGCGCGTCTTTCGCGGGGTGGTCCGGAGCATGCCAGGGCACCGGCGCCTGCAGTTTGACCCTGAATGCGAACCAGTCCGCGATCGCAACCTTCGATCTCAACCAGAGCCTTAGCCCGCTCAATCACATTCTCTTTTTGGCACAGGAGAATCGGTCGTTCGACTCTTATTTTGGCGAGTTGCGCGCTTACTGGGCGGCGAATGGAATTCCTGACGCTTCTCTGGATGGCCTGCCGCAATTCAATCCGAAGTCCGGAATCGCTCCACTGCATGGGCCGCCACCGAGCAATCCGGGTTGCGACCCCGCTTATCCGCCGCCCGCCGACTGCACCATCGACGATTCCAGTCCCAAAATTGATTCTTTCCACCTGATCACGCAATGTATTGAGAATCCCAGCCCTTCGTGGAATGAAAGCCACGTGGACTTCAACATGGACGACCCAGTTTCAGGCACACCCCTGCTCGATGGCTTTGTGTGGACCAATGCCCATGATTCACGCAACATGAATCCGCCCTTCCACGATGTGAAGGGCAAGAGAACGATGGGCTACTACGAATCCGGCGACTTGAATTACTACTACTTTATGGCATCGAATTTTGCCACGTCCGACCGGTGGTTCTCGCCGGTCATGACGCGAACCGCGTCGAATCGTGAATATCTGATTGCGGGCACGTCGCAGGGATATGTCTATCCGATTGGCACTGACCCGAACGATCAGGCATTGATCACCGCGCCAACCATTTTTCAGGAATTGCAGGCCGCGGGCATCACCTGGAAGATTTATGTGAATCCGCAGGACTCCGCGTGCCAATCCAACCCAACGCCGCAATGCCTGCTGACGTTGAGTTATGTGCAAAATTTTCAGTGGGGACAGACGATTCCAACCGATTACCCGCAAAACCTGACTACGATCTCGCAATATTTCAGTGATCTGCAAAACGGAACGCTGCCGCAGGTGGCCATCATTGAACCTGCTTCTCCCGCTGGACTCGACGAGCACGGCTCCGATTCCGACCAGTATCCGATCGACATTCAGCTGGGAGCGCAGTATGTTTCTTCGCTCGTCCACGCGTTGATGGCCAGCAACTATTGGAAGGACTCCGCTTTTATTCTGACCTATGACGAGTTCGGAGGAACCTACGATCACGTTCCACCGCAGCCGACGGTGAGCCCCGACGGAATCAAGCCGGTAGACCTGTTGCCGGACGATATTTGCACGCAGTCAACCGGCCCGACCTGCGATTTCACCTATACCGGTTATCGCACGCCCGTCACCGTGATCTCACCTTTCACCATTCAACATTACGTTTCCCATACCGTGATGGATAGCACCGCGATCCTGCACCTGATTGAAGAGCGCTTTAACCTGAATCCTTTGACCAATCGTGACGCGGCGCAAAAGAGCATGAGCGAGTTTTTCAACTTCAGCAATCCGCCTTGGATGACGCCGCCCACGCCACCGGCGCAGAACACGAACGGTGCCTGCTATTTGAATAAGCTTCCCTGATCTGCATTTTCGCGCACGCTGCAGATCCATCGCTTCGCTCGGGATGACAAAAAGTAGCAATACCCTCGGATCAATTTTCTATTTGCTGCCCAGCAGAGTAAAATTCCGTTCTCCCGACGAAAGCGAGAGATCCGGTTGCCTTCCTTTGGCGAAAAACTAAGACAAGAACGCGAGAAACGGAATATCACGCTGGAGCAGATCTCGGCCACGACCAAGATCGGCACGCGCATGCTACAGGCACTGGAAGAGGATAAGTTTAACCAGTTGCCGGGAGGCATATTCAATAAGGGTTTCGTCCGTGCCTACTCGCGCTGCGTGGGGCTGGACGAAGATCAAACTGTAGCCGACTATCTGCAAGCGTCCGGTGACGCCGTGCGAACCGAAGCAGGAGCGCGGGAAAACGAAGGGCAAAGAGTTCCGGAAAAGATCGCGGCGAAGGATCATGAAGAACTCCGCGAGAGGGATTCACGGAGCCTCGTGCGTCTCGAAGGCAGCGCCGAGACTCCATCTCGCCAGCTGCCCTGGGGTTTGTTCGCTGCCCTACTTCTCCTAATCGCTCTCGCGCTCTCGTTATGGAACCGTCGCGAGCGGGAGCACGAAAAGCAATCGCTTCACCCTGTTTCCAATGCGAAGGCCACGCAGGTCGCGGCGTCGCAGTCGTCGGGTGATGTGACCAGCCAGAAGCCCGGCGAAATGGCGCCCGACCGGAGCGGCGAAGCCTCGTCCCCGCTTATCTCTGAGAGTGGCCGGCCGGTTTCGTCCGCCGCACCCAAGGGCTCCCAAAGCTTGCAGGCGGGAGCAACTCCGGCTCCGGGCGAGTTTACAGTCGTCATTCAAGCTCGGGAAGACTCGTGGATTTCGATCGTTGCCGACGGCAAAGCGGTCTCGTCCGAGCTATTGACGGCCGGAACCGAGCGAACCGTCAGAGGCCGCCAAGCGGTCACTGTCAAGGCCGGAAACGCCGGTGGTGTCGACTTTCAATTCAACGGAAAGAAGGTGGATATCGCGGCAGAATACGGGGAGGTCAAGACCGTTACGTTCGGCCCTGGCGGAATGTTGCGCAACGCTCCGGTGACGCCCACACAGCCTTAGTATTTCTCGCTTTATTTTCTTCCATTTACCATCGGTTTTTGCCGTTCAATGTGGCTCCGCTTCCTTTCAATGGCGGCTTCCGTCGCTATCGCCAATTCCATTGCGTTTCAGCGCTCGTCTCTGATACGGTTTTGAAGTAGAATTAGTCAGACCCCCGAATAAGCCCATGACTCCGTAGGCCTCCCCAATCGGAAGTGTAGGCTAAGACGCACCCTTGAAGGAGATACAGCTTGCCAGCAAAGAATCGTTTTCTGTTTACCTCGGAATCCGTAACCGAGGGACATCCCGATAAGATTGCCGACCAGATTTCCGATGCCATCCTTGACGCCTGCCTTCGTGAAGACCCGAGCAGCCGCGTCGCCTGTGAAACCCTGACCTGCACCGGCCTGGTCGTCATCGCCGGAGAAATCACAACCAAAGCCTACGTTGACTTCCAGAACCTTGTCCGCGGCGTGGTTCAGTCCATCGGCTACGACAATGCCGTCTACGGTTTCGATTCGAACACCTGCGCCGTCATCTCGAGCATCAACAAGCAATCTGGCGACATCGCCATGGGTGTCGATACCGGTGGCGCCGGTGACCAGGGCATGATGTTCGGCTTCGCCTGCAACGAAACCCCCGAACTGATGCCCCTCCCAATTTCACTCGCCCATAAGCTCACCCAGAAACTTTCTGAAGTTCGCAAGAACGGAACCTGCCCTTACCTGCGGCCCGATGGAAAATCGCAGGTCACGGTCGAATATGACGCTAATAAGAAAGTGAAGCGCGTCGACGCCGTGGTCATTTCGACTCAGCATTCCGAGAGCGTCGGCAATGATGAACTCCGCGCCGACATTCTGAAGCATGTGATCCAGACCGTCATACCCGCCCACCTCCTCGACGAGGACACTAAGTATCACATCAATCCGACAGGACGCTTCGTCATCGGCGGCCCGATGGGCGATTCGGGGCTGACCGGACGCAAGATCATCGTCGATACCTACGGCGGCATGGGGCGTCACGGCGGCGGCGCCTTCAGCGGAAAAGATCCGACCAAGGTTGATCGTTCCGCCGCCTACATGGCGCGCTATATCGCCAAAAACATCGTGGCTGCCGGCCTCGCCGATCGTTGCGAAGTGCAACTCGCATATGCCATCGGGGTTGCCGATCCCGTCAGCGTCCTGGTGGATACTTTCGGAACCGAGAAGGTCGATGCGAGTCTGATTCCAGATCTGGTGCGGGCCAACTTCAAACTCAAGCCGCGCGAGATCATCGAGACGCTCAATCTGCGCCGTCCCATTTATCGCAAGACCGCAGCCTACGGGCATTTCGGCCGCACCGACCCGGATTTCACCTGGGAAGCGACCGACAAAGCCGCAAAACTGGCGTCTGACGCCGGTTTGAAAAAAAATGAGCCAGTCGGAGCCAGGAAATAGTTTTTTCACCACGGAGGCACAGAGACACGGAGAAAGTCTTTTAGGGCTTTTCGCTTTAAGTTTTTCTCAGTGACTCCGTGCCTCCGTGGTGGATGATTCGTTCACAGCCCATAACAACATAGACTTTATTCAGCGTCATCATCCGGGGAATTAGGAGAGAAATGGCTACCACATCAATCAGCAGCGACGTTAGAGGATTTGAACTGGCCGATCTGGGCAAGAAGCGCATCGAGTGGGCCAACCAGTCGATGAAGGTTCTTCAGATCATCCGCAAAGAATTCATCAAGAACCAGCCGCTTAAGGGCGTCCGCGTGTCGGCTTGTCTACACGTGACGGCTGAGACGGCAAACTTAATGATCGCGCTGCGCGACGGCGGCGCCGACGTGGCTCTGTGCGCCTCGAACCCGCTCTCCACGCAGGATGATGTTGCCGCCAGCCTGGTGCGCGACTATAACATTCCCGTTTTCGCCATCAAGGGCGAGGACAACGACAGCTACTACTCGCACATCATGGCCGCGATCGATCACAAACCACAATTCACCATGGATGACGGCGCCGACCTCGTCTCCATCCTGCACACCAAGCGCAAGTCGGAACTGGCGAACGTAATCGGCGGCACC
>JBEKXO010000272.1:0-5374 GCA_049511995.1 Terriglobales bacterium
TCGATCAAATTCAATTCGCGTTCGATCTGTCGACGCGCACGCTTCTTCAACTCCGCCTCCGCTCGCCCGTACCGGCTTTGCCATCCCTCCCACGCGCGCTCGCGCAGAAACGACATCATCGTCTCTCCCTCGGGCACGGGATAACGCGGGAACTCGTAACCGAGATCATTAAGCGTGAATTCGAGGCGCGAAGAAAGTTCGAGAGTGTTGGAGATGGCCTGCGGAACATCCGCAAAAAGCGCTCGCATTTCCGCGGGAGACTTGAGAGAACGCTCTGCATTGCGCGCCAGCAGTCGGCCCGCCGTGGCCAGCGTGCGGTGATGACGCAACGCGGTGAATGCGTCCGCCAGTTCGCGCTCTTGCGGAGCCGCATAGTTCACGCCATTGGTCGCGAGCAGCGGGAGTTGCAAAGCCTCGGCAATTTCAATGGCAACCCGGTTACGATATTCCTCGTCACGATGAAAGTGCCGTTGCAATTCGACGTAAACATTCGCTCTGCCGAATATTTCCGTCAATCGCTGCACCGCTTCGCACGCCGCATGTGGCCCACCTTGCCTGAGCGCGGCAGCCAGCGGCCCTTCGTCTCCGCCCGTCAAACAAATCAACCCGTCGGCATGCTCAATAAAATCTGTTTCAGTCGCGCAGGCTCCTTCTTTACGCCCAACGCGCAACTTCATCTTCGTTATCAGCCGGCAAAGGTTTTGATAACCAGTGCGCGAAGCAACCAGCAGCGGAATGCGGGATTCACTGAAAGGAAATGCACACGTTATTTCCGCTCCAACATGCGCCTTGATCTTCGCCTTCTTGGCCGCGAGATGAAAACGCGGCGACCCGTAGAGCCCATCGCGATCGAGCACGGCCATCGCCGGCATCTCGAAGTTCGCGCACACCGCAACCAATTCCTCTGGAATGGAAGCTCCTTCGAGAAAGCTGAACGCGGAGCGGGAATGGAGTTCAACGTACATCAGCTTTCAGCTGTCAGCCATCAGCTATCTGTTAGCTCTCGCCTCTCTGAGAACTTAGACCCGGAATTGAGAACTGTTTCTCAGTCGTACATTCCTTCTACAAACCACTTTCCCGTCAGCCTGTCCTGCACCAGGCGATACAACGCGAGCTGTTCGTCATCGGAGGGAACGGCGATATCCCACTCCTCGCGCGACCAGCCTTCCTGTTCTGCCCAGTCGCCGGAAGAGCGCCAGGGGCCAGCGGTCCAGACGATTTCACCGGTGACGTCTTCGCGCTCGAAGCAGCGTAGCTGCACCGGCTTCGCTTCGCGCACAGTAACGCTCGCCATCAGCGGCGGACGAAACAGGCGCAGCGCAATTACGGCACTCATTTTTTCTTCGCCATTTATTTTTGTATTTTTTGCGAATTTCCCCCCCGATTTGCATGCGCTATCGTTCTCGTGGATGGCCATAACTTCTTTATCTTTATTCCGATTTTCAGATGGTTTAACTTTCCTTCTCGCCGCGCGCTCTTCCACCGCCGGCTCTACCGGCGCGAAGTGCCGCATCGCAAACGCGCCTTCGCGATGCGTATCCAGCAACTCCACCGACCCCACTCTCCCCCCCCCGACAATTCCCGCAATCCGCGCCAACGTCAGCTCCAGCTTTTCAGGCTCTGGAAAAACCGGCTGAAACAGTCCGCTCTGCAAGGCTCGCGGAGGCGCCGGCTTCGCCGACAAATCAATTTTCACGATGGGCGCTCCCGGCGGATGTGCCTGCAGATCAAGCTGCAACAATTTCAGAAACACTTTCGCGTCCAACATGGGAATCGGCAAGCAGATGCTCCGAGTAAATTTTCGCGCGCTCTGGCCGGCGAATGCACGGGTGGGCGTTTCGTCAAACGATGCGCAATCGTTCACCTGTTCTGTTGCAAGTTGCAGTTCCAGATTCAACTCCTGCACCGCCAGCGCTCGATCTCGTAATCGCGCACACAGTTGCTCTAGCATGCGATTCAGCAAAAATGCGAGCGGTTCGAGCAACACGATGGAATACTCCAGTTCCACGCTCTCAGCAAAAATCGACTGCGGTTCCCACACGCGCAAATTGCGCCGCGCCGCGCCGCGCGCCAACTTTTGCAGGCGAATTCCCTGCTGCCCCAGACGCTCGCTGACTGGAATTTCTGGCAGAGTCGCCAGCGACCGCACTTTGCGAATGCCCCAGCGATCGAAAGTTTCTACCCAACGCGCAGCCTCGTCCGCATCGGAAGAAAAACTCTCCAGCAACACATCCACCGGCAAATCACCGAGTAGCTCAGTTTCACGACCTTCGGGGATCAACGTCACACCGGAAAAACCACGGGCGGCGAGCAAAGCGGCATCCGGATTTGCCGCCACGGCAATGTTTGCTTCCAATCCCAACTGAGAGACGCGCTGCGACAAATCGCCGGCAATCTTTGGCAATGGACCGAGCAGCGACGCGAGGCCGGCAAGGTTCAACAGCGCGGTGCCGGGTGATGTATTTTCCACTTCCGGAGAGAACGAATGCGTGCAATCGAGCAACGCAGCCTGTGCCGACAACTCCTGCGATTCTGAGCGCGTCCGCAGTTCGAGGTTCTCCCATGCTTCGAGTTGCGGCTTGGTCGCGCCTATCTCTACTCCCGATTGCCGCGCTTTTTCATTGAGTGCCACAACTTTTTCCAGCGGAGGCCGGCCGCCAAGCACTGCGACCGCCCGCGTGCGTAACTCAGGTTCGAAGCGAACAATCGCTTGCACGGAAAAATCGGGGATGAAGATACAGGCAAACATGGGATACCAGGTCTTGGGTCGCAGGTCTTAGGTCTCAGGAAAGACATTCAAGGTCTTGAGTCAGACGTCTAACCCCTGAGACCTCGATGACTATCCTGCCCAAGCGGCTCGACTCCTAAAGCTTGCTCTTGTCGATTGCGCCGGCTTACGCCCCAAGCGCGAGCGTAGCAACTCGGCGGTGATCTCGAATCCATCTAATAATTCCGTATGCGATAACTCCGCATGCATCGGCGGATGTGCTGAGGGCTGACAGCTGATAGCTGACAGCTTTTCCCCTGCGACGTGAGATCTCGCGGTCGCAACCTTTATCAGCGCCGACGAGCAACTCCCGGCAATCGGCTGCCGTTCCAACACCAGCAGCACGGTCGATGTATGCTCGACCGCGCGGCGAAAGCGGAACCACGATGCCAATGGAATTCGCCGCGCACTCGCCACCGGAACATCGCTGAGATCCAGCGCAATCATTCCAAAGCCATTGCTTTGCAGCAGCAGATCGGTCACTTTCAGCATTTGCCCCAAATGCGCTTCCCAGCGTCTGCCTTCCGCATTGAACCACCGATTTTTGTCTCCCGATAATTCCCCGGATCGAGCTTTGCGCACAGACGATGGAGGTTTACGCGATGGATATTTTTCTCCGCACCGCACCCACAGTAAACGGTTCATCTCCATGCCCGCCGCCGCGGCCGACGCCGGATCGAACGCATCGCTGGCATCTACCAGTGCGCATACTTCTCCGCGCTCGGTGGCGCGAGCCAGCGCGAAAAGCAATATGCTGGTCCTTCCCGAAGAGGCCGCGCCGCAGATTTCCGTGAGGCAACCGCGAGCCAGGCCGCCCGTCAGCGAGTCCAGTTGCGGAATGCCGCTGGAAACCATTGCCGGCGCAGGGTGTACCTCGAGGCGCGAAGCGGGAACGACCGCGGCCAATCTTGGGCTTGCACCCACGTGGGCTAAAATCTGCGCAGTATTCTTCGTGCTTTTCGCACTGCTCTTTGCAGTGACCATCGCGACATTCGAGCGCTGTGAAAACGCAGAAGACGGCGGAGAAAAAATAAAAGGGCGGCCAGGGGCCGCCGGTGAAAAAATCGCAGAGGCAGACATACTTTCTCGCAATTATCAGTGAACTAGAGGGCAGGATGCAGCCCAGGCCCAAACAAATATTCGCTTTTTGTTCGCCCAATAAAGTATCCTTCTTCGGCACGCCATTGTCAAGACAGTTCCGGCTGCATCAACGTCCAAGCGCAACTTAAAGATTCACCAGGATTTGCAAGCCTGGCAGACGCTCCTGCGCGCTCGGTTCGAATCGGCTTTTGTTATAATCGGGCTTTCGTCGTACCTGCGGCGCTATCGTCTAGGGGTTAGGACGGAAGATTCTCAATCGCATCAAAAGCCGCCAATAACGTGTATTTTCAGAGACTTACGATATGCTTAATTAGGTAAAATTAGGCATAATTTGGGGTCTGTAGTGAAAAAATGGTGAAAGTTTTATTCGCCTGCTATTCGCCGTGGATAATTGGGAATGATTCTAGATCAAAAATACGTCGAAAGCGCCGCCTACCATGAAGCAGCGCACACGGTTGTTGCAGTAACACTGGGAATGCCTCTACGCAATCGTGGCGTGCACATGGACACTTTTGGTAGCGGCATCTCGTATTACTGGTTCCGCATACCGGGTGATCTCAGCAACACCCCAGACGACATTTTGGAGCGTGAGCGAACTATCATCTCCACCTACGCGGGCTTTATTGCCCAAAAAAAGGTGTATCCCGAGTGCCCGCCTGCTGGGAGTTGGTTTGACTCGGATCAAAACATAAAACTCTTGGATGAACTGTACCCCGACCGGAATGACTGGTTTGCTGCCCAAGAAAGGCTCTTCGCCGAAGCCGTGAGACTTGTTGATTTTCACAGGCGAGCAATCGAAACATTGGCGAAGGCGTTACTCGCACAGCCACTAGTGGCGCGACCAGACGACCCAGAGCGGCGATGGTCAATGGATGCAGTCGAGCGATTGTTGGACGGGAGTTCAGTGGTTGCGATTCTGAGGGGCTTTGGACTGAACCCCGTGATTCGAGAGGATTCGGCGCACTAGCGCTACTGGGTGCCGTCATCTTTGGCTTACGCAATCTGTAGAACCTTAGCGGCTGCCAGCGAAGCATAAAGTGGATGATGCTCTCTTGTGCTACTGTGGCTTGCCCGTCGGCTCTTCGAAGATCGCATTCCCCGATTGCCAGTTGCGTAAGCAGCCCGAGCCGCACTGATGATCCGGCATGATCTCTCGAAATCGTTGATCCAACTTATCGCAACATTCTTCCATCGTCTCACCATGTTCGAAGACGGGGCTGTTGACCGCTAGCGTTGTGCAGGCGAGATTGCCCTCAAACCTGTCTCGCACCTGCATTGCAGTCAGTATTGCGTAACCGTCGTCGAAGACGTGCTTCCGAGTTAGCACATTTGGCAAAGGCAGTGTGTTGACTTCTTTCATGACTCCTCAATCATTTTGATGGAGCGGGACAGGGGTACGGGTACACTTCTCCGAGCGCCAACATAGCAAAATCGCACGAACGCATTGCCCGACTCGTAAAACGGTTCCTCAGGCTGCTGTGCCGAGACGAACATCCCGCAGAACAG
>JBEKXO010000273.1:0-5341 GCA_049511995.1 Terriglobales bacterium
GGCGTAACGATGTTGGGCATGGTGGGAAGTCCGCCATCGAGAAGAAAGCGAGTGAGCCAGCGCGGGTGCGCGAAGAGCTGCAGGAGATATGGAATTTTTGACCAAGGGCTGCCACGCAACAACACCTCCATGCCGCCGCGGGCTTCGCGTTCGCGCAACCCGAGGACATTGGTGTCGATGGAGATCACGAGGGCCGAGTAGCCGGCGGCGCGAGCGCGTCGCAGAGCGTTTTCGCCGGCCTCGCGTCCTCCGGTTAGATAGAGTTGATACCACATGGGGCCGATCGACGCGGCTTTGACATCTTCGAGGCGGTGACCCGAGACGGTGGAAAGAACGCTAGCGATTCCGGCAGCACCGGCGGCGCGGGCGGCGCCGATTTCGCCGTCCGGATGCATCACGCGGCAATAGCCTACGGGGGCCAGCAGTATGGGCATTGACAGCTCTTGGCCGAGAACGCGGGTGCGGAGGTTGCAGGGAAGATTCGAAACGGCTTGGTGCGGGCGGAAAGTGATGGCTTCGAAGGCGCGACGATTTTCGCGCATCGTCACTTCGGCTTCGGCGCCGCCATCGATGTAGTCGAACACAACTTGCGGCAGGCGACGATGGGCGAGGGAGCGCAGGTCTTCAATGTTGATGGCGCGGGCGACTTGGGTCATGCAGCGGGCTCTCGGGAGACGGCGGACGCGCTCTGAGCGAAATATCTGGCGATCAATTGCTGGTTACGATGGGGACGAGGCAATCCTATTTCTTTTCCTATTTCTTTTCTTATTTCTCTTGTTTGGCGACGTCGATCCGCGATTCGGCGCGGCGGAGCGCGTCTTCTGCGCGAGCGTAGTCGACGTCGGCAGCATTGCTCTTCAGGCGCTCTTCGGCGCGGTCTTTGGCTTTCTGGGCGCGGGCAACGTCGATTTCCTGCGGACGCTCGGCGGCTTCCGCGAGGATGGTAACTTTGTCGGGCAGAACTTCGGCGAAGCCCCACGCTACGGCGAGGGTATGCGTTGTGCCACCTGCCTTGTAGGTGATTTCACCGACACCTAACTCGGTGATTAGTGGAGCGTGGCCGGGGAGAATTCCGAGATAGCCGGTGGCTCCGGGAATCTGCGCCTCTTCGGCGGCTTCTTTTACGAGGAGCCGGGTGGGAGTTACTATCTCGAGTTGGAAAGTGTCGGGCATGTGGTCGTTCGTCGTTGGTCGTTAGTCGTTCGCGGTTCGTCGTTCGCCTCGGGTTGTTCGGCTTACTAAAGACTAACGACGAACGACTATCGACGATCTTATGCTGCTGTGGCTTTCATCTTCTCTGCTGTTTCCAGAACTTCGTCGATTGTTCCTTTCATGTAGAAGGCCTGCTCGGGAATGTCGTCGTACTTCCCTTCTACTACTCCTCGGAAACCTTTTACTGTGTCGGCGATTTTTACGTAGCGACCGGGCGTGCCGGTGAACTGTTCGGCCACGAAAAACGGCTGCGAGAGAAACTTTTGGATTTTGCGGGCGCGCGCTACCGTTACTTTTTGATCTTCACTGAGTTCGTCGATGCCCAGGATGGCGATAATGTCTTGGAGGTCTTTGTAGGTCTGCAGCGTCTTTTTGACCATTTGCGCTACGTCGTAATGATCCTGGCCTACGATTCTTGGATCTAGAATGCGCGAGGTGGAAGCGAGCGGGTCGACTGCGGGATAGATTCCAATCTCGGTGAGTGCTCGCGAAAGAACGGTCGTGGCATCGAGGTGGGCGAAGGTCGTAGCGGGAGCTGGATCGGTTAAGTCATCGGCGGGCACATAGATTGCCTGCACCGAAGTGACTGAGCCTTTCTTGGTCGAAGTAATACGTTCTTGTAACTCACCCATTTCTGTGGCTAAGTTGGGTTGATAACCTACCGCGCTTGGCATTCTGCCTAAGAGGGCGGAGACTTCGCTGCCGGCTTGCGTGAAACGGAAGATGTTGTCGATGAATAGGAGCGTGTCGCTACCTTCTTCGTCGCGGAAAAATTCGGCTACGGTTAGGGCTGTAAGCGCGACGCGGAGGCGGGCTCCGGGGGGTTCGGTCATCTGGCCATAGATCAGTGCGGCTTTCGATTCGGCGGGCTTGCCGGGCTTGATAACTCCCGACTCGCTCATTTCAAGCCAGAGGTCGTTGCCTTCACGGGTGCGCTCGCCTACTCCGGCGAACACGGAAAAACCACCATGCTGCTTGGCGACGTTGTTGATGAGCTCCATGATGACGACGGTTTTGCCTACACCGGCGCCACCGAAGAGGCCGATCTTTCCGCCTTTTAAGAAGGGTTGGATAAGGTCGACAACTTTCACCCCGGTCTCGAACATTTCCGCCGTGGTGGATTGTTCATCGAAGGCGGGCGCGAGACGGTGGATGGGCATTCGTTTGTCGGAGGCGATTGGACCGAGTTTATCGACCGGTTCGCCGATGACGTTCATCACGCGGCCAAGCGTGCCGCGGCCGACGGGAACGGAGATGGGGCCGCCCTGATCGATCGCTTTCATGCCGCGCACCATGCCGTCGGTCGCTTCCATGGCGACGCAGCGGACGCGTCCCTCGCCGAGATGCTGCTGCACTTCGAGGATCACGTTGATGGGGGACGGCACGGTGAAGCCATCGCTGACAACGCGCAGGGCCTGATAGATGGGAGGCATGGAGCCTTCGACAAATTGCACATCGACGGCGGGGCCGGCGACTTGAATTACGTGTCCGACATTTTCTGGCATAGATAAGGTCTCTGGTCGTTCGTCGTTCGCTGTTCGTCGTTCGCCTAACGCTATTCTTTCCTAATTAGGAGCTGCAGGTCCCTCGCTTCGCTCGGGATGACAAACCTTTTTTATTGGGCTGCGGCTGCTCCACTTACTATTTCGATAATTTCTTTGGTGATCTTGGCCTGGCGCGCGCGATTCATTACCAGGGTTAGCGAATCGATCATATCGCTGGCATTGCTGGTGGCCGCATCCATGGCGGTCATGCGGGCGGCGTGCTCGGCGGCTACGGACTCCAGCAGCGCGTGGAAAATCTGAATGCCGATGTATTTTGGCAGAATGCCCCGAAAGAGTTGATCGGGCGGCTGCTCGTAAATGTAATCGACTGGAAGTGTGGCGAATTTGGCGGCGGCTTCGTCGGCGGCTTTGGTGTCGGGCGGGCGCAGGCCGACGCCCTCTGTTTTCGCAGCCTCGATGCGCTGCCTGCGCTCTTCTGGAGTCGGCTCTTCGGCCATCTGGACGTCGACTTCGCCTATGTCTTTGATAGGCAGCAGACGCTCGACGACCAGGCGCTGTGCGATCACGGATTTGAATTCATTGAAGAGGATGTAGACGGAGTCGATCTCTGCGTGGGTGTAGCGGTCTACGATGCTCTGGCTTAGTTTGTTGGCGAAATTGTATTCGACCTTGCCTAGAACTCCTACGTATTCGCCGACGATCTGGACGCGGCCGGCTCGTTCGGGAGCGGGGCCGTCATTGGGGTGCGCGGACGGCGCGCCCGGCTGTTCTTTTTCGTTGGCGTTTTCGCTGGCGGAGGCTTCATCCGGGCGCTGGGGAGCAATCGGGTAGCGGCGACGCATGAAGTCGCGACCCTTTCTTCCGATGCATTCGATGTCGATATTCTGCTCCGGCTTTGACTGGATGAACTTCGAGGCCATTTTCAGGATGTTGGTGTTGAAAGCGCCAGCTAAGCCTTTGTCGCCGGTAACTACAATGAGCAGAACATTTTTTTCGGGACGCTCGGCAAGAAGCGGATGGCGAGGCTCTCCGGTTTTGGGATCGTAGGTGTCGGCGCGCGAGACGAGCGACTTGAGGACGTTGGTCAACATCTGGGAATAAGGGCGCGCAGCCATGGCCGCCTCTTGCGCGCGGCGCAGTTTGGCGGCGGATACGGTCTTCATTGCCTTGGTGATCTGCCGCGTGTTGATCACGCTGCGGATACGGCGCCGGATGTCGAGAATGTTGGCCAAGTGTCAGTTCTCAGTTCTCAGTTCTCGGTTCTCAGTTCAAGTCTCCAGGCTTTTGGGTCGACTGGGAACTGAGAACCGAGAACTGAGAACTTCATTTCGTTGTTGCCTGTTTTGAATCGACAAATTGTTGCTTTGCTTCTTTGATAACTCGGGATAACTGCGCCTTCAGATCGTCGTCTAGAACTTTTTTCTCCATGATTGAGTTGAGTAGGCCGGGGTTAGTTGTGTCTACATACTTATATAGGGCCTGCTCGAAATCGCGGACTTGATTTACCGGCATATCGTCTAACACTCCGCTGGTGCCGGCGAAGATGATCAGGATTTGTTTGGAGAATGGCAGCGGGCTGAACTGGCCTTGCTTCAGCAGTTCTACCAGGCGCTGACCGCGGTTTAGCTGGGCTTGCGTGGCTTTGTCCAGGTCGCTGCCGAACTGGGCGAAGGCGGCTAATTCGCGGTACTGCGCTAATTCCAGTTTGAGCGTTCCGGCTACCTGACGCATGGCTTTGATCTGTGCACTGCCACCTACACGACTTACTGATAGTCCTACGTTTACGGCGGGTCGGACGCCCTGGTTGAATAAGTCGGTTTCCAGATAGATCTGACCATCGGTAATCGAGATGACGTTCGTCGGAATATACGCTGATACGTCGCCGGCTTGGGTTTCGATTACGGGCAAGGCGGTTAGTGAGCCTCCGCCGTTTTCTTTGCTTAGCTTGGCGGCGCGCTCTAACAGGCGGGAGTGGAGATAGAAGACGTCTCCGGGATAGGCTTCGCGGCCGGGAGGACGACGGAGTAAGAGCGATATCTCGCGATAAGATGCGGCGTGCTTAGAGAGATCGTCGTAGATACAGAGAGCGTGCCGTCCACTGTCGCGGAAGAACTCGCCCATGGCACAAGCGGCGTAGGGCGAGATGTATTGCATGGGAGCGGGCTCGGAGGCGGACGCAGCGACGACTATTGTGTATTCCATGGCGCCAGCATCTTCGAGAATTTTTACTACCTGAGCGATGGAGCTGCGCTTCTGACCAATGGCGTTATAAATGCAGATTAGGTTGTTGCCCTTGCTGTTGATGATGGTGTCGAGCGCGACGGCGGTTTTGCCGGTCTGGCGATCGCCGATGATGAGTTCGCGCTGGCCGCGACCGATGGGGATCATGGAGTCGATGGCTTTTAATCCAGTAGCCATGGGCTCGCGGACGGGCTGGCGATCGATGACGCCGGGAGCGATGCGCTCGAGGGCAATGAACTTGTCGGTGGCGATGGGGCCTTTGTCGTCGATGGGCTCGCCGAGCGAATTGACTACGCGGCCGATGAGGGCGTCGCCTACGGGGACGCTCATGATGCGGCCGGTGCGCTTAACTTCGTCGCCTTCCTGAATCTCGGTGTATTCGC
>JBEKXO010000274.1:0-5334 GCA_049511995.1 Terriglobales bacterium
AGCGCTCCCATGTTGGCGGGCTCTTCCTGTACCCAGACGATATCTCGCGCTGAGCTGTGATGCTCGAATTCGGCGGCAAGCTCCGCTTCTGGGAACGGATACATTTGCTCCAGGAAAACAATGGCTGTGTTCGCCTCGTTTTCATCCTTTTCCCTGCGCTTCCGGCGTTCGGTGCGCAGTTCGTGGCCGATCTTACCAGTGCAGAGCAGAATGCGCTTCGCGTCCTTTACTTCGGTGTCGGGCAAAACCGGTAGAAATTGCTGATGCGTCAGATCCTCCAGCGGAGACAGCGCATCAGGATGGCGCAACATACTCTTCGGCGTGAAGACAATCAGCGGCTTCCGCCATTTGCGCAGCGCCTGCCGGCGCAAAAGATGGAAGTATTGCGCCGCATTCGAAGGCTGGCAAATCTGGATGTTGTCGCGCGCTGCGAGTTGCAAAAAACGTTCGATACGTGCGCTTGAATGCTCCGGCCCCTGGCCTTCGTAGCCATGGGGCAGCAAAAGGACGAGGCCGGACAGGAGATTCCATTTATCTTCGCCCGCGCACACAAACTGATCGATGACGGCTTGCGCGACATTGGCAAAATCGCCAAACTGCGCCTCCCACAGCACCAGCGCCTCGGGGTAATCGCGGCTGTAGCCGTATTCAAAGCCCATCACCCCCGCTTCCGAAAGCGTCGAGTTATAGATGTCGCACGTCGCCTGCCCGGGTGCGATGTGGCGCAGCGGCACATATTCCGATTCATCCTCAACATCGAACAGCACAGAATGGCGCTGATTAAAGGTTGCACGCCGCGAGTCTTGTCCGCTGAGGCGCACCGGAATGCCTTGTTTCACCAGGCTGGCAAAGGCCAGCGCCTCGGCCATGCCGTAGTCGACCGGCTTCTTGCCCGTCCCCATCTCCTGCCGCTGCTCAAGCAACTTCTTCACCTTGGGATGAATATGGAAACCATCGGGATAGGTGGTCAAATGCTCAGTTAGTTCGATTAACTCCTCGCGCGCGATGCCCGTGGGCTGCTCGTACTCCCCTTTATAGCGCCCTCCGAAGTAGTTGTCCCAATATTTCGGAAGAGCGCGCAAAGACGGCTTCTTGGTAAATTTTGTCGCGGCCTTCTGTGCAGTTTCGTACTCTTTCTTAACCGCCTGGGTGCGCTCGGTGATCTCGTCATCATTCAGGCCGAGATACTTGGCGTAAATCTGATAAAGCGGCGCGTGCTCTTTGATCGCCTTATACATCAGCGGTTGGGTCACGGTCGGATCGTCCACTTCACTGTGTCCGTGGCGCCGGTAGCCGATCAGATCAACGACTACGTCGGTGCGGAATTGATAGCGGTATTCAGTAGCGATGCGCGCGATCCGCATCACGGCATCGACGTCTTCGCCATTGACGTGAAAAATAGGAATCGCCTGCCGCCGCGCCAGCTGTGCCGAGAAGCGCGAAGAATGTGCCTCCCGCGCATTCGTCGTGAAGCCGATCAGATTATTGACGATTACGTGGATTGTTCCGCCAACAGTGTAGCCGCTGAGGTCGGCAAAATTCATCGTTTCGGCGGTGATGCCCTGGCCCGCGAAAGCCGCGTCCCCATGCACCAGCAGCGGCAGATATTTCGCTTCTCCGCCTGCACCGGCGCGGTCTTGCTTGGCGCGGGTGCGGCCGATGGTTACGGGGTCGACGGCCTCGAGGTGACTCGGATTCGATGCCAGGTGGATATGGATTTTCTTTCCGCTCTTGGTCACATATTCGCCGGTCGCGCCCATGTGATATTTCACGTCGCCCGAGCCGAGGACGCTGCGCGGATCGACATCTTCAAATTCGGCGAACACCTCTTCGTCCGGGCGGTTGGCCACATGGATCACCATGTTGAGGCGGCCGCGATGGCTCATGCCCATCACCAGTTCAACCGCGCCGCGCTCACCAGCTACGTCAAGAACTTGATCAACCGCCGGCAGCAGCGATGTACTGCCTTCGAGCGAAAAGCGCTTGTTGCCGAGATAACGCTGCTGCAGCGTCTGTTCAAACAGGTCGGCGCGCACCAGCAGATCGAGCGCACGCTGCTGATCGACGGCCGCTGCGTCGGCCTCTATGCGTTCCTGAATCCAGCGGCGACGCTCGGGGTCGGCAATGTGCATAAACTCGACGCCCACGCTGCCGCAGTAGATGCGCCGTGCCTCGCGCGCAAACTCGCTATCAATCGCGAGGTCCGGGTGCGGCTGCGGCGGAAGCAGACCGAGCGGATTCAGCTCCGCTTCCAGATATCCATATTGGCGAAAGAGATTAAAAACGCGTTCGCGTTCGTAATTTTCGATCGTGGAATTTTCGACCGCAGGAGATGAGACCGTAGATTTTGAAATTGCAGGAGTTGCTCTCCCGCTGGCATTGCGAGTTGAAGTCGCCATAAGTATCTTCTTATAGGATAACGGATGAGCCACATGGCGTGGTCGATTCATCCGAAAGAACTTGCGAAACGAAAGTACGTTGGCTCGCTGGTTCGAACGCGGTGGCTTGATAAGTTGGAGGCGCCCTATGGACAACGGAATCGTTGACGTGCCCAGCCGCTATTCTGTGTCGGATACGCTGGCACGCCTGGAAGCGGTCCTCATAGAGAAAGGCATCACCGTGTTCGCTCTCGTCGACCACAGTGGAGAAGCCGAGAAAGTCGGGCTCAAAATGCGTCCGACCCAATTGCTGATCTTCGGCAGCCCGAAGGGTGGAACGCCGTTGATGGTCGCCGCTCCCCGGTTGGCGATCGACCTTCCGCTAAAGGCGCTGGCCTGGCAAGACGAGAAGGGCCAGGTCTGGCTCTCCTATAACTCGCCCGAATATCTGCAACAGCGGCACGGTTTTCCCGCGGACCTGCTGAAGAATATCGCGGGCGTCAGCGCGTTGATTCAGAGGGTTGTGGAATAATGACGGGCTGCTAAACTCGCCGGTTCAAACATGCCCGACACTTCCAACCCCAACCGCGCCCGCGATCATCTCGCTAATGAACGCACCTTTCTAGCGTGGGTGCGAACCGGCGTCGCAACCATCATCTTTGGATTTGCCATCGGTCGCTTTTCCATCGCGCTGCGCGAATTCATGAAGTTTGAAGGACGCTCCACCGCCACCCCCGGCCTCACTACGTGGCTAGGCATCATTTCGACCATTGGCGGTGTCATGCTGATTCTCGCCGGCCTGAGGCGCTACCACAAAACCAAGCTCCAACTCGATTCCAATACCTTTGAGCCCGCCGGCTTTGTCATCGATTTTGTCTCTTATCTGCTGGGCTTCTTCGGATTAGTGCTGGCAGGCTATCTCGCATATATCGAAATCTATAACAAGTGAACGACGGGCTTTAGAGGTTTCGTAAAAAGTCGGATTCGCTCTTGCCTTTGGGTGGCGCAGCGGCTCACCGCTCTTGCCGCTGCTTTTGGGTGGCGCAGCGGTTCACCGCTCTTGCCGCTGCTTTTGGGTGGCGCAGCGGTTCACCGCTCTTTCCGCTGCTTTTGAGTGGCGCAGCGGTTCACCGCTCTTGCCGCTGCTTTTGGGTGGCGCAGTGGTTCACCGCTCTTGCCGCTGCCTTTGGGTGGCGCAGTGGCTCACCGCTCTTGCCGCTGCTTTTGGTGGCGCAGCGGTTCACCGCTCTTGCCGCTGCCTTTGAGTGGCGCAGTGGTTCACCGCTCTTGCCGCTGCCTTTGGTGGCGCAGCGTTCACCGCTCTTGCCGCTGCCTTTGGGTGGCGCAGCGGTTTACCGCTGCGATAAACAGCTCGTTTTTAATCCCGGCTTTAGCCGCTGAGGTCATGCGGCCGCGAGAGAAACACTTTTCCGCAACCTCTTAGGCGTGATGACGCAGTGGCTCCGTTTCACTCGTCTTGATCCGTTTCTTTGTTTTGAAAGGGCATGGCGTTAGCCATGCCGTTACCGTTGCACGTTAAACGCAGCTTTAGCCGCCGAGGGAATGTATTTTTAAAACTGAGCATGATGCAGATTGATTGTGTGAATATGATCAGAGGATTAACCAGGTGAAGCATGGCGAATGAACAAGAAAAAGAAGCCGCAGGCCGAGCCGCCGCAAAACTGGTTCGCGATGGCGACATCGTCGGATTAGGCACCGGCTCAACCGCCTACTTCGCCGTCGTTGCCCTAGGCGAGCGCGTGAAGGCGGGACTGAAAATCATCGGCATCCCAACCTCCGTGCAGACCGCCGACCAGGCGCGCGCCGCAGGCATCCCGCTGACCACGCTCGACGAACATCCCGAAATCAATATCACCATCGACGGAGCCGATGAGCTCGATCACAACCTCAACTTGATCAAAGGCGGAGGCGGCGCGCTGACCCGCGAGAAAATCATCGCCACCGCGTCAAAAAAAATGGTAGTCGTGGCCGACTCGGGAAAAGTCGTTCCGACGCTAGGCAAGTTCCCTCTACCGCTCGAGATCATCGCCTTTGCGCGAACCGTGATCGAAAAGAAAATCGCATCGCTAGCCGCGACGCCCAAGTTGCGCATGAAGCCCGACGGCAGTCCCTTTATCACCGACAACGGCAATCAGATTCTCGATTGCAGCTTTGGAAGGATTGAGGACCCGGTGGCTCTGGCGCGGGAGTTGAGCGATACTCCGGGTGTCGTTGAACACGGGCTGTTTATCGGACTGGCGAGCGTGGCTTTGGTGGGACACGTGTGCGGAGTGGAAGAAATGCTCCCTTAGCACGACTCGCTTTGTTGGATAGCGGTTAGGTAATTTCAACCGCGGGGTGCCGCTTGCTGGGTTTGAGCTTTGGCTCGTAAAAATCAACGTTAGTCTTCGTGACGATCATTCCGTCGAACTCCTCGAATTCGAAAAAGTAGAGATTCTGCGTGATTTGTGGGCGACCGTAATAGAACCATTCCCATCTCACTCTGACCGCGGTCCTAATTCGGAACGTTGAGTCGTCGATCGAGAGATTCCTGGGTGACCAAACTAATAGAGCTTCTCCCAGATCAAACGTTAGGCGCAAGCACTCATTATCGACTTGACACTGGACCAAGGTATGGAAGCTGTCGTACGGACGCCCAAACCATTCCCCCCAAAAGCGCAGACTCCCCCTCTTTACGTTTGGAAGTGCTCTACGAATGCATTGGGCAATTTTCTCTGTCTCGTCCATGGACTTAACCCACAATCTCCCCCAGCGCTGCCAACAGCCTTTCCACTTCTTCCATCGTGTTGTAGTGCACCAGCCCAATCCGCAAGAATCCTCCCAGCCGCTCAACACCTAACTGCTCAGTGAGGTTCAGCGCATAATAATTTCCATCCCAGGCGAAAAAGCCGCGCTCGCCAAGCTTCGTCGCCAGTTCCAGCGGCGTGTGGCCCTC
>JBEKXO010000275.1:0-5182 GCA_049511995.1 Terriglobales bacterium
TGCCGCGACTCCTCCGCGCTCGGGTCGAACGAAAAACTGAACACCACCACCACCAGCAAAGAAAAAAACAGCATCGAGTTGATCGCGTCCTTCGACCGCCACTCCAGCCGCAGGTCTTTGAGCAAAGTAACGCGAGTGATGCCGGAAGGCGCGCTCATATCGCGTTTTCCTCCGCAGCCGCCGGCCGTTTCAGCTCCCGAGTGCGCCCTATAATCTTGCCAAATTCCATCCACACAAACTCGTCCGCCGCGCCCTCCAGCAGCGCCGCCTGATGCGTCACAACAAAAATTGTCTTCCCCGTATCGCGCGTCCGCGCCAGCAGACGAACCATCTCTCCCGCCGAATTCAAATCCACATTCGAAAAGGGCTCATCCAGCAGCAGAATCTTCGGATCATTCAGCAACGCCCGAGCCAGCGACATCCGCTGCCGCATCCCCTGCGAATACTGCCCCACCGGCCGCTCCAGCTCCGGATCAAGCCCCACCGCCCGAATCACCTCCGCACACCGCGCACTGCTCGTGATCCCATACAGCCGCGCAAAATAAGCAAGGTTCTCCATCCCGCTCATCTCGTCATAGAGCAGCGAAGGATGCGCCATGTACCCCACCTGCCCGCAAATGTCGTGAAATGAGTCCGAGCCAAGCTCCGATCCGAGGTCCGAACCCAGTATCGAGACCCGCCCGCTCGAAGGCCGGTTCAGTCCGGCCAGAGTGCGAAGCAAAGTAGTCTTGCCCGCGCCGTTGTCGCCAAGAATGGCGTAAAGCTTCCCGCCAGAAAATTCCGCAGAAACTCCGCGCAGCGCCGCAAAGCGCCCAAATTGTTTGATCAGGTTTGTAACGGAGATGACGGGGACGCTCGCGGTTTCAGTCAAGGGAATGTGGAATAAATGTATCGGAACAGCCTGGAGAATTTACTGACAGACTTCACTGATCAAGTCCGGCGGCCTTGAACGATCTATACATCTCCCGCGCGCCCCAGACAAAGAACACGAGCGGCCCGAATAAAGCCGGCCCCCTTACGCCCATTCCCCTGAAGCGATCGGTGGCAATCAGAAAGCTGATTACGCCCGTCCAGAACAGGGAACAGAAGAGGGCTGCAAGGAAAGACATCAAGAAAAACCACTTCATGCAACCGCCTTAGATCAGGTCCAATGAATAACGCTAGTTCGCCATCCCAGCACTCTGGCTTGCAGAACCCTGATTCTGCGACATGCTCTTAGCCGGAGCCGGTGAAACTCCCGGTTGCCCCGGCTGCGGCGCATACTTCGAAGCGCACTTCGCCTGCAGCTGCTTGGCATGGAAAACACCATCGCGCCCAAAACTGCCATCGGCCAATGCCTGCGAGTCGTCTTTAAAAGTATCCGGAGGCGCCTCCGTCCCCGTATACGAAACCGGCAGCGTCAGCTCGTTTTCCTTCAGCATGAAATCGACCCGCGTCCCCGACCGCTTGATCGACCCCGCCACCACATTGCCAGCCACCCGCAGCCGCTTGGCATAAGCCTCGTTGCCCATGCCATTGAGTTCTTTGATGGTCACGTAATAACTCTTGCTGTCCTGCACGCCCGTATAGGCCAGATAGCCGAGCGCCACGATAATCAACACCGTGACCGAACCAAATTTCAAATATTTGCTGGTTTCATTCGACATGGCGAGACCCCTGCCTCAAACTTTACGCGCCCGTCGCAGAGCGGTCAAGATAGCGGATCGCCGTATCTCGCTCACCGCTCGGCCCCAATCCTGCTCGCCGGCACCGCCTTCTGCCCGCGCGGCGGATAGACCAGCATCCCGTTCACCCGCCCGCTGCCGTCGGTCTGAAACGTGACTCGCAGAGGCAGCTCCGCCGCAAAAAAATCCCGCCGACTCTCTGGACGAATGCGCAGCTTCGGCAGCCCCCAATCGTCAGGCAGCTCGATCATAAGGAAGTCGCCCTCGCGAGCGTGATCAAGAGCGATAACAAACACCCCCTCGCCCGCCGCTTCATACCGCCCCGCGTAGGTCTCAAGCACCGCCGACTCGACCGCAATCTCTGTGCGCTTTGTCGAAACCGGCTTTTCCAATGGCACATCCGGACGCAACAGATGCCGAGCAATGTCGCCGACCCCCGCCACCTGGTTCGAAAGTACGATGGCGCCAACTCGACCCTTCGGATTCCAGGCCACCGAACTGGCGTATCCAAACGTGCCCCCATCGTGAGTAATTAACTGCTCGCCACCCTCTTCCACGACCCAGCCCAGCGCCTGTGCCTCCCCGGCTTGTCCCATAGGACGCCGCGTGCTCAGCATCGCGGCCATCGCGGGAGCCATCGGCGAAGCTTCATAGCCCATGGCCACCGCGAGCAATGTCAACAGATCGTTGGCCGTGGAATTCAGGTTAAGCCCCGACATGCCCGCATACCTCGGAACGCTTGTAAACGCCGGAGCTGGCTGCAACGCCGCATTGTGGCCCGTGGCCAGTTTCGCCTGCATCGCAGACGAAACCGTGATGGCTGTGCTCTTCAACTTGAGCGGAGCATTCACCCGAGCCCGCAGTAAGCTTTCATAGTCCATTCCGGCCCGCGATGCGAGCGCCTGACTCAAGAGCCAGTAGCCGAGGTTCGAATAGTCCCACTGCGCCCCAATGTCGCGCGGCAATTTGTATCGGGCGAGGAATCGATAGTACTGCGCAGCCGAGTCAGTCGGTGCGCTCGAATCGCTAAGAACGGGCGACTCCTCGGGCATGAACGGAAGGCCTGATGTATGAGTCGCTAGGTCCAAGAGCGTGATCGCATGGCCATTCCGTTCAGGCAGTTTGACGTCGGCAGGAAGATATTTCGCCGCCGGATCAGTGAGCACGACTTCGCCTCGTCGGACCATATCCGAGAGCAAGAGAGCGGTGAACACTTTACTGACGGAGCCAATTTCGAAAACTGTGTCACCGTCCAACGGTCTCGTGTCTCCCTGCTTGAGGTGTCCGTATGTGACCACCCTCCGTCCTTGCGGCCCGATTACGCCGACCACGATGCCGATGCCATCTTCCGCTCCGGCAAGAGCGTCGACCCGAGCTGAAAGCATCTCTCGAAGTTCGGCATCCGAGGGGAGAACGACGCCTGCGCTCGTCTGTGTCGCCTGCGCGGAGGCGGCCCTAGGTCCGAACCCGGCAAGAACTGCAACGGCACAAACACAAACAAGGCGAAGTTTCGTCAGCATTCTGACCTTCCCGCGTTGCCCTTGGGTTGTTCCACAGGAAATTACGAACCGAGCCGCCTGGAAGTTCCTCTTCAGCATTTAGAATCCCTACAGCACCATATCGCCACACAGGCAGGCGCTAACCAATGATCCATCCTTGGCATGACGTAACCCCCGGCAGCAAACTGCCGCAAGAGTTCAATACCGTTATCGAGATTCCCTTCGGCTCGAGCGTGAAATACGAACTCGACAAGACCAGCGGCCTGATCAAACTCGACCGCATCCTCTACTCGGCGGTTTATTACCCCGCCAACTACGGCTTCATCCCGCAAACCCTCGCCGAAGACGACGACCCGATCGATGTTCTCGTTCTCTGCCAGGAGACCGTCGTGCCCCTCACCATCATCCACGCCCGCGCCATCGGCCTCATGACCATGATCGACTCCGGCAAAAAAGACCACAAAATCATCGCCATCGCCACCGAAGACCCCGAGTTCAATCCCTACCGCGAAGCCGCCGAAATGCCGCCCCACCGCCTGCTCATGCTGCGCCGCTTTTTTCAGGACTACAAACTGCTGGAAGGCAAGTCGGTCGAGGTCGATGAGATCCAGCCGGCGACCAAGGCCTATCCCATCATCGAAGACTCGCTGCGTCGCTATAGCGAGCAGCGCCGCAAGGGTTTTGACGGCTACAAAGCGTAGCAAACAATAAAGTCGATAGACTTACTTGACATTAATGGAAAACTGTTCTATATTCAGAATCGTTCCTCCTGACCCGTACCGCTATCGCCTGGCGGTGCGGGTCCTTATTTTTTAGGATTAGAAATCCAGAACCACCCTAGCTGCCCTTTTCCCGCTCAAAAGGTTTCTGCATGTAGCGGCGGCACTCTTCAATCGCGCCCTGCGTATTGTCGTTCGTCTGGAGGGCCTGACGATATTCATTGACCGCCCGCTCCCGCTGGCCCGTCACATCGAAGATCTTTCCCAGTTGCAGATGGCTCCAAACCTCGGTCCAGCGCGGCTCTCCGTCGCCATTCAGCGATTGGCGATAGGCGTTCGCCGAAGCCTGATAATTTTTCTGCAGGAAAAATACCTCGGCAATCCTGTAGTGCGCCAGCGAGCTGTTCTTGTTCACCTCAAGTGCTTTATTGAACTCGCTCAAAGCTCCCGCCAGATCGCCCTGCTGCGTCAGCCCCTGTCCGCGCAAAATCGATGCGCGCAGCTTGATTTCCTTGTTGTTCGTCAGCACGCGGTTTTCAGGATCGATCGAGATTCGCCGTGGTCGCCCGAATGTTTCCACCGAAAACGGCGAATCGGTCCCCACGACGTCGATGCGCTTTTCTTCCGTTCTTCCGTCGGTGTCGATTTTCAGCTCCACCGGCATGCGGAACAGGTCAAGGTCCTGTGAAATCGCGCCCACAATCCGAAAGCCCTTGTTATTTCCCAGTCGGTAGACCGTGTACTTCGCCTTAAACTCCGGGGCGCTAGTCGAATCCATCCACTGCGAATAGAACCAAGTCAGCTTCTCGCCCGAAACCTGCTCGGTAATCTCGCGGAAATCATCGCTCGTGGCTGACTTGCCCGCATACTTCGTGGCGAATTCGCGCATGATCTTCAGATAATCTTTCTCCCCAACCACCCCCCGTAGCATGTGCAGGATCATCGCGCCCTTGTCGGTCACAAGCGACTGAAATTCGGGAGAAAAATAATCCAGCTTTTCGGCGCTCGACAGCGGCACGCTGTCATACGCTAGCGCGCCCACCGACATGTCTTTTACCATCTCCTCGAGCCCAGCCTCGCCCGCCGCGCTCTCCACATAGCGAGCCTCCGAATAGCGCGCAAAGCCGTCGTTGATCCACCAGTCATTCTTCGTCGCCGGACTCACCGACACTCCCCACCACTGATGCGCCAGCGCATCGGACAGCAAGCGATAATTTGTCTTCTCCGTAACCGCCCGGCTAGAAAGCAGCGCCATCTCCGGAGCCCACGCCGATGGCACCGTCTCATCCGGAATCTCAAC
>JBEKXO010000276.1:0-5123 GCA_049511995.1 Terriglobales bacterium
GCCCATCGGCGCTCGGGCGCTGCGGTTATGGTCCGAGATTGCCGCTGCTCGTGATTTCACCGTACGCGAAGGACAACTTCGTGGACCACGCGGTGACCGACCAGTCGTCGATCATCCACTTTATCGAAGACAACTGGCTGGGTGGACAACGCATCGGGGGCGGTTCCTTCGACGCGATTGCCAACTCCATCGCCCAGGATTTCGACTTCGCCAAGCTGAGGACGAACGGAACTCTGTGCTTGAACCCGGTCACGGGTGAAAAGCAAAAACCATCACTCTGCGGTCTGTAACGCAGCTGTATTCGATTTAATCTAGGCGGGCGTGCGAAAGGTGAATCGCATGCCCGCTCTTGTTTTTAAGCTACGCATCTGCCAGCATGCGATTGCATAAGGAGAGTACCGCTTTGGCAGTTACACGAAGAGTCTTCCTCGCGCGGGGAGGAATCGCAACCATGGCGCTGGCCGTGCGCCGCGGCATCGGCCACGCGATGGCTCACCCGGCCCCACCCAGGTTTCGGACGCAGCTGAACGCAAATTCTCTCGCCCAATTCGTCGACCCGCTGCCCCTGCCCGAAGTCATCGAGCCCAACGGACATCGCCCCAGCCCGGATAATCCCGCTGTGCACCTTCCCTACTACCGCGTGGCGATGCGGCAGTTCGAAACAAAACTGCATCGCGATTTGAAACCAACTCGGCTGTGGGGATACGGGTCGGCTTTGCCGGGGCCGACTTTTGAAACGCGCAGCGGCCAAGGTTTGCTGGTGGAGTGGGTCAACGAACTCCCGGAAACTCATTTCCTCCCGATCGACCACAGCATTCACGGCGCGGAAGCGGATAAGCCGGAAGTGCGTACGGTGGTGCATTTGCATGGCGCCAAGGCTCCGCCTGACAGCGACGGCTATCCCGAAAATTGGTATGTGCCCGGCAAATCCGCGATCTATCATTACCCCAATCGCCAGGACGCAACTATGCTCTGGTACCACGATCATGCCCTCGGAATTAACCGCCTCAATGTTTTTGCGGGGCTCTTTGGCGCATTCTTTGTGCGCGACGAATTTGAGGACTCGCTGAATCTGCCGCGCGGCAAATATGAAATTCCACTCGTTATTTGCGACCGAATCCTCGATCTCGAAGGACAACTTAACTACCCGGTAGCCGCCGACGATCCGAAGAAACCGTGGGTGCCGGAGGTTTTTGGCGATGCCATTCTCGTCAACGGCAAGCTGTTTCCTTATCTCGAAGTCGAACCGCGCAAGTATCGCTTCCGCGTGCTCAATGCGGCGAATGGGCGATCTTTCCATCTGACCTTGTCGAGTGGACAAACCCCCAACGCTCCGCTCTTGAGCGGTCAGGGCTTTCACCAGATCGGCACCGATCAGGGCCTGCTGCCGGCGCCTGTGCCACTAAAGATCTTGTCCCTCGCGCCCGCCGAGCGCGCCGATTTGATCGTCGATTTCTCGGACAACGCCGGCAGCAGCGTCATTCTCAAAAATGAAACCTCCAGTGTCATGCAATTTCGCGTATCTCAAAAAAATTTGCACGACGAGAGTATCTTGCCAAAGACGCTAAGGCCAGTCGCCAGGATTCCCGAGTCCGCAGCCGTCAAAACCCGCAACTTGAGCCTGGTAGAGATTGACGATCTCGTTCAGCGGCCAGTGACGATGCTCTTGAATAACACGCACTGGAGCATGCCGGTAACCGAGAATCCCGTTCTCGACTCGGTCGAAATCTGGAATCTCATCAATACCACAGATGACGCTCATCCCATTCATTTGCATCTGGTGAAGTTTCAGATTCTCGATCGCCGGGCATTCATTATCGCTGACTACTGGATGCATAACGAAATCAGATACAAAGCGCCGGCAATGCCTCCCGAACCGGGCGAGGCGGGGTGGAAAGATACGGTGCGCGCCGATCCCGGCATGATTACGCGCATCATTGTTCGCTTTGAGGGATTCACCGGACGTTACGTATGGCATTGCCACGTGCTGGAGCACGAGGACAACGAGATGATGCGGCCGTTCGATGTAGTGGCGCGTTGACCCAATAAAATAAGTTGTCATCCCGAGCAAAGCGAGGGACACTTACTCGATCGACAATTTCGGCGGGGACGACGATCTCCTACTTTCCCTCTGAGCTTTGTTACCGCTTGGCCACGCGTCGAACAGCGAAGTCGCGTTCACCGAGCCGAGTCCGGTAGCGAGGTCATAGCCGACCGTAGCCGGATACGCGGGCTCGCTGGAAGAGGTCGACGTCGAAAGCTCGCCGATTATCTTGGTGCCGTTTCCGAAGCAATCGTAAGAGAACTTCGAGGCTTGCCCGCAAGGGATATCCATGTCGCCGAGCGTGACGTCGTTAAAAATGCAGGACGCAGCAGGCAACCCTCCGCCAGTTTGACTCGCATTGCAGATCTTCGTTCCTTGTATAGAGAACTGGCTCGCGGCCAGCGCGTAGTAAACATAATTGGCATTCCCCTGACGGCCGTATTTCTGATCGATCAGCGCTTGAATGCCAGCCATCGCAGGCGATGCGAACGATGTGCCGCCACCGCCCTCAAGCAGCGCGTCGTTCGTAGCGGTGCAGGGAGCGCCGCCTTCGTTTTTATCCGACATGCACTCGACCAAAAAACTTCCCCAAATGCCGTCCGCCGAGAAAAGCGCAAGATCGGGCTGATCGCGCTCACCATCATTTGGAATGCCGGGCACACCCGCCTGCCACGAGGGCTTGGGATTGCCCTGGCAGGTTCCGCTCACTACACCTGGAATCGACGGCACCCCTGTGAAGCACGTGCTCGGGCCGCCACTGCCGCCCACTGAATACCTGAGTTCTTTGCCAAGTTTGCTGTGGCAGAAGCCCGAGGTTCCGTAGGATTGCGTGTAGTTGCCTAATGCGAATATTGGATCGCTGTAGATCAGTTCGCTGGTGCAACCGTCGTTCCAGGGAATCTCTGGAATATACGACAGCGCGGAAGCCTTCGTTTGCGGATCATTCTTAACGCTCCAATAATCACTGACCGGAACGCCATTAACATCCTGGTTGTATTGCGCCATGAAATCGGTGCCGCCCACATCGACCGCATAGGCCGATGCAGTGTTATCGCCGCTGTTGATGCCGAGATGCGAGAGGAAACCTTCGACCGGAGAGCATTCATCGGCGCCGGTGTCTCCCTGCGCAATAAAGAAAGTGGTGCCCAACGCGGTCGCAATTTGGGCTTCGCGATTCTCCAAAGCGATCTCTGTTTGGCCCGTGATGGTTTCGCACAGACCGTAACTGTCGGAAATGATATCTGGCGGTTCGAGGTCTAAGAGATTGAGGATGGCGAGATCGAGGCCCGAGACACCGCGAGCACTGTGGCATGCAGAAAGCTCTATGTTCGCGTCGGGAGCGGCGACGCTCGCCCACTCAACATCGAGCGCGGCCTCAATCTCGTCTCCATTCTGACCGGGATTCTCGCAGTTCGGATAAATCTGCTTGAAGTTACCGTCCTTGAAATCCTTCAGACCGAACGTGTCACGAAAGTCAGACCAATCGGATACATGCGCGAGGTTGGAATCCTCGACCAGCGCGATGGTGACGCCTTTGCCGGTAAATCCACGCTTCCAAAGCGGCAGCACGTTGTAGATGATGTCGAAATCGTAAGGGCTGACCGTATGAAAAGTCTGTCCCTGATATTTGACATTAAAGCGCGGCTTCCACTCATGCGTGGCAGAGCTATAGGCAACGGGGCCAAGCTGAATGGAATGCGGCTTGGGATAAAAATCGCGCAGCGAAGCGATGCCTTCGATGGCGGGTGCCAGCGCGGCAGGGATTTCCGGATCGCTCATGTTAGCAATATGTCTCTCGCCGTTCGGCAGAATCAGATTGTGGATCTCAGTGTGGAAGGCTTCACGAATCTGAGCGGCGGTTCCAGCGACGTCAATGATCAACCCATTTTGATAAACGCGGTTCACCGAAAAGCCATGCGATTCGAGCCAGCGCTCGATCATTTCTCGATCCTGTGGAGCGGCCCCAAACCGTTCGCCGAACTGTTGCGGCGTGAGCCAGCGATGGAACTCAGCCGAATCCTGATGGTGCATCGCGTCAATCAACTTCTCGAGGCGCGCTTCGGTTTCGGGCGCGGGCTTGAGCACAACCAACAAATGATCGAAGGTCAAGCCATCCGCCACTGGCCCGCGATCATTTTGGACGCGCAGAGCGGCGGGAGTCGTGTTGCCGGCAAGCGTCACCAGTTGCGTTTCGTCAATTGCCCTGGTGATGACAGGACTGGGGCGGTCGGCCGTCTGCGCAAACAGACAGACGGACCCATAGACAATAAAGCTCACGGAGAGAATCGAAGCATAGCGCCGCATACCCAGAACCTCCAGAAGCAGCGAAGACTGCCGCGGTTCCACGGGGCGGGGAGAACCACGGGACGTGTGACCCGGCCATGCTAGCCGCATTTGAGAACTTCGGTCAAGGCGGATGGAAAGCGCAGGAGAAAGGTCTGAGCGCGCCCATGCTATACTTTTTAAGCATCTTTCCGTTAGAAAAGACTGTCAGACAAGCAGACGGAGGACGGTATCGACAAGCGTTTTATCCGCATGAATGAGCGCATCCGGGCACGCGAAGTACGCGTGATCGGTGACGAAGGGGAACAGATCGGCGTAATGCCGCCCTTCGAGGCGCTTAAGATGGCCCGCGAAAGAAACCTCGACCTGGTAGAGATTTCCCCGACCGCGCAACCGCCGGTTTGCCGCATCATGGATTACGGGAAATTCCTGTACCAGAACGAAAAGCGCGAGCGCGAGGCCAAGAAGAAGCAAAAGGTAATTACGGTTAAAGAAGTGAAGTTTCGTATCAACGTAGACGATCACGACTACGAAACCAAAAAGAATCACGTGCTGCGCTTCCTCGACGAAGGAGACAAGGTGAAAGCGACCATCTTCTTCCGCGGACGCGAAATGACGCGGCAAAGCCTGGGCCGCCAGATTCTGGAACGTCTGATTAAAGACGTCGACCAGCGAGGCCTGGTGGAGTTCCGCCCGCGCCAGGAAGGCAACACGCTGCACCTGATTCTGGCGCCGAATAAAAAAGAAGGTGGAGCAAAAGAGAAACCAGCGCCACCGAAAGCCGCACCGCCGCAAG
>JBEKXO010000277.1:0-5099 GCA_049511995.1 Terriglobales bacterium
TTGGTGCTCTCCACCCGGCTGTGCAAGACGACGGATTGTTCGCGGTCCTCGGTCAGGAGGGCGACGGCGATGCCGGGCATGACTCGCTTCTCAGTGTTCATTGTCATGCTACGAACTTCCAGCTTTGGGGCCAAGTGACCTTCGTAATCGAAGGAGACGGACGAGACGGCAGGTAGCCGGCGGACTCAAATCACGGGAGATACCCGCCAGACTACTGGTTTAACAGATTGTAAGGCAAAAGGGGAGCGTTGAACAGGTGGACAATTATCAGGTAGTGTCCTAATTTGGATTAACCTCAAATTAGGACACTACCAATTATCAGGGTAAAACCGCGCCCGAAATCGTTCCCACGGTGCTGGGAGCCGAAACTCGCACGAACGGTCCGATAGATTCATTGGCTGGCAAATACTCATAGGAATCGAATTGCACCGCGATCCCGCTACGCTGACTATTCGGCGCATGACCATCTTGGGAATGAGCGCCCGATGAAGCCGAGCTGCGCAACACCCGCCCCCGGCACCGCACCGGCATGCTCTCGGCCAGCGTGATCTCGGAGGGCATCATGAAGGTCAACTCCACTACTGCGCCCTCGGGAAACGAGGCCTCGGCATAGAAAAAAATTCCCCGGCCGCTGAGCGCTTGCGTGAAACCCGGCACAGTTCGTCCCTCAAATTGAATTGCCAATGGCAGGTGCACTTCAAAACGCTGCGCTCCCCGGCGTTCCAGACGATTGGGATCAGTACTCATCTTTATTCCTCCCCGCGTTCCTCCCGGAGCTCATCCCTTCCGGCTCCAGTCTCGGATCAATGGACAATAACTCTATCGTGTAACCTCGCGCCGGGGAAGTTCCAAATAGGTCACGCCCACACCGCGAGCTGTGAAAATCTCGCCAAAATCATTCGCCCTCAGGCCCGCGAGCCCAATGTCTTTAACTTCCTACAACTTCCCGCCGGTTGCCGTCATCCGAAAGATGTGAAAAAGTTCTAAAAGAGTGACCGCTCAGCAAAATTCCGCCACCGCCGTCGCCCCCGACGCGAAAGCCGTCTCACCGTCGAGGTGGGCGACGACCCTCCGCGCCCTGCGTCATCGCAACTTCCAGCTCTTTTTCGGTGGACAGCTCATCTCACTCATCGGCACTTGGATGCAAACCGTGGCGCAAGCGTGGCTGGTCTACCGCCTTACGAATTCCGCGCTGCTCCTCGGCAGCGTCGGCTTTGCCAGCCAGTTCCCTGTCTTCCTCATTGCCCCTCTAGGCGGAATAACCGCCGACCGCGTCAATCGCCAGCGCCTGGTCATCGCTACTCAAACTGCTTCCCTGATCCTCGCCGGCATTCTCGCCGCGCTCACCCTGACCCATCGCATCCACGTCTGGCACATCTTTTTGCTCGCCGGACTCCTCGGGGTCGTCAACGCTTTCGACATCCCCGGTCGCCAGTCCTTCCTCGTCGACATGGTCGGCAAAGAAGATCTGATGAACGCCATCGCGCTCAACTCTTCGATGTTCAATGGCGCGCGCGTCGTCGGCCCTGCCATTGCCGGAATTCTGGTCGCGAAAATCGGCGAGGGCTGGTGCTTCGCCGCCAATTCCATCAGCTACATCGCCGTGATCGTCGGGCTCCTGCTGATGCACGTCCAAAGCCCCGCGCGCATCAGCAAACATTCGCCGATCGAAGACATCATCGAAGGTTTTCGCTGGGTCAACCAGACGAAAATCATCCGCGCTCTCCTCTTACTGATCGGCCTGGTGAGCCTCGTCGGCATGCCTTACACCGTCCTCATGCCAATCTTCGCCGATAAAATTCTGCACGGCGGCGCCCGCGGCCTCGGAATCCTCATGGGCGCGACCGGAGTAGGCGCTCTCTGCGGTGCTCTAACCCTAGCTGCCAAGACCGGAGTGAAAGGTCTCGGCCGCTGGGTGACCTACAGTTGCGCTGGCCTCGGAATCAGCCTCTTCTGTTTTTCCTTCTCGACCTCATTGTGGTTGTCGGTAGCGCTCTTGTTGCCGGCCGGTTACTCGATGATGTTGCAGATGGCCTGCTCCAACACCCTCATCCAAACCATGGTCCCCGACGACCTGCGCGGCCGCGTGATGTCCGTGTATTCCATGATGTTCATGGGCATGGCTCCCTTCGGCGCTTTCTTCGGAGGAGCCTTAGCGCACCGCATGGGCGCACCCATCACCGTCGCTACCGGAGGCGTGGCCTGCGTTCTCGGAGCAATCTGGTTCGGACGCGCCCTTCCCGATCTCCGCGTCGAAGCCCGCCGCCTGATCATCGCGCAGGGTCTAGCCGCAGGCGAACCCGCTCAGGAATTAAACGCCCAGCCAGTAGAAGATTAGCGCGCACCGGGTCGTCCTTCGTGTACCTTAGTGGCCTTGGTGGTGACTGGTTTAGCGAAATGAGCGACGATCCCGAGCAGAGATGACCCGATCATCCGATCCCTCTTCCCTCCGCAAAGCCAGCCTCTTCTATTTTGTCTTCGTAATGTTTTCCTACACCACCGGAGGCCCCTTCGGACTCGAAGCCATGGTCACCACCAGCGGCCCCGGCATGAGCCTCCTCTATCTCCTCTTCATCCCATTCGTCTGGTGTATCCCGGTGTCGCTAGTCTCGGCCGAACTGACGACTGCCATGCCCGTCGAAGGCGGATTCTATCGCTGGACGCGGGCCGCCTTCGGAGATTTCTGGGGCTTCCTAGCCGGATGGTGGAATTGGTCCGCTTCGTTCCTTCTTGGTGGATCCTACGCCGTTCTCTTCACCGACTACCTCACCTTCTACTTCCCGCAAATCGTCGGCTGGAAACACTGGCTCGTTTCCTTCGTGGTCATCGCGCTCATTACATGGCTCAACATTCGCGGAATTCAAATGGTCGGCAAGGCCGCCACGTTTTTCGAATTACTTATTTTCATTCCTGTCATCGTCATGGTCGCGCTCGGCCTCGCTCACTGGCATCACAATCCCTTTGTGCCGCTCGTGCCGCCGAACCAGCGCTTCTCCAAAGTATTCGGAGTCGGCCTCGCCCTCGCCATCTGGCTCTACTCCGGATACGAACAGTGCTCGAGCGTCGCCGAAGAGGTCGACAATCCGCAGCGCACCTATCCGCGGACGCTCGCCATCGTCGTTCCTCTTTCCATCGCAACCTACTTTCTGCCAACTTTCGCCGCGCTGGCCACGCTCGGCAACTGGCAGCAGTGGACCGACGGATATTTCTCCACCGCCGCGCTTCTCATCGGAGGCCGCTGGCTCGGCAGCCTGATGACCATCGCCGCCATGTTCTGCAATCTCGCTCTCCTCAACAGCACCGTCCTCACCAGCACCCGCATGCCCTTCACCCTCGCCGAAGACGGATACCTGCCGACATTTCTCACCCGCCGCCATGCGCGCTATGGCACGCCTTGGATCGCCATCCTGATCTCGGCCGCAATCTACGCCTCGCTGGCTCTGCATTCGCTCGGAGAACTGATCAGCATCTACGTCTGGCTGCGCGCCGCGACCACAGTGATGACCGTCCTCTCCGCGTGGGGATTGCGTCGCAACCGCCCCGATTTGCCGCGTGCCTTTCGCATCCCCGGAGGCAACGTCGGTCTAATCTATGTAATCGCCCTGCCGCTCGCCATGACTTATGTCGTACTGCGCTACAGTGATCCGATCGCGCTGCGCTGGGGACCGTGGGCACTCGGCGTCGGACCGGTTGTGTATTTTGTGGTGAAATGGTTTGCTAGGCGAGCTGCGCTGAGGAACGCGAATGCGAGATGAGCGGCCAGAATCCGAAGGTCGTCGACAATTTCTGCGGAGCCTTGCCCTCGGCCCGGTGCTCGCCAATCCCGCGTTGATCGCTCTCGGAAGCAATCAACCCTTATCGCAACCTGTAAAATCACTTCGATCTCCTGAGGATCACGTGCGTCCAACCATTCAGCAGCTAAGCCGGCAAATTCGCGATCGCTCCATCTCTCCTGTCGAACTCACCCGCGATTGCCTTGCGCGCATCGAAAAGCTCAACCCGACGCTTAACGCGTTCATTACCGTCATGGCCGAGTCCGCGCTCGATCAGGCGCGCCAAGCCGAGCAGGAGATTCACGGCGGCAATTATCAGGGTCCGCTCCACGGCATTCCAATTGGACTCAAAGACATCATCGATACTGCCGGTACTCGCACGACTGCCGCTAGCGCAGTGTTCAAAGACCGGATTCCTACCGAAGACGCCGAGGTCACGCGTCGTGTGCGCACCGCCGGAGCCATCATTCTAGGCAAGCAGAACCTCCACGAATTTGCCTATGGCGGCAGCTCGATGATCAGTCTTTTTGGAGAGGTTCACAATCCGTGGGACACGTCACGCATTACCGGCGGCTCTTCAGGAGGCGGCGCAGCGAGCGTAGCCGCAGCCCTCGGCTTAGCCGCGATTGGCACCGACACCGCCGGCTCAATCCGACTGCCTGCCGCCTATTGTGGAGTAGTCGGACTCAAGCCAACCTACGGGCGAGTGAGCGCCCGCGGAGTCATCCCCTTAGCGTGGTCGTGCGATCACGTAGGCCCAATCGTCAATTCAGTCTATGACGCAGCTCTGATGCTGCAAGTGCTCGCAGGCTACGATGCAGACGACCCCGCCAGCATCGACGCTCCAGTGCAAAATTTTATCGAGGCCGTCGGCAAAGACCGGCCCGAATTACCGGCAGGACTGCGCGTCGGCATCCCGCGCAAGTTTTTCTTCGACGAGACTCACCCCGAGATCGCCGCTGCCATCGAAAAAGCAATCGAGGTCTTCCGCGAACTTAAGGCCGAAATTCGCGACGACATCAAGCTCGAAGTTCCTACCGACCGCAAACTGGTGAGCGCCGAAGCCTACGCCTATCATGAGCAATTCGTAGCTAATTCACCCGATCTGTATCAGCCAGCGACGCTGGCAAGAATTCAATCGGGAGCCAAAATTTCCGCCGCCGACGCTCTGCGAGCCGGCCGCGATCTCCAAGCCAGCCGCCACGCCATCCGAAAAATATTTAATGACGGAAAAAATAAAGACGGAGTAGATGTGCTGCTGACACCAACGGTTCCGATTCCACCGCCGGTGATCGCCGATCTGCAAAAGCATCCCGAAGACCTGCG
>JBEKXO010000278.1:0-5011 GCA_049511995.1 Terriglobales bacterium
AGTGAATTGCGACGGGCCGGTCAGGTAGTTGACGGGGACTGGAGTGTAGGGTGTCCCTGGAACCGCATAGTGACAGGCTTGCGTCGGCGAAAGGCACGTGCCGGTGACGTTAGTGGCAAAAGCGGGACGGTCGTTGAAAAGGGAGTCGCCGCTCAAGTCCTGGCCGCCGATGCTGACGTTGTAGGGAGTGCCGGAGTTGAAAATCATGAAGGGGCTGAGGCGAAACCCGCGCGGCAAGGAGAGCGTACCGCCCATAAAAACCTTATTGCGGATAGCAAATGTAGCGCGCCCGTAATCGAGGCTGAGGTTGTGCTGATCGGAAGGGAAGTTGGCGGCTCCGGAGACGTCGCTGTTGGCAAAGTTCAGAGAGTAATAGCCGAAGAGGGAGAGCCTGGCGCCGGCGCGGATATTAAAACTTGCGATCAACTGGTTCTGCCAGAAAACTCCATCAGACGAGTACTGATAATAGTAGGTGCTCGGCGGCGGGCCGATGGGGTAGGGATAGTTGACTTCCGGGGCATTCGGGACCAGAGAGAGAAGCTGGTGGACGCCGCGAGAATTGAGGTAGGTAAGCGTGGCGTTGGCGACCTTTGTAACTTGTCGTTCGACGCTAAAGGCGCTTTGCAGAATGTAGGGCGCGTGCAGAGACGGACTGATCTGGTAGATGGTTTGTGGCGCTGCGGAAGAAGTGGGCGCTGCGGGATTCGGCGTATACGCGGGCGTATCCACGACGTACTGTTGCTGGACAATGCCGTTCAAGCGATCGGCATTCAGGACATAAGTATTGGTGAACCGGTCATAGAAGATCCCGAAGCCGCCGCGGATAACGGTTTTAGGAGCGGTTTTTCCGCCGCCTCCGAGGCCCCAGGCAAAACCGAGGCGTGGCGCCCAGTCGGCGTGATCGTGAATTTGGTTTTGGGTCTCGAAGCGCAGACCGCCGCTCAAGGTGAGGTTGGGACGCACTTTCCAGTCGTCCTGCAAGTACAGGCCAGCGTCGACGACATTCAGGGAAACGGTGGGCGCAGCGCCGGTGGGGCCGTCGATGAGGAGTTGGCTGGGCGTGAGAGATTGATACGCCTGATAGGACGGGAATGTGTAGGTGCCGTTGAATCCGGCGTTGGATGTATTGACTTCGTGAATGTCGCGGAGGCGCAGGCCGAATTTCAGAAAATTATTGCCGCGCGCGATCGAGGTGTAATTCTGCAGTTCGTAGTGATCCTGATAATCGGTCTGAGTGCCCGAACTCGATCCTCCGCGAGTGAACGCGCCCAGTACGTTGATGCCGACCGCAGAGCTTATCGGGTTCTGGCCGCTGTTGTCGCGCAGGTATTGGAAGCGCGTTTCGTTGACGACGTGCGAGCCAAAAATCTGTGTATCGCTGATCTGTACAGTGTGTTCGGTCGAAGTGGTATCGTAGCCGGCCTCGGGCAGCGTGAGGCCGCCGACACCGGCATTCTGTTGCTCGTCGTGGTAATACTGGTAGCGGGCGGTGAGCGTGTTGTTGGGAGTGACCTGGTAGTCGAAGCGCGGACCAATGTTGGTGCGGGTGCGGGGGTTGGGGACACTTTCGCTCAATCCCAGCACAGGCGCGTTGACGACGGCGATTTCGTCTATGTTGCGGCGCTGGACGTTGAAGAAAAATGATGCTTTCTTGCCGAGCGGGCCGCCAACGTTGCCCTGGTAGATGACGGAGTCGTAGGGCTGCGCTTCATCGGCGGCGAGGTAGGGGTTGCGCGTGTTCAAGCCGGAGCTGTTGCCCTCGACCGAAATTTGGCCGTGATATTTGTCGGTGCCGGGCTTGGTGAAGACTTCGATTCGTCCGTAGCCGAGTTTGTCGTATTCGGCGGAGAAGGGATTCGAGTTGATGCGAATCTCGCGAATGGAAGATTTTGGAGGCAGCTCGCCGGCGGTAAATCCGTCGATGTAAAGTTGACCGCCGTTGGGGCCGGCGGAGGGGCCAGCGAGTGCCTGGAGATCGGCCAGCAATTCATCGGGATCGTCGGGCAAGGCGTCGAGATCTTTGCCGCTGAGTACGATGGCGCTGGCGTTATTGGCGGGATTGACGTCGAGGGTTGGGCCCTGGGCCTCGACGTTGACCTTTTCTTGTTTTACGTTGATGTCGAGCGCGATGTTGAATTGCGAGACCTGGCCGGGATTGACGGCTACATCGGTCTGGATAAAAACGGCGAAGCCCTGGGCATTGGCGGTGACGGTGTATTTGCCGGGCGGGAGGTTGCTGATTTCGTAGGCGCCAGTTTTGCCGGTCGTGGCGGTATGAGTTTTGCCGCCGGTGACGAGGACGCCTACGGTGGCGTTTGACACTACGGCGCCGGAGGGATCGGTGACTTGTCCGCGGAGGGTTCCGGTTGCGGATTGCGCGGCCGCGGGGCCGATGGCTATTGCCAAAATCAGAATGGCCAGAATGAAGACTGATAACTTCAACGTTCACCTTTTCTTTCGCTGGCTTGCCCCAGGGGCTAAAGCCCATTATTTTTGAGGCTCGTTGCGGCCCGGCTGAAGCCGGGCCCTTTCAAAACTTATGCGATCGGGCTGAAGCGCGGCCCTTTCGAATAAAGTCTTACAATCGTCGCGATCCGGTTGTAGCGGGGCGCTTGCAAATGCGCTATTGCAATTGGTTTGCTATTGCGCCGACTCACCTTCTCCACCGGGAGCGCCCAGCGACCACGGCGAAAGCAGCGAGTACGCGCTTCGATTCGGCGCCGCCGTCAGGATGGCGTCGACTCCTGCGAGCAGGGTGATCGCTGTCACTGTGTCTGAACTTCCGCCTTCGGTCGAGACGATCATTACCGCATCCCCCTTTTGCAGATCTGACAGCTTGCTATTGGGCAAGCGGCTCAACATGCGCTGTAAATCTGGAGGACCGTTGCCGCCTTGTCCGCCCCCTGGACCTCCGCCGGGTCCGCGCGACGTTCGGGCTTCTGATGATGCTCCCGGCGTTGTTGCCGACGATGGCGTGGTGCGAGGATGGGCGCTGTCCGCGTTCGGCGCGGCTTGACCGCTCACTGCCGATTGGTCTCCGCCTCCTCCGCCCGGGCCTGCCGCTTTTAATCGCATCGCGATGCGTTGCGCCATTTCTGGCGGCAGTTTTTTCATTTGAGAATCGGGCGATACTCTTACTACTACAGCGCTTTTGGTGATCGCATCCTGAACGGTCATCGAATTATTCGCCGTATCGATCGCCTTGATGGTGCCGGCAATATTTCGGAAGGAGCCGCTGACAATTTCTTCGGCGGTCAGGTCGCTGCCGTCGGGGCTGCGAGTTCCGCGGGCCCGTAGCTGGTCTCCGACTTTCAGTTCAGCGATGAATTGAGTGGCGGGCTCGGCCTTTGCGTCGTCGAACTTCACTGAGTCGGGCGCGTAGCGGCGCAGGATGGTGTCTTTGCCGACTTGGACGGCAACCGTCTTTGTTGTTCCGATTCCGCCGGTGGAGACCGTGATCGTGTTGTTCGCTGCGTCGATCTTGGTGACGAGGCCACCGAGGCCGCGCTTCTGCCAGTCGTCGCGCTCCTGCTGCTGTTTGGCGGCTACGTCGGCTTGTTTCATTACGATCACGGCCAGCGCGGTGATGGTGTGGGGGTCATCGGTAGCGGCTTGGCCGCGAACCAGAACGCGGTCTCCGGGCTGCAGGTCTTGCGGCTGGAGGGGCGTCGCGTTCTTCAGATCTTTTTCGCCGGGAGGGACGCGCAGGATTTTTGTGGTGGCCGTCAACTTGGCGGTGACGTCGCCGCCGGATTCAGCCGCGACGGAGATGGAATCCGGCTGAACGGTTTTGATTACGCCAGCGGCTTTGGAGACTTGCGCGGCGGCTGCGTTGGGCGCGGGCTTGTCTTGGGTAACGGCGTAGTTTGCTAGTGCGGAAACAGACAGGACTAGTATGGAGGCGAGAAAGCACACCTTGACTACCGTGGAGCGGACAATCCTGTCCGCTTGCACCGGTTGTTTCACTTCAGACAAGCGGACAGGAGTGTCCGCTCCACACTGTTGGAAACACTGCATGAAATAACTTTAGCATCGGCAGCTGGTCATATTTGTGCCTTTACGAAGTTTTACCCGGCGTTGACGTAGCTTTAACGGCGGGGCTGGCAACCGCGGATTCGTGGCGACGCATCCAGTTAGTATCGGCTCATGCTAACGTGTGTCTAGTGTTGAGTGTTCCGGGAATTCGCTTAAGAATATGATCTTCAAATCTTCTTCTTTGTCGCGGCCGGTTGTCTTCGCCTTCGTATTTGCTGTCTGCGCGGTGATGATCGCGCTGATTGTGCTTCCTCAGGTGGGGCGGTCGATTCACGCTCAGGATGCGGCTGCTCCGGCTACCACTATTGCTGTGGACGTTAAGCTGGTGACGCTGCCGGTTACGGTGCGGGACAAGCACGGCAAGATCGTGCGCGACCTTACCAAGGATGATTTCACGCTGCAGGAAGATGGCAGGCCGCAGGCGATCAAGTATTTTTCTCAGGACACGAACCTTCCGCTGACGCTCGGATTGCTGGTCGACACCAGCCGCAGTCAGGAGACCGTGATTGAGGCGGAACGTAACGCGAGCCGGAGTTTTCTCGATCAGATGCTGGTGCAGCCGAAGGACAAGGCATTCGTTATTCATTTCGACCGCGAAGTGGAGTTGCTGCAGGACTTGACTTCGTCGCGTGAGAAGCTGCAAGCGGCGCTCAATTTGCTGAAGACGCCGTCGGACCGAGATCGCTCGAATGATCCGAATGATCCGTCGAATTCTCCGTCGGGGTCCGGTTCGGATTCGCATCATGGCGGGACGCAGCTTTACGATGCGGTTTTCCTGGCTTCGAACGAACTGATGAAGAAGCAGACTGGGCGCAAGGCATATGTGATCTTGTCGGATGGAGTGGATCGGGGCAGTAAGACTTATCTGGAAAGCGCGATAGAGTCGGCGCAGCGGGCCGACACGGTTGTCTATGCCATTTATTTTGCGGAGCCGCGCCACGAACAACGGCAGGGGAATGGGATGGGCCGAGGCGGC
>JBEKXO010000279.1:0-5009 GCA_049511995.1 Terriglobales bacterium
TAGCACACAGGATCTTTTTGCGAGTCGAGTCCCCGTTCATTCGGCATTGGTTCAAAAATCGGTTACCACCAACACCAACCTTGCAGGTCGGCTTTCACATAGGATGCTAGGAAACTGCGAACGGTTTCGCAAGAGGAAAATGGAAAATACTTGGCAGAAAGTTTGCTAGAGGACGCATTACCTTGGTGCGATGTGAGGGGTGCGGAGCGATGAACGCCGCTTTCAGCCGGTGCGCCGCGTATCCTCTAAAACCTCATCCAGCGCGCTCGCCAGTTTGCTGGCCCGCTCTCGCGCTTCAGGAGAAGGCGGCTCCAGTCGACGCTTCAGCAGATGATATTCGTCGGCGATATTGAGCGCTGCGAGCACCGCCAGTCGCACCGAATCGACTGTTGCAGTCTGTTCTGACACGGCACGCATCTTGCCGTCCACATATTCGGCGAGCTTCACTATGTAATCGGCATCGGAGCCCCGCAGATTGTAAACCTGATCGAAAATTTCAACGCGTACGCTGCCGCTGGCCGCGGTTGGGGAAGGCATTTCCCTGGGCGGAATCATTTTTGCGCGCCCATCTTTTGCTAAATCCGTGGCTAATGATTCAGGATTCGACAAATCGGTAGCTGGATCTTTGCTCGCACTGGCCATTTCATCCTCGGCATCGAAGTTTGCGAATCGCCTAGCTGGCCGCCTGTTCTTGAGTCAGGCTATCCATCTGGCTCAGCATTTTTTCTACGCGGCCGCGAATGTCTTCGCGATCCTTGCGCAGTTGTACCAGTTCACGGCGCATGGCTTCGTTCTCTTCTTCGCGCTCCTCGAGTTGCTCGCGCAACCGCTTGGCATCCCGCTCGGCGGTAGCCCGGGCATCTTTCGCGGCTTTGTATAACTCGATAGTGCGATAAACTTTCTCTTCCAGCGCCTGAAAATCTTCAGCCGGAACCTCGGCAGATACCTCTTCCACGGTTTTCACAGACATGGGCACTCACTTTCGAGGACGTAAGCAGCGTTGAGCCGAAGTATAACGCAGTTTGCTGTGGAAGAGCCGCACGTTTTGCCGTGGTTCGTGCTCGTTTCACAAATGCAATTTTTTTCCGCGGCGGGTATCGCGGCAAGCCGCGTCTCTACAGCCGTGAGCGCAGCGTTTCCAGCCGTCTCGCCGCTTCGTCCAGTGTCTCCGGCTTCTTGCAGAAGGCGAAACGTACCTGTTGGGATCCATCCTTTGGATGCTTGTAGAAACTCGATCCGGGCACGCACGCAATGCCGACGTTTTTGACCAGGTGCGTCGCAAATTCCACATCATTTGCGAATCCAAAGGCGCTGATGTCGGTCATCACGTAATAGGCGCCGCGCGGCCGATAACAGAGGAAGCCAGCTTTCTCCAGCGCTGGAATCAGGTGATCGCGGCGCGTGCGATAGCGGTCGGCCAGTTCGCGATAGTAACTTTCAGGCAAGTTAAGCGCGGCCGCTCCGGCTTCCTGCAAAGGCGCGGGCGCTCCCACGGTTAGAAAGTCGTGTACCTTGCGAATCGCGTTGGTGATCGCGGGAGGCGCAACCGCCCATCCGACGCGCCATCCCGTGACGCTGTAACTCTTGGAGAGACCGTTGATGGTAATGGTGCGATCGCGCATGCCGTCGAGCCGCGCCAGCGAAATGTGCTGGGAGCCATCGTAGAGAATGTGCTCGTAGATTTCGTCGGTAATGGCGAGAACGTTGTATTCGACGCACAAGTCGCGAATCAATTCCAGTTCTCTGCGGCTGAAGACCTTGCCGGTAGGGTTATTTGGCGTATTTAGGATGATGGCCTTGGTCTGATGTTGCGAAGTTTGATGCTGAAAAGCTTCGCGTAATTCCTGTTCGTCAAAGGTCCATTCGCCATGTGCCGCCTGAGGCGGGCGCAAGCTGACGAAGCGCGGCTTGGCTCCGCTAAGAATCGAGTCCGGCCCGTAGTTCTCATAAAACGGTTCGAAGACCACGACTTCGTCGCCCTTGTTGCACACCGCGAGCAGCGTCGCGATCATCGCTTCGGTCGAGCCGCAGCAGACCACAATTTCTTTTTCCGGATCGACATCAATACCCTGCCACAGTTGCATCTGGCGGGCGATGGCGTTACGCAGGCTTTTCGCGCCCCACGTGATGGCATATTGATTTACGTCAGCGGCGATGGCTTCCTGCGCTGCGCGCTTGATTTCGGCCGGAGCCGAGAAATCGGGAAACCCCTGCGCCAGATTGACCGCGTCATACTGCATCGCGTGCCGAGTCATCTCGCGAATCACCGACTCTGTAAAATGCTCGACCTTGTCAGAGAGAAAGTGCTTGGGATGTGCCGTAACTTGGGTCATGGAAAGTAAGGCTAGCACAAGAAACGCTTGGGTAATAACCACGGTGATCGCGTGGTAAACTGCGCAAACGATGAAGCGTATTCCGTCGCTCGACGGTCTCCGTGCAATTTCTGTTTCGCTGGTGCTGGTTGGCCATCTTGCACGCGCCGGGCACACACCTCAGCCTCTGTCTGTGTATGCCAGCAGCGGAGTGCGCATGTTTTTCGTTATCTCTGGCTACCTGATTACCACGATCCTAACCAGGGAACACACTCGGACGTCGACCATCAACTTGCGTGAGTTTTATATACGGCGAGCCTATCGCATCCTGCCGGCAGCCGTCGTTTTTATGCTGTTTGCCTCGGTCGCGTACTGGCGCGAGCTTCGTTGGATCGACATCGGCGCCATGTTTCTCTATTTGCTGAACTATGACGGGGGCAGGCCTTGGATGGTAGGCCACCTTTGGTCCCTCTGTGTCGAGGAACAATTTTATTTTCTCTGGCCCGGCGCGCTGACAAAGTGGTATCGCCACAGGGTTGGGATTCTGTTGGCCGTCGTTGCGATCGCTCCTATTTACAGCGCGTTGTGCTTTCACTTCAAAGTTTTCGAGGGAGGCTACGGAACGTTTCCTGCCGTTGCCGACAATCTGGCGATTGGGTGTCTGCTCGCAATTTCTGGTTCGAAGCTTCCAAAGATCAATTCCTGGGCGGCGCTCGCCATGCTACTCGCGGTCATTCTGATCCCGTATTACCCAGCCATCACGCCACTCCGAACACTATTCGAACTCTTTGTGTTGTGGCCGATCATGAACTGCTCGATGGCGGGACTTCTTCTGCACGTGGTCCAAACGCCGTATCGATTCTTGAACATTGCCCCTGTGGTGTGGCTGGGAAAAATCAGCTACAGCCTGTACTTGTGGCAGCAGCCATTTTTCTTCGCGCCGCCAGGACAACCGACGTATAGGCTTCTCTTTGGCGTGGGACTTGCCTGTCTTTCGTACTATCTTGTGGAACGGCCGATTTTGGAGTTACGGGAGAAGAGAAACGTGGTGCGTCCCTCGAAGGCCGCGACGCTAGAGACAGTATAGCTATTGCGGCGGACGTCGCGCTGTTCAGCAAAGTGTTGGGAGGCTCGTTGTAGCGCGGAGGCACTGCGTCCGACACCATCCCGAGCAGTAGACGGACGGGTCCTAGGCTCGCTGTGCCCCGCCAAGAGCTTCCAGCGCCTTCGTAATCCGCCCCGCCCGCTGCGCCACTTCGTCGTCGCGCAAGGTGCGCTCGCTCGACTGAAGCTTGGCCCGCATCAGGATCGAGTATTTGCCCGCGCCAACTTTTTCTCCGCGGAAAATTTCTACCGGGACGAAACTGCGCAGTTCGGCGATGCCTAATCCACAAACGCTTTCGTGAATTTTCTCGAACTCGACGCGATCGTCAAACATGAATGAGAAGTCGCGTTCTACAGCGGGGAAGCGTGGCAGGGCTTCGTAGCGCGGCTGGCGAAGATCGTGGTGGTAGAGGCGGTCCAGATAAATCTCGGCTATGAAAACATCCTGGCGCAGTTTGCGGGCCGCGGCTACGTCGGGATGAATCTGGCCAAACTGGGCTACCGTTGCGCCATCCATGATGGCGCGGGCAGAGCGGCCGGCATGATAGTAATCGGCGGTTTTCTCGTCGTAATAGAGCGTCCAATGGGTGAAAGGAGCTAGCAGATTTTCTACGTCTCCCTTCAGGTCGAAGAAGGTCAGGGGACGCGCCGACGCGCCGGGAGTTAGCCCGCGCACTATCTCCGCGTCGACCTTGCCGGTCGCGCCGATGGAGATGCGCTTCAACTCCCGCGGCATGCTTACTACGCTCGCGTCGGCGCTGGATGCTTCAAATATGTTTCCGGCCTCGAAGAGGCGGACGTTATCGCTGCCGCGATTGAGGTTGTAGGCCAGCATGTTGAGCATGCTGGGAACCAGTGCCGTGCGCATGACCGAGGCTTCGTCGCTCAGCGGATTTGCGAGATCGAGTTCGGGCGCGGCCGAAAAACGACGGGCATCGTCCTTCGAAATAAATGTGAGCGAGATGGCTTCGTTGTAGCCGAGCGCCAGGAGTGCGGAGCGCAGGCGCTCGTCTTTGTGCGCATCGGGGAGATCGCGGACTTCGCCGCTGTAGGCCGGCAGAGTGTTGGGGAATTTATCGTAGCCGTGCAGGCGGGCGAGTTCTTCGATGATGTCGATCTCGCGCTCGATATCGAGGCGCCAGCTGGGAATGTGGACCAGGAATTTATCTTCGGCGCCTGCAAGCATAGTGAAACCGAGGCGGGTGAGGATGCGATTGATTTCGAGGGTGCTGAGTTGTTCGCCGAGAATGCGTCGCACTTCGCGGAGGTCGAGTTCTACGGGAGCGAGATCGAGTTGGCGCGCGATCACGTCGATGGCGTCGCCGATGAGCGTGCCGCCTCCGGAAGCGAGGAGGATTTCGGCGACGCGGTTGGCCGATGGGACGGTCGATTCGAAATCGGCACCGCGCTCGAAGCGATGCGAGGCGTCGGTGTGCAGGCCATGTCGCTTTGACATGCGGCGCACGGTGACTGGATCGAACCAGGCCGACTCGATGAGAATATTTTTCGTGCGCTCGGTGATCATGGTGTCGAAGCCGCCCATTACTCCGCCTAGGCCTACGGGCTTTTTTGCATCAGCTACGACAAGGTCTT
>JBEKXO010000280.1:0-5806 GCA_049511995.1 Terriglobales bacterium
CAACTTCTGCAAGAATTCGGCGATTCCCTCGGAGTATCGCTCCATCCCACTCCGACCCGCTTCCGAACCTACCGTGTCTTCGATCTGCCTTCTAAAACTCTCAGTTTCAAACATGCCGGTGAGCCTATCACGTTCTGATCCCAGTTACTCATCTGCCCGTCACGAAGTTCGGAATCCCGAACAGGATTCCCATTTCCGAACGAACACGATCCCACCTGTGGGATACTTGCTGGCATGAAGTCAGTTAATGAATCGCACGGACAGGCAATCGTCCGAATACTGCACGAAGCCAACAGATGTATGACGGCAGACGAACTCGCCGCAAGACTCAGCTCAGAGGCGCAGGACACGGCATGGGGGAGTCCGCTTGTGACTGCTGAGGCATCCCAACTGCTGGAACTCTACGCGTTCGGTGGAAAGTGGTGCCTTAGAAACGACACGACCGACCTGATTTCTCGCTGCGAAAATAGCGAGAGATGGCAGGCCACAGCGCGGCACTCAATTGGCTATCTCGTGGCCGTAATGAGGGGCCGCGACCAAGAACCTTTTACTGGGAACTTCTACCTGTACGACGAGCACTGGACACCGGAGCAACATCACCCCGCTATGGGCGGCATGCCAGCCTATTCACTTGATGAGATCGAAGGCATGTTCACATCGGGGCAACTTTCGCTCCTACGGGGCACGCTCCCGGAGTAGGAAAGAATCAGCAACACGGAATTAGCCCACTACCGACACTTCCGAAACGCCCCCTTTTTCTTCTGGCTTCTATTGACTCCAAAGCGTCAATCCTACTGGCTCATATCGTCGTTATCGTGCTCCTGCAACGGTGGTGCCCCGCGGACGGTGGCCGAAGTTAAAAGCAATTTAACTCGCCTTGGTGCCCCGCGGACGGTGGCCGAAGTTAAAAGCAATTTAACTCGCCTGCTGATTGTAGGCCGAGATCGCGCTTTGAACCCCCTGGTTTTGTTTGCCGAAGGTGCCGGCAAGGCTGGCGTATGCCGATTGTGCGTCCGCCAAGTTGCCGCTCTGCAGCGCCTCGCCGATGGCCTGGAAATCCTGAGCGCGATCGGCCCGCTGAAAGGTTTGGCCATTCTTATTGGGGCCGGTCTGGCCGAGTGCGGTGAGCGTGCTGAAGTCCTGCTGGGCGGCACTCAGGTTGCCGGTTTGCAGATCCTGCCCGAGTTGTGCGAGGTCGGCGGTGCGCTGCTGGCGGTAAGCCTGGAGCTGCTGATAGATCGAAGATGTACCGGGGGGGCCGCCCAGATTCACCTGGCTGGGCGGAGTCAGCTGCGGGCTGCCGAGATTTACCTGATTGGGCGGGATCAACTGCACATTGCCTTTCGCTATAAGCGTGGCAAAGGCAGCCTGCGCTCCGGCCAGGTTGCCTGCTTGCAGGTCCTGGCCGAGTGTATTGAAAGCTTGATCTCGAGTGGATTTGGCAAAGGGTTCGGAGTTGGCGAACGGTCCGCTCTGACCAAGCGCCGTCAGTTCATTGAAAGCTGTTTGTGCGCCGCTCAAATCGCCATTTTGAAGAGCGCTCCCAAGCTGCTTTATATCGCTCTGACGGGTCTGGTAGAAATTCTGAAGTTCCTGATAAATCGATGTGCCCGAAACTGCGATGGTTGACATAAATCTTCTCCCGGCGGCGACGTGCGCATCCCATGCAAGGGGACGCATTCGTCGCGCTGCACACTTCATCGACGGAACCGGGAAACGACTTTAGAGCAAAACGAACAGTTACAGAAGTTCCATCAGCGCACCAAGGCAGGAGCAGGGCGGGACGTTGAGAGAAATCCTGGCGTACCCGGAAGGCGCATGCGCTCCGGGTACGCCTCGCCGTTACTCTTGCAGAGTTCCGCTGAGGATAGTATTTGCGTCAGTCTCGATAAACATCATCTCCTTGCCCCCATTGACAATCACGACACCGAGGTTGACGGCCGACTCGCCCTGCGGCGTGAAGGTTAATGTACCCGTGCAGTTGGAGTTGATCTGATAGGTTCCGGTGACCGGAAGCGTAGAGATCGAGCCGTCCAGGCTGAAGGTCGCGGTGCCGGTGAGTTTTCCGGCTCCGTTCAGCACGAACTGTCCCGCAGCCGCAATCTGACCGACGGAGGTATAGAAGCCGGTCGCCTCAAAAGAATACGTGTGCTTGACCCCGAGGTTCGTGCATGTGGCTGTGCCCTGCGCATAGGCCACACTGCTGACTGTATGGTTAGGGTCGGTTTGAATCATGAATGCGCCCTTGTTGCCATTATTCAGAATGATGTTGCTGTTCTCAGACTGGTCGTCCTGATTGGTGAGGGTGCCGGTGCCAGTGCAGTTTTTCGCGATCGAATACGTCCCGGTGGTTGAAAAAGTTCCGATGGTCCCGTCGACGCTCTTGGTCGTTGTTCCCGTCAGGTTCCCATTCCCATCGGAGGTGATCTGGCTAACGCCGGCGGCGGGCTCTCCTGAACCGTTGAGGCCGGAGCCCACGCTGCCATACACGCCTTTAAGGCTGGCATTAGTGCAAGTGGCTGCGAATGAGCCGGATGCGATTAAGGCGACAAACATCAGTGCTGCGATTGAGGTCTTAGCAAAATTCATAGGATCCCTTCCCTGGTGATTATGTTGTTGTTTTAGGGTCTGAGCGGAGGAGCGTGTCAACGCGCCACTGGGCTCGTTTAATTTGTCCGATTGCATGGCTTGGAGGATTCGAGAGAGACAGCTACCGGTGACACCATTTTGCTACGAGACGCAAGGAAGAGCAAGCATCTAACGGGAGAAGAGCGATAAAAAGGGAATTCCGCGACAGCTCTGTGGGCAAGGATCAGCTGGCAGAGTTGCTAGCGTTTTCCTTTTTTCAGTTCGGCAATTATAATCGCCAATCACCGCAATCCTGTCCCTGAGTTGATACGAGGCAAAGCTTACCGGGAGGTCTTTTCGTCCCGGCGAGTCTGGCCGCCCGGACCGTGGTGGCCTGAGCAGTGTGTGCGGTCCGTTGTGCCGTTTTAGGTGTATTCCCTGGAGGCGTGTTTAGGAAAATGAAAAAACTTGTCCACTTCGCTCTGGCAGTTCTTTTTGTGCAAGGCCTTGCCGCCGCTGAGAACCTGCCGGTAGTCACCGTATTCGGAGGCTATTCTTACCTCAACTTTAATGTGCCGTCGAACCAGATTACTTCATTTGCCTCGCAGCAACTGGGCTTCAACGGCTATGAGTTTGGCGGCTCGGTGGCGGTGCTTCGTGGTCTGGGGGCGGAGTTCAACGTTGCCGGACACAGCCTGAGCAATTGCGGCGATACCGGTGAGAACTGCACTAATTTCCAGTACTTCGTCGGACCGCGTTACGACATCTCCATACCCAACACCAAAGTCACCGGCTTCGTGCACGCTCTGATTGGGCAAGACCGCATGACGCTTCCCGTGGCTGCCGGCGGCACGCAGTCGGATACCACGGTCGCGTTTGGCGGCGGCGGCGGCATCGATTACTGGGTGTATCGTCATATCGGGGTGCAGTTGGGACCCATCGACTACATCTATACCCATCATTTGAACTCCCAAAATGTTCCCAGCCAGACCGCATATCGTATTGCGGCCGGAGTTGCTTTCCGGTTTGGCGGCGACTTGAACCAGCAACCGAAGACAGCCGAGTCCAAGCCCAAACGGAGTGGAAAGAATCAACAACCGGCAACGGTTGTCTATCAGCCGCCAGCAACGCCAACCATGACGGCTCGCGGCATGTCGCTCCCGGTGCTTGGCGTCGTCGTCGCTCCGCAGGAATTCGATGGAGCCAAGGTTGTGGATGTCGTCTCAGGCGGTGTGGCGCAAATGGCATCATTGAAGCCGGGTGATTTGATCAGGTCGGTTGACGGCAAAGTGGTGAAGACTCCGATGGAGTTGGCCGCCGAACTCTCGGACAAAACCGGCAAGGTGCGTCTCGGCATTCTGCGCGGCGACGTGGCGGCGGAGACGGTAGTTCTGCTCGGCCACTAGCCTCGAACAGCGCCGCGAACAGAATTCTGAAAACTGAATCTGCCTTTGGGTGGCGCAGCGGTTCACCGCTGCGATCACTCCGTTTTTTTTCAGTCCGGCTTCAGCCACCGAGGGAAACGGCGTGCGATCGAAGGTCCTCACGCCCATTGAGGCCGTGCTCGTCCGCGATGTACACTTGCACTACGCGCCCGTAGCTCAGTCTGGATAGAGCGGCAGCCTCCGGAGCTGTAGGTCGGGAGTTCGAATCTCTCCGGGCGCACCAGTCCTTTGTTGCAGCGCTTTTTCTTGGCACGTTTTCCGCTGGCTCAGCAGCCGCCAACTTTCCAGAAGCGTTCACTCTGATAATCGAGCTTCAACAAGCGATTGCGCGGATCGTGGCGCTTGCCGCACTTGGGACAGGGAATGAAGCTGCGAATATGCATTCCGCGGCGGTCGTAATCCTCGGCAACGGCAAAGCTCGCGCCGCAGCTGCACGGGATCAGAAACATGCGAAGGGTCTTTCTGGCTGATTCCTCGCTCTTGGGCGCGCTTTGCTTCATGGCTCCGGTCGGCCGTCGTCGGCTGGGACGGATCAGATTCCCCTCAACACACGTGCGGATCACCCTTCGACCGTTGCCATCGAACCTTTCTTGCGCTTGTTCGATTGCAGAATCTTCTTGCGCAGCCGCAACGATTTCGGCGTGACTTCGACGAACTCATCGTCAGCGATAAATTCAATGGCCTGCTCGAGATTGAGATTGCGATAGGGCACGAGGCGAATCGCCTCGTCGGAAGTCGACGCGCGCATGTTGGTGAGTTTTTTCTCTCGCACTATGTTGACGTCGAGATCGGTATCTTTTGCGTTTTCGCCAATAATCATGCCTTCGTAAACATCGATGCCGGGACCCGCAAAAAGTATGCCGCGCTCCTGGAGATTGTAGAGTGCGTACGAGGTCGTCACTCCGGGGCGATCCGCGATCAGCGCACCCGTCGGGCGATGCGGAATCTCTCCCTGCCACTCGATGTATCCATCAAACAGCGCATTCATCACGATAGTCCCGCGCGTATCGGTAAGAAGCGTGCTCCGCAACCCAATCAGGCCGCGGCTAGGCACGCGGAATTCGACGCGCACGCGGCCATAACCGTGATTGTGCATGTTGGCGACTTCGCCTTTGCGTGATCCCACGTGCTCCATGACTACGCCGACGAATTCTTCGGGGATATCGACGGTGAGGTGTTCGACCGGCTCCATCAGCTTGCCGTCAATGTGCTTGGTGACGATCTCGGGCTTGCCGACCATCAGCTCATAGCCTTCGCGGCGCATCATCTCGATCAGGATGGAAAGCTGCAACTCGCCACGGCCCAGAACCTTGAAGGAGTCTGTGCTGCCCGTCTCTTCCATGCGCAGCGAGACGTTGGTGAGCAGTTCTTTGTCGAGGCGCTCGCGCAAATTGCGGGAAGTGACGTAATTGCCTTCGCGTCCGCAAAAGGGCGAAGTGTTGACGGTGAAGAGCATCGCAATCGTCGGTTCGTCGATGATGATCGGCGGGAGCGGCGCGGGATTCTCAGCGCTGGTAATGGTCTCGCCAATGGTGATGCCTTCGACGCCGGCGACCGCAATGATGTCGCCGAGCGATGTTTCGGTGATGTCGGTGCGCTTGAGGCCGGAAAAGCTGAAGAGCTTGGTGATTTTTGTTTTCTGAAACGACCCGTCGCGCTTGGCGATGGCTACATCTTCTCCAGTCTTCATGGTGCCGGAAAAAACGCGGGCAATGGCGAGGCGGCCGAGGTAGTCGCTGTAATCGAGATTGGCGACGAGAATCTGGAGCGGTCCATCTTTATCGCCCTGGGGC